>UQVJ01000030.1 GCA_900544455.1 uncultured Eggerthella sp. | reverse complement strand
CGCTCTTCCGATCTAATTCAAGGCCGATCTTTTGCCCGAACACAAGCACGAGATCGTGGAGCAGCTGCAAGCCGAAGGTCACCGCGTGGTTATGGTAGGCGACGGCGTGAACGATTCGCCCGCCCTGGCAGCTGCGTATGTGAGCATCGCCATGAGCTCCGGCAGTGCCGTTGCGCGTGAAGCGGCCGACATATCGTTGGTTTCCGATAATTTGTATTCGCTGGTTGAGCTGCGCAAACTTTCTTGCATCCTGGAAAAGCGTATGGCCCAGGGCTATCGCTTCACCATCGGGTTCAACACGCTGCTGTTGGCGTTGGGCATCGGCGGCATCATCACGCCGCAAGCATCTTCACTGCTGCACAACTCCGCAACCGTGGGCATTTCTGCCTACAACGCCCGCGCCTTCCTACCTGAATCCGCGGAAAAGGAATAGCGGCCGTTCGCAGGATGGGCGTCTAAAAAGGGGAACCGCAGTTTACCTGCGATTCCCCTTTTTCTTTTATTGGCTTTTCACCAGGTTGCTTGGATGCAAAACGGTTTCTTCGCTGCCGGGAGGCAGGAACGTTATAACGACCCCATCCCCCACGGCAAATCCTGCCTCGTTCCCAGCGGAAACCAGAATCGGGCTGTTCAAATACTGGGCGTAATCGTTGTCGCTGTCGACGGATACGGCAACGGCGCCGCTTTCCTCGTCACACGCAACCACCTGGCCACTCACCTCCCATTGATGAGACATCAAGCCTCCGCTCATTCCTTCTGGGGTTCCCTTCAGCTCGGACAAAGCCTTTGAATTCAGTACGGGAAGACGGTCTTGAGGGGTATCGTTTACTTTCATTTCGCTCATTTCTTCCTCGCACTCACTGGAACTAACATCGGCTTCCTTCCAATTGCAAGCCGTCAGAAAGGCGAACGACAGCAAAACAGCCAACGTTAAAGCAGGCAAGCAAATCCGCAAACTGAGTGTCCTATCTGCTAAACGCAACGCCATATGTGTCAGTGTACCTAGTGTAGTAGAAGTTAACAAACGAGCCCCCATCTTCGAACGATCACTCCGAAAAAAGCTCGCATCGCTATTGCCTAGAACGACATAGCTCTTTGGGCCCCATCGGCAAGCTGGCATCCAACAACATATCCAATCGCCCGGCCGGAATCCCTGAAAAGCGAGCTTGATTACTATTTACCTTTTCGCTAATCAAAAAGCGCGTAAACATGCTGCGCGGCTTTACATGCCAGGCCATCGGACGTTCTTTCTTCTTTTTCGAGATAGAAAAACCAGCCATAACGTTAGCTTGCTCGTTTGACAACGTACAAATGTTCGCGTAATCTTTTGGCGGAAAACGGCGAACGGATGTACGTATGGATATTGCAACGAAATTGGAAGTGCTGGCCGATGCGGCCAAGTACGATGTTGCCTGCACTTCATCGGGCATAAATCGTCATGCCAAGGCAGGCGAATTGGGCAACACCATCGATGCGGGCATCTGCCATAGCTTCACACCCGATGGGCGTTGCATCACGTTGCTAAAAGTGCTTATGACCAACGTATGCATCTACAACTGCGCCTACTGCGTGAACCGCGTCGAAAACGAGGTGCGCCGTGCGCTATTCAAGCCACGCGAATTGGCCGACTTAACTGTGGGCTTTTACCGCCGCAACTACATCGAAGGGCTTTTCCTCAGTTCAGGCGTTATCAAAAGCCCCGATTACACCACGGAACTGATGATAGAAGCACTTTCCATCCTGCGAAACGAATACAAGTTCCGCGGATACATCCACGCCAAAGCTGTACCTGGCACCTCGCCCGAGCTTATTGAGGAACTGGGGCATTTAGCCGACCGCCTAAGCGTGAACATGGAACTCCCATCCCGCAAAAGCTTGGCGCTTTTGGCACCCGACAAGTCGAAGCAGAACATCGTTACGCCCATGCGGCAAATAAAAAGATCCATCGCCGAAGACCGCGACACCCGTGCCCTTATGCGCAAGAACACCACCTACTACGCGCAAGCGCCCATCGTGCGCAAAACCCGCGCTTTCGCGCCTGCCGGGCAATCGACGCAGATGATAATAGGCGCCACGCCCGAATCGGATTTCCAGATATTGAACCTGGCCAGCGCCCTGTACCGCACGCTTTCACTGAAGCGCGTGTTCTTCAGCGCGTATTTACCGGTAAGCACCGACAAACGCTTACCAGGATCGGGAGTGCAGCTGAACCGCGAGCATCGCCTGTACCAGGCCGACTGGCTGATGCGCTTCTACAAGTTCGATGCCGCCGAGCTGATAGACGAAGCGCACCCCTTCCTTGACCCACAGCTAGACCCAAAGGCGAACTGGGCCTTGAACCACCTGGAGTGCTTCCCCGTGGAAGTGAACACGGCAAACTTGGAAACGCTGTTGCGCGTACCGGGCATTGGGCCGCGTGGCGCCCGCAACATCATCCGCGCCCGACGGGCCACCTGCCTACGCGAAACAGAATTGCGCAAGCTGGGCATTGCCTTCAAGCGCGCCCGCCACTTCGTAACCTGCGCGGGGAAATATCAAGGCAGCATAGGCGAATTCGAACCGGAAACACTACGAGCAAAGCTTGCCGCACCCATAAACGGCGGAGCCCATGGAAGGCGCAGCGCCAAGGTGGCGCCCGGCCAAACGAGCATCTTCGATTTCGACGTTCCGAGTGTTCCAACAAGGACAGGTACATTTGGCACATCCAGCGCGTCCAGCAAAACCGAGCCCTTCGCAACGCGTCTGAACCTGCCTGCCGCTACCGAAGAGCTTCCTGGCTGGTGCGCCTGATGGGCACCAACAACGTCTCGCGGCACAGTGCGCCTGCGCCGACACCAGGTTACCCTGTCCCGAACCTGGGATATGCCTTCATCTACGACGGCACCTTGGAAGGGCTGCTGTGCGCCATCTTCGAAACGTATCGACGAAAGCTGGTTCCCAGCAAAATAGCCACGAAGGAAAACCTGCAACTGCGGTTGGGCCAGCAACCCGCAACCATACCCACTAGCCCCGCCATAGCCAACCGCGTGCGTACCGGCATATGCCGCACCTGCGGCGGCAGCACGTTCGACGCCATCCGCATTGCCTTTCTTTCCGACGATCCGGAGAAAGGCACAAGCATCTGCGTCTTCGTGCGTTATGCCATGCAGGAACGCGGAAACGTGCTGGGCCAGTTGGCGCACCCCTGCGTGGAACCGCTGGTGAAGCTGCACAAATCAGTGATGAACGAACGCCATTACATGATGCAGTTCCTGCGCTTCCGCGAAATGCAGGGCGGCGTGTGGTTCGCTGCCTGCAACCCCAAGGCGAATGTGGTACCCATCCTTATGGACTGGTTCGCCGCCCGCTTCAACACGCAGCCGTTCATCATCTTCGACGAGGTGCACCATCTTGCTGGTGTTTCCCAGAAGGGTGCTTGGACGCTAGTGAAAAGCGACGAGCTCACCCTGCCCGAAGAAACCGCCGACGAAGCCTTAATGGTCGATGCTTGGAAGCGCTTCTACGATGCCGTAGCCATACCCGACCGCTACAACCCCGAGTTGCGGCGCGGCTTCATGCCCAAACGCCTATGGAAGAACATCACCGAAATGGCCGACGAGCTGCCCGGCACCAGCATCCGCTAGCATTCAACTAGCCCCCAAGAGGGACGGGCGCAGTTGGATTATTTGATGAAGCGATTAAGGATTGGCGAAGATTTGCCCAAATGAGTCAACTGTACCCGTCCCTTGTCCCCTCCTGGATGCGCCAATGCGTCTATCCCTCTCGCCCCTGCTTACGGGATGCGACCGCAGACCGCAGCGGGTATGGCAGCACCAGGGACTCTTGCACCCGCTTACGGGATGTGGCGCTTGATGGCCTCCAGGTATGCCGCACCATACGGGGAACGTTGGGTGCCCTTGCGAGTTACCACGCCAACTTCCATATACTCGTCGATATCCAGCGGCACCGAAACAATGGAAGATCCGTTCAATTCTGCGCTGATCACGCCCGAACACACAGTGTAGCCATTCAGGCCGATAAGCAGGTTGAACAGCGTTGCGCGGTCGCGCACGCGGATGTTCTTGCTGCGGTCGAGTGTGGAAGTTAACTCTTCCGAAAAGTAAAAGGAATTGTAGTTGCCCTGTTCATAGGAAAGAAACGGGTAGCTAGCCATGTCTTCCAGGGTTACGGATGCGCGCTGGGCAACGGGGTGATCGGAGCATACGAACACATGGGGCTCGGCACGGAACAGCGGTTCAAATGCCAATTCGTTGGCAACAAGCATCTTGCTTATAACCTCGCGGTTGCGGGCAGAAAGGTACAGCACTCCCAGCTCGCTTTTCATGCGGGCCACGTCTTCGATGATTTCATGGGTCTGCTCTTCGCGCAGGGTGAAGTCATAGCGCTCCGCATCAAATTCGCGAATCACATCAACGAAGGCGTTCACCGCAAAGGAGTAATGCTGACACGGAACGGCGAAATGCGGCATGCGCTGCTTCGTGCTCTTGTACTTGCCTTCTAGCAGCTCGGCCTGCTCTATCACCTGGCGGGCATAACCCAAAAAAGTATCGCCTTCCGCGGAAACCACCACACCCTTGTTGGTACGGTCGAAAATGTGCACGTTCATTTCCTGCTCAAGGTCGTGAATGGCACTGGTAACCGAAGGTTGCGAAACGAACAGACGGCGCGCCGCTTCGGTAATGCTGCCGCATTCGGCCACCTTAACGGCGTAAATAAGTTGTTGAAGCTTCACAGTGCATGACCTTTCGAAGAGGACTAAAAAGGGGGGCAGGTACATATTTGCGGAAGTGCGAATTTCGTACCTGTCCCATTTTTACACCCTTGAGCACGAAAAAGGCCCGCAGTTTCCTACGGCCTGCTAGACAAAGGCTAACCGGCAATGCCGGAAAGCGATGCCAAATCCAGGTTGATAACGTACATGCACACAACCAGCGCGAAGAACAGAAGGAAAACAACCGCAACATTGCCGCCCCAAGCACTTGCCCCAGAGGCGCGATCAACCCGAAAAACGCCTCTAAACAACGGCATTTTCGCAGATAAAAGGCCGCTATAGGTTTTCCCAAACCCAGGCTATCCGGATAAAGCATGCCCCTGAGCTGCGCTTTTTCATCAATTCCTATTGACCCTAGGGGCTTTGGGGAGTTTACTTCGTTTTGCTAGCAAACAGGAAACACACCCCTCCACATAAAGAAAGGAACTCGCCATGAGCCAGTTCGTAAACAACCCCGATCATGAATTCCAGTTCGACACCTTGGCGCTCCATGTAGGTCAGGAAGAAGCAGACCCCGCCTCCGATTCCCGCGCAGTGCCGATTTACCAAACCACCAGCTACGTTTTCCGCAACTCCCAGCATGCCGCCGACCGCTTTGGCCTGGCAGACGCAGGCAACATCTACGGTCGCCTTACCAATTCCACCCAGGGCGTGTTCGAGGATCGCATCGCTGCCCTTGAAGGCGGCGTTGCCGGCCTGGCAGTAGCATCCGGTGCTGCAGCCATCACCCTTACCATTCAGGCGCTCGCCCAGGCAGGCGACCACATCGTGGCACAGAAGACCATCTACGGCGGATCTTACAACTTCCTGGAGCACACCATTTCCCAGTTCGGCGTTGAAACCACCTTCGTCGACGCTCACAACCTTGAAGAAGTTGAGGGCGCCATCAAGGAAAACACCAAAGCCATCTATCTCGAAACGCTGGGCAATCCCAATTCCGACATCCCCAACATCGACGCCATTTCCGAAATCGCCAAGAAGCACGGCTTGCCCGTCGTCGTAGACAACACCTTCGGCACTCCCTACCTGTTCCGCCCGCTTGAGCATGGTGCAAACATCGTGGTTCATTCCGCAACCAAGTTCATCGGCGGCCATGGATCTTCCCTCGGTGGCGTAATCGTCGACGGTGGCAACTTCGACTGGAAGGCAAGCGGCAAGTACGCCCCCATCGCTGCTCCCAACCCCAGCTATCACGGCGTTTCTTTCGCAGATGCCGTAGGTCCTGCTGCCTTCGTAACCTACATTCGCGCCATCTTGCTGCGCGACGAGGGCCCATGCATTTCCCCCTTCAATGCATGGATCCTTCTTCAGGGCACTGAGACGCTTTCCCTGCGCGTAGACCGCCACGTGGAAAACACCAAGAAGGTTGTGGAATACCTCCTGAACAACCCCCATGTTGCCAAGGTGAACCACCCCAGCCTTCCCGATCATCCCGACCACGAGCTGTACCAGAAGTACTTCCCCAACGGTGGCGCATCCATCTTTACGTTCGAAATCGAAGGCGGCAAGGAAGCAGCCTGGAAGTTCATCGACAACCTGCAGATCTTCTCGCTGCTGGCAAACGTGGCAGACGTTAAGAGTCTCGTAATCCACCCTGCCTCTACCACGCATTCCCAGCTCACCGAAGCCGAACTGGCCGATCAGGGCATCACGCCTTCCACCATTCGCCTTTCCATCGGCACCGAAAACGCCGATGACATCATTTGGGACCTCGAGCAAGCTTTCGCAAAACTCGACTAACCTCATCGCATCAACGTACTTTCCCCAAAGCCGAGCCCCTTCCCTCGAAGGGGCTCATTTTTTTGGCGCAAATCTGGCCAGCGGCCGAAAAAGCGCCCAGACCGCGAACCATGCCACGTCCCCGACCGCCTATAGCTCGCTAGAAACAATGCCTATAACCACACAGGGTGCAGCACCCCTATAATCGATGAAGTGCAAAGGGTGCCATCAGTTTTGCCCCGAAACCCCATGTAAATACGGCAGTTGTGCCTAGCTAACTTGAAGGAGAATCCTCTATGTCCGATACCGCCGCACCGTTTCATTACGACATCGTAGGCAGCTTCCTGCGTCCCGAAAAACTCAAGACCGCACGCGCCCAATTCGCTGAAGGCTCCATTTCCCACGACGAGCTCGAAGCGGTTGAAAACGAAGCTATCGAGGAATTGGTGGCTCAGCAAAAAGCCGCTGGCCTTCACGCGGTAACCGACGGCGAGTTCCGTCGTTCCATGTGGCATTTGGACTTCCTTACCGAACTTCTTGGCTGCGAAGAAGTAGGGGCGGAGCATTGGTCGGTTCACTTCAAGGGCCACCAGCCGAAATCGAAGACCGTTGTCATTACCGACAAGGTCGACTTCGGAGAACACCCCTTCCTGAAGCACTTCGCCTTCACCAACAGCGTTGCAGGTGGCACGCTGGTCAAGCAAACCATTCCTTCCCCCACTATGCTTCACCTCATTTGCTGCGTGCGCGAAGAGAATTACACACCCATCGCTCGTTACGAGAACAACGAAGCGCTCTTGTTCGCCGACATTGCCGCCGCGTACCGCAAAGCAGTCCAAGCATTCTACGATGCAGGCTGCCGCTACTTGCAGTTCGACGACACTTCCTGGGGCGAGCTGTGCGACCCGAACAAGCGCGCTGCCTATGAAGCGCGCGGCTTTGACTTGGACAAACTGGAGCGCGATTACGTTAACTTGATCAACGAAGCATTGCGCGACAAACCCGAAGATCTGGCAGTCACCATCCATATCTGCCGCGGCAATTTCCGTTCCACGTGGTTCTCTTCCGGCGGATACGACCCCGTAGCGCCTATCTTGTTCCCCAACTTAAAGGTTGACGGCTTCTTCCTCGAATACGACTCGGAGCGTGCAGGCGATTTCGGCCCGTTGCACCATATCGCAGATCAGAAGGTGGTCCTCGGCCTGGTCACCTCCAAAGATGGCGCCCTGGAAAACCCAACCGATCTGAAGCATCGCATTGAAGAGGCAGCCAAGTACGTTCCGCTGCGCAACCTCTGCATCAGCCCCCAGTGCGGCTTTTCGTCTACCGAAGAGGGCAATATCATTGAACCCGAGGATCAGTGGAAGAAAATCGCCCTCATCAAAAATGTTGCTGAAGAGGTTTGGAAGTAACAAGCCCCGAAGGCAATCAAAACGACGGCAAAACAAAAGCGCCGGCTTGATGCCAGCGCTTTTTTTACTGTTCTGGTTTACTGCTGCTTGGGGCTTTCACCCTGATCGTCTTGGGCGGAAGCCTGTGGGCCGGCCGGAGCCTGCGGGGCTGCGGGGGCCTGAGGCGCAGTTGGAGCCTGCGGGGCGGCCGAGGGCTGACCCTGCATCGGCTGCTGCGGTTGCGGGGGCACCTGCTGATTTATCGGCTGCTGCAGAGCCTGCTGGCTCTGCTGATACTGCTGCGGTTGCTGATACTGTTGGTACTGTTGAGGCTGCTGGTAACCGTAAGCCCCCATTGGCGCAGCCGCGTATGCCTTACGAGCACGGCTAACAAACACCGCCGAAACGATGAACAGCACCATGGAAATCATGCCGCCGACCAAAAAGCTGACGACGGCAGCAGCGATAGACCAGCCAAAGGCACCGCCCAGCTTGGCGGGGTTGGTGCAGCTGCGCAACGCAATGATACCCGCAACAAGACAAACAACTTTGCACAGTACATATCCGAAGCTCAGACCCACCATTATGAAAATGCTGGCGCTGGCCACTGCCATGGCTTCATCTTGGGTCATGCCGGAATAATCGTAGGTCGAATACGGCGAAGAACCATCAAACGCCGAAGAAGAGCTTGATGATTGCAGTTCCGACACAAGAGCATTAACCACAGCTGGATCGTTTAAGGAAGTCGATGCGATTCCCATGAACAGGGCAACTACCAAACCGCCCAAAATACCCAAAGCAGACAAAACGATGGCTGCAATACTTACTCCCCGAACAACACGAGAGTCAGGATTCATCAAAAGCCCCTTTCATAGGCATAACCATTGACAGCATTGTACCCGAGCTGCCCCACCGACAACATTACAGGGCAATGTCAATCCATCACTGCAAGGCAAAACGCCTCACCGTCCGCAGCGTAAACACCCCGTACAGCCTTCAACCTATCGGCCCAACTTCACCAATCAACAAGCAAGCCGCACAGCCAAAAACAGCCCTACCTCGTCCTGCGGAACATGTCCCACACGAGCCAAACTGAAAGGATAAACGCGGAAACATACTCGATAAGAGAAAGGACAGGCATCCCAAACAAACGCGGCATATCCACCGCAATGATAAGGCTGCCACTTACCAGCAAACCGGCAATCACCAAACTAATGGCAAGGCGGTTCATGATGCGCCCCACCTTGTACAAGGGTTCCGGAGAACTTAGCATTTCCATGTTCACCTTCAGCTGCCCACGCGAAAGCATATGAAGCGTGTCGCCCGAGTACTCAGCGGCCTTAATTAAACTATGGGTTGCAGAGTTCAGGGAGATCAGCAAATCCTTTGTTTGATTCTGGATTTCCGTCTTGATGTCTTTTGAGCGCTGCAGGTGCCCATTAATGATGTCAACGATGTTGGCGTTGGCAAGGCAATCCTGCAGCGAGCCTTCCATAGTGATAATACCGCGCGAAACGGCAGTAACCGAAGCGGGCAAGGTAACCTTGCACTGGCGCGTAAGCACCATGATGTCACCCAACAAAGAGCCGATATCAATATCGGCAACGTCGGTTGAACCGTAGCTTTCCAAAACGTTATCGAGCTCCGCCAAGAAACGCGGATGATCGATGGCGTTCATATCATGCGCTACGGAAAACGCGATGAGGGCATCTTTCAGTTCGGCGGAGTTCTTGGACCCCACCGCTTCTACAATCCGTCTGAAACCCCCGCGGTCACGAACAGATAGGCGCCCCATAATTCCTAGGTCTATATAGATTACCTTGCCGTCCTTAACCAAGATATTTCCAGGATGAGGATCGGCATGGAAGAAGCCATGCTCCATAATCTGCGTGGCGTAATTGTCCATAACCTTTACGCCGATTTCTTCCAGGTCGTAGCCATTTTCAAGCAGACGCTTCGTATCGCGGATGGAAATGCCGTTAACGTATTCCATGACCAGAACTTCTTCAGTGCAATATTTCATGTAGGGCTTCGGGCAGGAAATATACACCACATCCTTGTTGAGCAACGCAAACTCTTCCAAGTTGCGCGCTTCTTTCAGGAAGTCGGTTTCTTCCAAGAACGTAACCCACAGCTCTTCCACCACATCGCGCAGATTGAGCATCTGGTTATCTTTCATGAAGCGCGAAGCCTGCTTGGCAACTGCGCGCATCACGTCGATATCTTGCGCCATGGTAGTGCGCACACCGGGACGCTGAACTTTAACGGCAACTTCATCACCGTTTGTCAAAACCGCACGATGAACCTGCGCCATAGAGGCACTACCCAACGGCTTCGGGTCAATTTCCTTAAATATCGAGTCGAACTTATCGCCATAAATGCCCCGAAGCACCGCTACCGTTTCCTCGAACGGCATAGGGTCGCAATCCATCTGCAAGTCGGAAAGCGCATCGCAATACGCCTGTGGCAAAATCTCCGAACGAAGGGAAAGCATCTGACCTATCTTAATGAAGCTTGGCCCCAAATCAACAAGAATGTCGCGCAGCTCCGTGGGCGAAAGGCCATCCATGACATGATGCTTGCGCATAAGCAGCACAATTTCGCGGATGCGACGTGTGCGCACCTTGTGGCTTAAACCAAACTGCTTATCGGGATCGAATTCGGTACCGTTTTCGAAAAAACGTTTGAGCAAGGTGTTTTCGTTCATGAAATTCCTCTAATGGACCAACCAGCATCGAAGCAAACAGGTGGACGCGTTTTGCACTATAGGGATGAAGCGAGCAACCGCAAAGGCGCCGCTCTCGCGAATTGCCTCCAGAACGCACTATCAACCAACTAGACCGGGAGTTTCCTCCCATACAAAAAGAACGTGGCAGGAACACCCTGCCACGTTCTGCGCATGCGGGTTATTCAGCCTTTTCCTCTACAGGTGCCTCTTCGGCTTCCTCTGCCTCTTCGGCAACGGGCTCTGCGGCAAGCTTAGCAACGGTTGCAGCGAACTCGGCGCGCTCTTCAGCGCTCATGGTTTTCATCGCGGCGGCAATGCTTTCCTCGCGAACCTTGGCAACGGTTTCGTTTGCCTTATGCTGCAGCTCGCGGTTGATATCCTTGCCCTGTTCAACCGTAACGCCGCCCTTTTCAATAAGGGTATCGAGCACTTCCTTCGCCTTTTCGCCAGTGATGGCCATAGCGCCAACGCCTGCCAAGAAAATATCGCGGAAACCCTTTTCGAATTCAGTAGCCATGATGACCCCTCCATTTCAGCTAGGTAGATGGTGATCCCTGTTCTCTATTATATCGGCTTTTCAGCAGCTTGAACGCGTTTCAAGGAAACGGGACATTCAAGGCCCAAGAGAGGAGAACGTCCCGCTCAACCTTGGCAACCGGCACCATCTGCGGCCCCAACCGCCACCGGAAACCAAGCATTGGCACGATTGGACGCCACTCGCCGTCCCTTAGCCCCCATCGGGCATCAGAGCATTGACATGCGATGGATTGACGGCGCTCGCGGCCCTCAACCGCCACACCGAGCGAAACCGTGCCCACAACAACGAAAAATAAATGGAGTTAGTGCAAATGTCTGTTTTTATTAAACACATTGTTGGATAAACTAACTATGCCCTGTTCGACAGGGTTGTTTTAGTTAGAAAGAAGTTTTTACTATCGTGGCTTCACCTGTGCAGAACAACCAATCATCGCAGCTCCTTGTAGGTATAGATGTTGGGTCCACGACGGCAAAGATAGCCGTTATGGACGCAGCGTCCCATGAAGTGCTCATGCGCCGCTACGTGCGCCATCATGCCCAGCAGGCAAACTGCTTGAAAAGCTTGCTTGCCGAATTGGACCAGCAGTTCGGAGGCGTTCCCATGCGCGCCGCCTTGTGCGGTTCGGGCGGTGCGGCTTTAGCTGAAGCCCTGAACCTGCCCTATGTACAGGAGGTTGTGGCAAATTCCCTTGCGGTAGGCGCGAATTATCCTACCGCGCGCACCGCCATCGAACTCGGCGGCCAAGATGCGAAGATGATCTTCTTCAAATTCGACAATGAGGCAAACTGCCTGTCAGTTGCCGATATGCGTATGAACGGAAGCTGCGCAGGCGGCACGGGCGCCTTCGTCGATGAGATTGCCACGCTTCTTAAAGTGCCCACCGAACAGTTCAACGACCTCGCCCAACAGGGCGAAGCCGTCCATAACGTTTCCGGCCGTTGCGGCGTATACGCAAAGACCGATATTCAGCCCCTGCTCAACCAGGGAGTACCGAAGGCAGATATCGCCCTTTCTTCGTTTCACGCTATCGCCAAGCAGACCATCGGCGGCTTGGCTCAGGGCTTGGAAATCGAAGCCCCCGTCGTATTCGAAGGCGGGCCGCTCACCTTCAACCCACGCCTGATCGCTGTTTTCGCCGAACGCCTTGAGCTAGGTAGGGAAGACATCATCATCCCCGATCACCCCGAAACCATCGTTGCAGTGGGCGCAGCGCTTGCCTTGGAAGAGCTCTTCGCCGACCGTCAGGCACGCCTCGTTCCTTCCCAAGCAATCAAGACGCTGGAAGACGCTCACATCGTGATCATAGACGATGCGGCGGGAAGCGCCGCATCGCAAAGCGCCTATGCCGGCAAGCCCTTCTTCGAAACCGACGCAGAGCGTGCCATCTTCACCGAACACCATCAGCTGCCCCAAACAAAAACCGCACTTGAACAGGGGAACCTTCCCGAAACTCTCCGCGTATACCTTGGCGTGGACTGCGGATCCACCACCACTAAGTTCGCCCTGCTCAACGAGGAATGCGAACTCGTTGACTCGTTCTACGCCTCCAACGAAGGCGAGCCTGTCGATGTTGCCGTAGAGGCACTGCGTGCCTTGCACAAACGGTACCAAGATGCCGGCTGCGAACTCGAAGTAGCGGGATGCGGCACCACCGGATACGGCGAAATGCTGTTCGCCAACGCCCTGGGCGCTGATTGCCACACCGTTGAAACGGTTGCCCACTCGCGCGCTGTTCAGCAATTCGACCCCAACGCTTCATTCATCCTGGACATTGGCGGCCAAGACATGAAGGCGATCTGGATCGACAACGGCGTTATCACCAATGTCGTAGTAAACGAGGCATGCTCTTCCGGCTGCGGATCGTTCCTCGAGAGCTTCGCATCCACGTTGAACATCCCCACCAAAAGCATTGCCGGCGCTGCCTTCGAATCGAAAGCGCCCGCCGATCTGGGAAGCCGCTGCACGGTGTTCATGAACAGCAGCATCGTAACCGAGCAGAAGAACGGCAAGAACCCCAATGACATCATGGCAGGCCTTTGCCGCTCTATCATCGAAAACGTATTCACCAAGGTGATTCGCGTTTCCAACCTGGAAAAGCTTGGCAGCCATATCGTTGTCCAGGGCGGCACGTTCCTGAACGACGCAGTACTGCGCGCATTCGAACAATACGTTGGCCAAGAGGTTACTCGCGCACCCTACCCCGGCCTTATGGGGGCAATCGGCGTAGCGCTTATTGCCCGAGAAAACGAGCATGCCAGCCAAGCATCCTCGTTTATCGGCTGGGACGCCCTGGAATCCTTCAGCTATTCGCAAGAAACGAACCTGATCTGCCCATTCTGCTCAAACCGCTGCAACCGCACACGCATCACGTTCTCAAATGGCACTTCATGGATCACCGGCAATCGCTGCACCAAGGGCGAGGTTGTGGGCGAGCTTTCCGACGCAAAAGTTCGCGAACAAGTGCGCGAAGCAAACCGAAGCATGGAAAGCGTGCCCAATCTGTACAACGAACGCGAGCAATTGCTCTTCAAGGATTGGCCCTGTACTCCCGTTATGCCTTCCCAGGGAATAACCTTGGGTATTCCGCGCGTACTGTTCTTCTGGGACAGCATGCCGTTCTGGAAAACACTGCTGCAAGCGCTGGGCTTCACCGTAAAGCTCTCCCACAAATCAACACGCACCATCTACGAAAACGGCCTTTCCGCCGTTACGTCCGACACCGTATGCTTCCCCGCAAAACTGGTTCATGGCCATCTTCGCGACCTGTATAAACAGGGCGTCGACCGCATTTTCATGCCAATCGTTACCACGGTACCCTCGGAAAATACCTCGAAGGACAGCCAGTCAATGTGCGCTGTGGTTAAGGGATACGCCCTGGTGGTGCAGAACTCTGACAACCCCAGCCGCCGTTGGAACATTCCCTTCGATAACCCGATGTTCCATTGGTTCACAGAAGAAGACTGCACCGACCAGCTGGTGAAGTACTTCAAGGAAACCTTCCAAATCCCCGATAAAGCAACCTTGGCGGCCCTCGACCAGGCGCACAACGCGCAGGCTTCGTTCGGCACTGCCCTTCAACAGCGCGGCGCCGAAGTGCTGGCGCAAGCCCGCAACGAAGGCACCTACGCCGTGGTGCTGGCAGGACGTCCCTACCATAACGACGACTTGGTTAACCATGAGCTGCCAACGTTGTTTACCGAACACGGCATTCCCGTCATCACCGCCGACTCCGTTCCGGGAGCCACACAAGTGCCGCTGCAGAACAGCCTGATCGACATTGCGAACAATTTCCACGCCCGAATGCTATCGACAGCAACCTTGGCGGCGCAAAGCCCCAATATGGAGTACGTGCAGATAGTGAGCTTCGGCTGCGGCCACGATGCCTATCTTTCCGACGAGATCATCCGCCTGATGAAGGAAATCAGCGACAAAACACCGCTCATACTCAAAGTGGACGAAAGCGACATCCGTGGTCCTTTGGGTATCCGTGTGCGCTCGTTTATCGAAACCGTCAACGAACGTCGCGAAAAAGAAAAAACGATAGCATCTGCTCAGACGGCCCATGCTATCGATGCAGATCAACAGAGAAACCCGGATGCCCCTTGCTGCGGCAGCACACAAACTTGCGAATCCTCCCAATGCGCAGCCTGCACAGCCGCATTCGAGCGCAAAATCGACGAGGCTCTAGCTCGCGCCACCGGAGAAAAGCTCGCGGATCCCTATCCGCAAAAATTCACAAAGAAGGATGCCGCCACCAAAACGGTGCTGGTTCCCAATACCTCGCATGCCTTCAGCCAACTTATGGCGGCAGCGTTTGCCAATCAAGGCCTGACCACCGTTTCTCTTCCTATTGGCCACGAACGCGCAATCTACCTGGGGAAACGCTACGTTCATAACGACATCTGCTTCCCAGCTCAAATCGTGGTTGGAGAAGCGTTGGCGGCACTTGAATCGGGTGAATACGACCCCAACAAGGTTGCTATCGCCACTGGCAAGTACATCGGCGACTGCCGCCTTACCCACTACGCTGCGCTTCTGCGTAAAGCGCTCGATGATGCCGGCTATCCTCAAGTTCCCATCATCACCAACGATGCCGAAGACGCCCACAACGTTCATCCTGGCTTTAAGATGAGCCTAAAAACCGCTATGCAAATTGCATTCGGCTTGCCCATGATCGACGCGTTGGAAGAGCTGCTGCGCAAGATACGACCCTACGAGCTGGAGCCGGGCAGCGCCGATGCAGCATTCGACGAATCTATCGATGCCGTTATAAGCGGCTTGCGCCAAAACGGCATCGGGGGCATGAAGAAGGGCTTCAAAAAAGCCATAGCTTCAATGCTTTCCGTGCAGTACGACCGAAGTAAACCGCGCCCCACCGTGCTGATCGTGGGCGAGTACCTGCTGAATTTCCATCCAGGTGCAAACCACGATATGGAACGGTACTTGGAAAGCAACGGGCTGGAAATCATCGAAGCGCGCATGACCGACGTTATTCGCAAAACGTACTTCTACCAGCGATCTCAGCAACGCGAATACAAGGTGCATCGCCCGCTTCCCATCAAGCTGAACAATTCGATATCCGATGCCTTCTTCAAGTTGGCCCACGACGTTACCGACAGAATTGCCAAAGCGCACCCGCTGTACACGCCGCCGTGCCGCATGCCCGAATTGGTACAGGCAAGCGATCCCATCATCCACCACACCTTCGATGCCGGTGAAGGCGTGCTGATTCCTGCAGAGATCTTGCACCATGCAAAGCAAGGGTGCCGCGCGTTCGTTATCCTGCAGCCCTTTGGATGCCTACCCAATCACGTAGTTGGCCGCGGCATATCAAAGCGTCTGAAAGAGCTATATCCCGACGCGCAGATTCTGCCCCTCGACTTCGACCCTGACGTCAGCTTCGCCAATATCGAAAACCGACTGCAAATGCTCATCATGAACGCACGCAAACCTCGCACGTCCTAGCGGACGAGCCATAACCCGTATTGCCCCACAACGAAGGAATCCATCATGGCACGACCCCGCAAAGATCAACAGGCGCCCGCTGCAGTAGAACGCATCAAAAATGCATTCTGGGAATTGCTTGAGGAAAACGACCTGAAGCACATCACGGTGAATATGGTCACCCAAAAGGCACATTGCAACCGCGGCACGTTTTACTACCATTACGAATCGCTCGATGCGCTGCTGTTCACCGTTATCGAAGAAGAGCTGCTCAACAGCAAAGGCCTTCCGCTTGGCATCTTCTATATGCTCAGCAACGACAGCAAGGCGCTCACCGAGGTGCTGCTGCCCCAGCGCACGCAGCGCTGCGGCCTTGTGATGAAACGCTGTAGCCAAGAATGCGTAGCGCTGAATATCCGCGCCATCATAGCCAACATGTGGCAAACCATCCTCTGCAACGAGGGAGAGGAGCTCACCTCTAATGCGCGCATCATCATCGAGTATTCCATCAGCGGCCTGATCGGCGTTATCGATTATCTCTATCGCGAGGGAAAGCTCGACGGCTCTTCTTTCCCAGAGGAAATGATCTACGCCATCAAAGACAATGCCCGCTACCTCGCCATCCGCATCAGCAATGCCCAAGGAATCTCGCTCCAGGAATTCGAGCAGCGCGTACGCCTGTATTCGCATATGGCAAGATAAGCTGCTTGCGCAGAAGCGGAGGACTTAATGCCGCAGATAAGTCAGATGAGATCGGAAGAGCACACGT
>UQVJ01000029.1 GCA_900544455.1 uncultured Eggerthella sp. | reverse complement strand
ATTATTAAACCTATAAGCATCAGTTATAATAGGGTTGTATTCGCATTATTCGAATGAATTAGAAGTCTTTAAACGGCAGGTCTAACATAAATATGTCTTGATCCGTCGTTTTCATCAGGGGATCTCGCATGGTTCAAGCATTCCATTGAGGGAAAAGAGAGAGGAAGGGGAAGTTATGAGCGCAGCAAAGCAAGCAACTAAGTACTTGTTCGCAATTGCGACAGTGTACATGTGTTATTTAACACACGGCGTTCAGGCGATTATCTTCAGTCAAAACCAGGTGAACTTCTACACGCAATGGGGCTTCACCGACGCAACGGCAGGTGCCGCTGCGGTATCAACGGCAATCATGTGGGTTGGAATTGGTAAGTTCATTAGTGTTTGGATCGGAGGCGAAATCTCTGACCGCATTGGCCGTAAGATCATGGCAGTTGGCGGTGGTGTTCTTTACATCATTTCGTTCGTGATCATGCTCGTTACCGACAACGCTACGGTCGCATGTGTGGCAGGTTTCCTTTCCGGTGTTGCCACTTCTGGTTTCTGGGATGGTTCGCTTTACCCTGCAATTGCTGAAGCAAATCCCAAGTATTCTGCATCTACCACGATCGGCATCAAGCTGGTTATCTCCATTTCCGGTATCGTTTATCCTCTGTTCGTAGCTATGAACAGTGGTGCTAACTGGCACATCAACGTTATGATTCCTATCGTGATGTCCGTTATCGCTACCATCATGGCAATCTGCACTCCGTTTATTTATGACGACGAGCGCAAGATCGCAGCCTCCGACGGCGATGAAGAGGGCGCAAAGAACAAGGCTCAGGAAGAAATCCAGGCAGCCAAAGACGCTATGCTCGAGCAGCCCAATGCTATGGTTAACGCTTGCACGCTGTTCTTCGGTTTCCTAATCATGTTCATCATGTACGGCGCACAGCAGTACACCAAGCAGTTCGGTATCACCAACCTTGGTCTTGATGCAACCACCGCAGCAGGCTTGACTTCGATCTATACTACTGGTTCGGTAATCGCTGTATTGTTCTGGGCTTGGATGATGGGCAAGCTTCGTTGGACCCCGATCAAGGTTATCCTGATCGACTCCATCTTGGCTGCTTGCGCATTGGCTTTGGTTATCATCGCTCTGCCTCTCAACCTTGGTGCAGGCGTTGTGTACGTGGCAATCGCCGTTCTCGGTTTCTCCGCTGCTGGCGGTATGCTTCAGACGGGCGTTACACTTCGTCAGATGATGTGCCCCGGTCCTCGTGGTCGTAACGTAGGTATGTACTACACCTTCATGGGCTTCGCATCGGTATTCCTGCCCTTCATCGTTGGCAGCATGACCAAGTCCGTTGGCGAGGGTAGCGCAGTTTGGATCATGATGGTTCTGCTTCTCGTTGCCGCAATCGTAAGCATCTGCATGTCCCTGTACGTAATCTCTCGCTTCAAGAAGCAGTTTGGTTACAGTGCTATGGAAAAGATGCACGACTAAACACATAGCGTTCATGAGAATATTCATGTGCTGTTGGAAGGGCTCCAGGAAACTGGAGCCCTTTTCGTTTTGGGTCGCAATGACTGCCGCGATCAACGCAGTAAGCGAAATGATGCATGATGGTGCAGCGATATGAAGATGCACCAATAAGTGGTATGCCGATCAAAGAATTGAACTTGTTAGCATAAAGCAAAAGAATGGCTTATAGGTTAAGCTTGATTTATCGGATTTACGCTATAATTAACATCGTTTTGTATTAGGTGGAGGCGCGTAGAAGCATGAATCTGTCCCAGCTTTATTATTTTCGTAAACTGGCCGAATTGCAGCACTATACAAAAGCTGCCAAAGAGCTTTTCATTACGCAACCCACCCTTTCTGGCTCCATTTCCTCTCTTGAGCAAGAGCTGGGCGTTTCCTTATTCCAAAAAGCTGGGCGTAATGTGGAACTCACTAAGTACGGTGCGGAGTTTCTTAAGTACGTAAATGCTTCGCTGGAGCAACTGGATAAGGGTATTGCCATAATGAAGGGATATTCTGGTGAAGGTGATGGCGGCGTGATCGATCTTGGCTGCATCATCACGCTTCAGACGGAGTATCTTCCTCGTTTGTTGAACGGCTATTCGACGGTTAACGAGCGAAAAACCGAATTCAACATCAACCAGAAGCCTTCTCAAGATTTGCTTTCCGGCATTGTTGAGGGGAAGCATGATGTTGCCTTCTGTGCTTTTGATGCCGGTTTCAGCGATAAGCTCCATCGGATTCCTGTTGTTGAGCAGCGCTTGGTCGTTGCCATGAGCCCGTCTTCTTCTTTGGCATCTAAGCCATACTTGACGCTTAGTGATCTGAAGGGCGAGTCTCTTATTACCTATCGAGGGGAAGTGCCTCTCGGAAAATCGGTGAAGAATTTGCTCGATGGGTTTGAAATCGACGATGTTCGCTATGTGTATGAGGATGAGTCTATACTTGCGGGTTTTGCTGCGAATGGCTCCGATCTGGCATTGATGCTCGACACATTTTTCCCTCACACGATGGAAGACATTGTCGTAAAGCCCTTGTACAACAACGAGCTGGAAAAACGTCAATACTGCCACACGATCTATCTCGTTTATTGCGATAAGAATTATCGTCCGTACTGCGTGGAACACTTTATTGAGTACGTACGTGGGCATCAGCTCGATCGATCTGCCTCACCGAGCATTTACATCGATTAGGGTTGCACCGGTCTTGTTTTCGCGTGAAGCATGTAGTCGAGCCGGGTTGCAGATTGCTTGCGAAGCAGAATCTTGCGAGCATGAGTTGCGCCGTTGTTTGTGTTTTCATGCGCGGTTTGTAAGTATGCCCCGGCACGTTCGGTTGCATTGCTCGCATACGGTACAATGAATCGTTATGATTTTACAGCTTGAACACATCACCAAATCCTTTGGTTCCCGCGTCCTGTTTTCGGACGTCACTTTTCGTTTGGAAGAGTACGATCGTCTTGCCCTTGTTGGCCCGAATGGCGCTGGTAAAACCACTATGCTCAATATCATTACCGGCAAAGAGGATGCCGATGATGGTCGCATTATCTTGGCGAAGGGCGCAAAACTCGGATACCTAGAGCAGGAAGCCATTGAAATGGGGGAGCGCTCTATTTTCGAAGAGGTGCTCTCTGCTCAGCACGAAATCTTGAATCAAGAACGCCACATGCGCGAACTGGAAACTTCGTTGGGTGAAAACCCCACCGAGCAACAGCTTGCCTCATACGGGCGCGCTCGTGACCAGTATGAGGCTATGGGCGGTTATCAGCTTGAATCGCGCGTGCGCTCGGTTCTCTTCGGCTTGGGCTTTGGCGAAGACGATATGGATCGCATGACTTCTGATTTTTCCGGTGGTTGGCAGATGCGCATCGCATTGGCAAAACTCCTTACGCGCAATCCCGAAGTGCTCCTTCTTGACGAGCCTACCAATCACCTTGACCTTGAAAGCGTGAAGTGGCTGGAAAGCTTCTTGCGCAGTTATTCGGGAAGCGTGATTGTGGTAAGTCACGACCGCGAATTTCTGGACAACATGGTTGATCGCGTTGCCGAGATCGATTTGGGTCATGTCCAGCTCTATAAAGGCAATTACTCTGCTTATTTGACGCAACGTGAAGAGCGTCTTGAATTGCTGCGCGAACAAGCGCAGAAGCAGCAAGAGGAAATTGCTCACATGGAGGCCTTCATCGAGCGTTTTCGCTATAAGGCAACGAAAGCCAAACAGGTGCAGGATCGTGTGCGCAAGCTTGAGAAAATGGAGATCATCCAGGTACCCCCTGAGCGCAAGAGCGTACACTTCAATTTCCAACAACCACCACGTACGGGCGATCTGGTGGTGGAAACCACGGGCTTGTGCAAGTCGTTTGGATCAAAGACGGTCTACGATGGTTTGGATCTGTCTTTGTACCGCGGGGAAAAGGTCGCTTTGGTTGGCCCGAACGGTGCGGGAAAGTCTACCCTGCTGAAGATGATCGCTGGCGCTCTGGAGCCTGACGCGGGCACAATAAAATACGGTGCCCATGTGAGCAAAACATACTTTGCTCAGCACCAGCTTGAGGAGCTGCATCCTGGCAATACGGTTTTTGAGGAACTGGATGGCGCGGCGCCTGGTTGGAGCATTTCTCAGGTTCGAACACTGCTGGGTGCTTTTCTGTTCCAGGCAGATGCGGTAGACAAGAAGGTTTCTGTCCTTTCTGGTGGCGAAAAGTGCCGCTTGGCTTTGGCCAAGATGCTTGTTGCTCCACGTCCCTTGCTTTGCCTTGACGAGCCTACGAACCATCTTGATATCGCGAGTGCGGATATCTTGGAGCAGGCTTTGAAGCAGTTCGAGGGAACCATCCTCCTTATTACGCATGACAGGCACCTGATTCGATCCGTAGCCAATCGCATTATTGAGGTAAAGCCTGGTCAGGTAACCTCATTTGCTGGCGACTATGATTACTACCTATACAAAACCGGACAGGAAGATACTCGTAGTGCGGTTGATGGCATGCAGGAGCGTCCCTCTAAGGCGGCTCCCGCTGCTGCTTCCTCTGCGGCTTTCGCAAAGGCCTTTTCGAAAGAAGGATCATCTAAGAAGTCCATGACGGCGCCTCGCGGTTCTGCCCCTAAAACCAAGGAGCAAAAACGCGCCGAGGCAGAGGCTCGCAATCGCGCTTATGCCGTACTGAAAAATCAACGTAAGCGTGTAAAGGAGCTCGACAAGATCATTGAGCGAGAAACTGCTCGCATGGAAGAGATCATGGCGCTGTTGGCCGATCCTGATTTCTATACGAACGAAGACTCTTCGAGCGACGTCATAGCCGAGCATGCGAAGCTGAAGCAATCGCTTTCCGCCCACGAGGAAGAGTGGATCATGCTCTCTGAAGAAATCGAGGAAGAGATGAACAAAGGACTCGATGCGTGATGGCGCTCGATCTGCATGTGGTGCTATTCGAACCGGAAATTCCTCAGAACGCGGGCAACATCGCCCGTACCTGTGCGTGCACAGGTGCAACGCTGCATTTGGTAGAGCCGATGGGGTTTCGCTACACCCAGCGTAACCTTGCCCGTGCCGGCCTCGATTACTGGGATAAAGTGACTATCGTTCGTCATCCTTGCGTAAGCCAGTTCCTGGAGGAGCACAAAGGCAAGCGCATGCTGTTCTTTACGGGGAATACCAGCCGATCTTTCTATGATGAGGATTTGGCCGACGCCGGTGAACTCTATTTGGTGTTCGGCCGCGAGAGTCGAGGCATCGATCCCGAGGTGCTTGAAGCCCATGCCGAAGAATGTGTGCGTCTTCCCATGCGTGAAAGCTTGCGTTCCCTGAATCTTTCCAATGCTGTAGCGATTGGCGTGTACGAAACGTTGCGCCAAAATGCGTTTGAGGCGCTTTTGTAAACATGTCGTACCGTGTTCGCATAGAAAGCTTCGAGGGTCCTTTCGATCTTCTCCTGTATCTGGTCAGCCGTCAGAAGGTGAGTATCGGCTCTATTTCCCTTTCGGAAATCACCGACCAATATTTGGCGGAAGTGCAGCGCATGCGCAATGTTGATCTGGATGTGGCGAGCGATTTTCTTCTCGTTGCTTCGACGCTGCTGGAAATCAAGGCAGCAAGCTTGCTGCCGCATGAAGAGGCTGAAGATGCTCCCGAAGAATATGAGGAAATGTCGGCGAGCGAAATGCGCGATGCGTTGGTTGAGCATTTGCTGGAATACAAGAAATTCAAGAACGCGGCAACTGCTTTGCAGGGTCGCTTTGAAGCGGAGTCCCGCGTCCATACGCGCCCCTTTGGTCCCGACCGATCTTTTCTTACGCTGGTGCCAGATTACTTGGAGGGCGTCAAGATCGAGCGTTTAGGTGAGCTGTGCGCGAGCTGCATTGCCCGCCGTGATGTGTTCCTGCTCGAATCTGAGCATATCGCCGCAAAGGTGATTCCCGTGGAAACGCAGGTTCGCACGGTGTTCGATAGGGTGTGCGCCAACGGAAGCGCAAAGTTTTCCGATTTCATTTCGGCTGATGATAGCCCGCATTTAATCGTGGTGACATTTTTGGCCATGCTGGAATTGTTCAAGCGCAATATGGTGAGCTTGAAGCAAGATGATTTGTTTGGAGATATTTCCATCACTTATGTTGAAGGGGCAAACGCGCAGATTTTGGATGATGGCGAATTCGATTCGGCAAGGGAGGCATGATGCAGGAAGATCAGAACAACGACCAGGAATCCGGCAATGTTGCAGCATATGCTGAAGTCGACCAGGCGTGGCTTACGGGCGCCATTGAGTCGATGCTGTTTGTCACCGATGAACCCGTTGGGGTTTTGACGTTCGCGGACATGCTGCAAGTTGACCCCGCACGCGTTCAGGAATCGCTTGTGTATTTGCAGAGTGAGCTCGAGCAAGCCGAGCGGGGAATTCAGCTTCGCGAAGTTGCTGGTGGTTGGCGCCTGTACACACATCCCCGCTACCATGAGCTGATCGAGCGCTATGTTCTTTCATGGGACACCCGCAAGCTTTCTCAAGCGGCGTTGGAGACGCTTGCTGTTGTGGCGTATTGCCAGCCTATTACCCGCAATGGTGTTGCTTCGGTTCGCGGCGTGAGCTCGGACAGCTCTATCAATTCCCTGGTTGAAAAGGGCCTACTGCGCGAAGCGGGTACGCAAGATGCACCTGGCAATCCGGTGCTGTATGCAACTACCCGAACCTTCTTGGAGAAATTCGGCCTTCGCTCGGTGCGAGGCCTTCCTCCGCTAGAGTCGTTTGCTCCCGATGAGGAAACACGCGCCTTTATCTCTGAGCGCTTGAACGTAGTACGCCCGGAAGACGAGTCGTATTCCCTTGGTAGCGGAGAAGAGGCGGAAGACGATCTTCTGCAGCCTGAGACCATGCAGGAAGCGATGCAAACGATGCTCTCCGATGCGCTTGCCGCAGGTGTGGGTGCGGTCGAGAAGATCAACTTCGATGAGTTGGTATTCGACGAGGATGAATAGGGGCTGACGTGCAGGAAAACGAACAGGTTGGTCAAGTGCGCCTGCAAAAGTTCTTGGCACGAGCCGGAGTAGCCAGCCGTCGCGCATGCGAGAAGATCATCGAAGCGGGACGAGTTTCCGTGAACGGGAATGTGGTAACTGAACTTGGCACCAAGGTTGACCCTTCTGTTGACGAGGTGAGCTTGGACGGGGCTCCCGTTTGCAAGCCGAACCAGGCGGTTACGTTGATGCTCAATAAGCCGGCGGGCTTTCTGACTTCCATGAAAGATCCTCAAGGGCGCCCCTGCGTTGCGGAGCTTGTTCCTTGCGACGAGATCCCCGGTTTGTATCCGTTGGGACGCTTAGATTACGACACTACAGGACTCTTGCTGTTTTCCACCGATGGGGAGTTGGGCAATGCCGTTCTGCATCCCTCTCGTCACGTCGATAAAACCTACCGTGCCTTGGTGAAAGGCATACCGAGCGAAAAAGCCCTTAGCCGTTTGCGTCACGGGGTGGAGCTGGAAGACGGCATGACGCAGCCCGCAGTGGTTTCCCTGGTTGGTCGCAAAGGGAAGAACGCGTTTGTGGAAATTACCATCCATGAAGGCCGAAAGCGCCAAGTGAAGCGTATGCTCGAAGCGATTGGCCATCCTGTGCTTCGTTTGCATCGCGAGTCGTTTGGTCCCCTTGAACTGGGCGATCTGCCCGAAGGGGAATATCGTGTGCTCAACCCGCAAGAGGTTGTGACGCTTGAACAGGCCGCCAGATAGGCGTGGTAGAATCATCCACACAAACAAACCGCTATCAGAAATGAGCAAATTAGCTATGAAGACGCACTTTTCTTCAGTGGCCGTTATCGGCCTTGGACTTATCGGATCATCGTTTGCGGCAATGTATCGCAACGCATATCCCGATGCGCGTCTCGTGGGCATTGACGTTTCCGAGCACGCGGTCAAAGCGGCTCAAGAGCGCGGTTGGATCGACGAGGGCCACGTTTCCAGTGAAGATCTGAGCTCGGTACTTTGCAGTTGCGAGTTGGTGATGATAGCCACTCCCGTCCCTGTGGCAAACGAATACTTTCGCATCATCGCTGCCTGCGATTTCAAGGGCGTGGTAACCGATGCCTGTTCGACGAAGAAGATCGTGAGCCGACAGGCGCAGGAGCTCTTACGTTATCCCGAAAAGTATATTCCCGGTCATCCGATGGCAGGTTCGGAGAAAAGCGGCATAGAAGGCGCGCGAGAAGACATGTTCAAAGGCGCTCATTGGGTGCTGTGTCCCGATGAGGAAACATCGCCAGATGATTACGCCAATCTTCATGAAGCGCTTGCGGGTCTTGGCGCGCGCGTGGTTTCCCTGCCGCGCGATAAACATGATGAAGCGGTCGCTATTGTAAGCCATGTGCCGCACTTTGTGGCATCTTCGCTGGTGGAGCTCGCTGTGCGTCATGCTGACGATCAAGAAGCCCTGTTCCGTTTGGCTGCTGGTGGATTTAAGGATTCTACTCGCATCGCCGCAGGCTCCCCTGCTTTGTGGACGGGAATCGCCTTCGATAACCGCGAGGCAATCGTGGAGGGGCTTGACGAGGTGCAGTCTATTTTGCGTGGTTATGCAGATACGTTGCGCGAAGGCGATAAGGCCGGGTTCACCAAGCTGCTTGACCGAGCTGCGCAGACCCGTAGGTCCATTCCCGCCAAATGGGTTCCCGCAACTGAAGACTTGCTGGAAGTGCGCATCCCGCTCACCAATCGCCCCGGCATCATCGCCGAGGTCACTACCATTGCAAGCCAGGCTGGTTGCAACGTGCAGTCCATCAACATCGACCACATCACGTCTTCGAGTGCTGTGCTCGACATGGTGCTTACCGACGAAGGCGATATCGGAAAGCTATCCACTCAGCTTATCAAGGCTGGTTTCAGCATTTCCTTCAACCCTCTATCTAAGGAGTAGTGAATATCATGAGCGAATCCAACATTACGCGCATCGAGCCTTTAGGCGCTCCTCTTGATGGGGCTGCACGCGTTCCTGGCGACAAATCCATATCCCATCGCGCTGTGCTGTTCGCTGCTATGGCGGAGGGCACCTCACGTTTGACGGGGGTCCTCGATTCTGCCGACGTGCGTTCAACCATCGGTGCGGTTTCCGCTTTGGGCGCAAAGGTTTCCTTGGAGCGTCAGGTTGACGGTACGTTGGCTGGTGGCGTTACCGGGTGGGGTGCCGAAGGCCCCAAGCAACCCGAAGGCCCCATCGACTGCGGAAACTCCGGCACCACTTCGCGACTTCTTATGGGTATTTTGGCGCCATGGAACATTCGCGTTCAGATCACGGGCGACGAGTCGCTTCAGAAGCGTCCGATGCGTCGCATCATTGCGCCCTTGATGAAAATGGGGGTTAGCTTTGAGCCCGAGGCTTGCGAAACCCTGCCGGTGACGGAAATCGGCACTTCGAATCTCAAGGCCATCACATACGACTCGCCTATGGCTTCGGCGCAGCTGAAGACATCGGTTCTCTTAGCTGGTCTGGGGGCCAAGGGCACTACGACCATCAACGAGCCTGCCGTTTCGCGCAACCACACGGAATTGATGCTGCCCGAGTTCGGCGTAAAAGTAGAACATGCGTTTCGTCGCGCTTCGGTTGAGGGCCCTGTTGTGCTTTCCGCTTCAGAGGTTGATGTTCCAGGCGATCCCTCATCGGCTGCGTTCCTGATCTGCGCTGCTCTCTTGAAGAAGGGTAGTTCCATTCAGATTGAGAACGTTAGCCTCAATCCTGGCCGCGTCGGTTTCATTCGTACGCTTGAGCGTATGGGCGCCTCCATCGAAGTGCGTTACCTCACCGCAGAAGGCAAGGAGCCGATAGGCATTATCGAGGCATCGTATACCGATAAGTTGATAGGTTGCGAAATCCCCTCTCAGCACATTGCTTCAGAGATCGATGAGATTCCTGTTCTGGCGTTGGTTGCGGCTCATGCTGCTGGGATTACGGTTTTCCGTGGGGTTAGCGAACTTACCAAGAAGGAATCGAATCGCCTTACCGCTATCATTGAAGGGTTGGATCAGCTGGGTGTGAATGCTTGGGCTGAAAATGACGATCTGTACATTGAGGGCCAACCCGACCTGCAGGTTCCCCGGGGCCTCGTATTCGACTCGCGTAAAGATCATCGCCTTGCCATGACTTGGTCTTTGGTTGGGCTGTGCTCCGATACGCCGGTTGATATTATCGATTTCGACAGTGTTTCTGTCAGCTTCCCCACGTTTCTTGAATGTTTGAAAGGATTGGCGTAGATGATCATAGCGATTGACGGTCCCTCGGGGGCAGGAAAGTCAACCGTTGCAAAGGCTGTAGCGAAAGAGTTGGGTTTTTCGTGCCTGGATACGGGTGCTATGTATCGTGCGGTTGCATGGCGTGCGCTGCATGATGGTGTTTCCTTAGAAGACGCCGAAGCGGTAGGGGCCCTTGCATACGCCTGCACGATCAGTTTCCGCCATGAGCAGGGCGAACCCGTTCCTCGTCGTGTGTTTGTCGATGGCGTCGAGGTAACTGGTGCTATTCGCACCGCCGAGATAGATCGATCTGTTTCTGCTGTTTCTGCTGTTCCTGCCGTACGCCAGGCGTTGGTTGGTCAGCAGCGCCGCATTGGCTCGGAGGGCAATTACGTGGTGGAAGGCCGCGATATCGGAACCGAGGTTTTCCCCAATGCCGAAGTAAAGGTGTTCCTTACCGCATCTGCTGAGGAGCGCGCGCATCGTCGTGTTCGCCAAAACGCCGATAGAGGAATTGGCTCCATCGATTATCAAGAAGTGCTTGCAGATATTATTCGCAGGGATGAGCTTGACTCGAGTCGCGATACAGCGCCTTTGCGCCCTGCGAAAGATGCGGTTTTGCTTGATTCTTCCAGTATGCATGTGGAGGAAGTTATTGGTTCTATCTGCGGTTTGGCTCGAGCAAGGATGGCGCTTTAATGGCCTTTAACATACATGAAGAGTATTGGGATCGTCCTCTTTCCGGGAACAGCCAGGACAATCGCATTCCCCATGGCATTGCGGTGTTCCTTTCGGGTTTGTTTAGCCTCCTGTGCAAGGTGCTGTTTCGCTTTCGCGTAGAAGGCAAGGAAATCGTAGACGCCTTTGCCGGTAAGACGACTGGCGCTATTTTGGTTTCGCCCCACTATTCGTACCTTGACGTTATCATCATGTTCCTTTCGGTTCGTCCCAAGGGGTGGGTGCGCCTGATCGCCCGCGATTCTCTGTTTCGTGCGGGCAAGGGATTCTTGGGCATGGTTATCTCGAGCGTCGGCGCTTTCCCTATCAAGCGAGGCAGTGCTGACCGAACGGCTTTGAAGCGTGCTGCCCGCATGCTGAAGAACGGAGAATGGGTTGGCATTTTCCCTGAAGGAACGAGGCGCGGCAAAGGGAGCGCTGCCCCGGAATTGCACGGCGGCGCAGCTCTTATTGCCAGGATGGGCAAGGCGCCCCTTATTCCTTTGGGTTTAGAGAACGTGAGCAAGGTGAAGCAAAAGGGGCAACGTGTGCGCTTTCCGCGTATTACTGCGCGCTTTGGCGCACCTGTTGAACTTTCATCGTTCGACTTCCTTCCCAAAGATGAGCGCATGGACGGTTGCTCGTGGTATGTGATGCGCGAAGCATATGCACTTACGAAAGGCTGCAAGCCGGAAGAAGTTGACATGGTGGAGCTGTTCCCCGATTCGAAAGACTACTCTCAGGTATTTGCCGAGCATCCCATTTCGGCATTCGATCCCGCAACGTTGCCTGACTATTCCGATAAGGAGTAACTCCATGGGTAAACTCAAAGTTGTGAAGGCTGCTTATGCGGGCGCTTGCTATGGTGTGCAGCGCGCGCTCGATATGACCCTCAAGGCGGCAGAGGCGGGCGGTTCGGTGTGTACGCTTGGGCCTCTTATTCACAATCCCGGCGTTGTTGCCGAGCTTGAGGAGCGTGGCATTTGCGTTGCCGATTCGGTCGACAGCATCCATGCAGACGGTGTGGTTATTCGCTCGCACGGAGTGGTGCCTCAGGTCATCGATGATATCGAGCAGCGAGGTTTTGCGGTAATCGACGCAACGTGCCCGCATGTTATGCGTGCCCAGCGCGCTGCGGCGAAGCTCGCCAAAGAAGGCCGCCATGTTTTGGTGGTGGGTGAAGCTGGCCACCCTGAAGTGGAGGGGATCTCCGCTCATGCCCGTGTTGCCGGTGGTCGCTGTACGATTGTCGGTTCGCCCGAAGACATTCCTTCCGATTTGTCGGGTAGGGTTGGCGTGGTTGTCCAAACCACCCAATCTCGTGAACGCTTTGAAGAGGTTCTGATGGAGCTCAAAGAGCTCCATCTCGACCTTGAGGTGAAAGACACCATCTGCTTTGCGACGACGCAACGCCAGCTCTCTGCTGTCGAGCTTGCAGAGCAGGTAGATGCCATGGTGGTAATCGGCGGGCGCAATTCGTCGAACACTACGCGTCTTTTTGAGATTTGCGCGCAGCATTGTTCCCGCGCTCATCATATCGAGCGTGCTGATGAAATCGATCCGTTGTGGTTTGACGAATGCCATGTCGTGGGCGTGAGCGCAGGAGCTTCCACCCCCGATAATCAGATCGAAAGCGTTGTCCGTTATCTGAGCGAGCTGTAGGTCCTCCTTTCTCGGGGCTGCTTTCCGCTGCTTGTTCTGTTCTTGTTTGGAGTTATTGCTGCAATGCGAACCACCCGATCCCGCCTGAACAAAGGCTTCTCTCTTGAAGATCGTCTTGCTGGTGCTACTCAATCCTACGAGCCGAATCCATTGGGTTGGCGCGGTCGGTGGAACCAATGGGCCCCCCATGAAGGCTTTCGCGCCGATCCATACCAGCATGTTGTGCTGGATTTGGGCTGCGGAAAGGGGGAGTACACCGTGGAGTGCGCCGCTGCGCGGCCTGATACGCTGTTCATCGGCATTGACGTAGACGGTGTATGCGTGGTTCGTTGTGCCGAGCGCGCAATAGCCCAAGGGGTCACCAATGCGGTTTTCGTGTTTAACGAAGAAGATCGTGATCTTTCAGACTTTTTTGCCGAAGGAGAGCTTTCTGCTATCCTTCTGAATTTTCCCACGCCGTTTCCCAAGAAAAAGAAAGCGCCTTTGCGTCTTACCTACTTGGATCGCCTTATGGCGTATCGCCCGCTCTTGGCAAAGGGCGCACCTTTGCGTTTACGCACCGATAGCATGCCCATGCATGAATTTTCGCTTACGCAGCTTAAGCTGGCTGGTTACGAATTGCTGTGGAGTACCGACGATGTTCGTTCGTTGTTCCCCGATGAGCCTTGGAGCGGTTACGAGCAGAAGCTTGTGGCCCAAGGCGCATCTGTTTATGGATTTGCTGCCGTTGCTGGCCCCGAGCCCGAAACGGTTCGGCAGACTGCCCCTCTTTCGTTGGTGAGCTATTTGCCTGACGATCTTGAGGATATGGAATATGTTCCTCATGGTATGCAGGGTTGCGTTCGAAATATGCGCGGTCGCAATCGCAATCGCCGCGCTCGTGGTCTGCCTGAATGGAAGAAGCCCATCGTGTAGCTCATAGGGAAGGCGTGTTTATCCCGTGCTGCTGATGAGGTGGTCAAATTGCGGGTTCGGGTGAGTGGTATCCTGAATCCTTAATAAAGTTACCTTCAGCAATGTTAGGAGCAAGAATGAGCTTGCCAATCGTGGCCATTGTTGGTCGCCCCAATGTGGGCAAATCCACCTTGGTGAACCGCCTTGCGGAAAACAACGAAGCTATTGTTCATGAAATGCGTGGCGTGACGCGCGATCGTTCTTATCATGAGGCGGACTGGAATGGCCGCGACTTCAAGATTATCGATACCGGTGGTATCGAAATGGGTGGCGACGACGTGTTCCAGGGCTCCATTACTGCCCAGGCTCTTACTGCAGCCGATGAGGCAGACGTCATCATTTTCTTGGTTGATGGTCAAACTGGTGTTAACGCAGACGATCAGGCTGTTGCCAATATCTTGCGTCGCAGCAAGAAGCCGGTGCTTCTTTCGGTAAACAAGCTCGATAACGCAGCCGATGAAAGCGCTATGTGGGAATTTATGCAGCTGGGTTTGGGAGAGCCGCGCCCTGTTTCCGCCCTCCACGGTACGGGTACGGGCGATTTGCTCGATGAAATCGTTTCGCTGTTCCCTGAGGAAAGCGACGAAGAGGAGGAGATCGACTCCATCAACGTTGCTATTATCGGTCGTCCAAATGCCGGTAAGTCGTCCTTGACGAACAAGCTCACCAACAATGATCGCTCTATCGTTTCCAACGTTGCAGGCACCACGCGTGATGCCATCGATACTATGGTGGAGCATGAAGGTCAGTTCTATACCATCGTTGATACGGCGGGCCTGCGCAAGAAGAGCGTTATCGACGAAGACGTTGAGTACTATGGTTTCGTGCGCGCCATGCGCGCCATTGATCGTGCGGAAGTCGTTCTTTTGGTAATCGACTCCACTATCGGCCTTACCGACCAGGACCAGCGAGTTGCCGGTATGGCAGCTGAGCGCGGCTGCGCTATGGTCGTAGTGCTGAACAAGTGGGATTTGGTGGAAGGTCCCGACGCAAAGGCTGAAGTGCGTGAGCGCATCGAAGATCGTCTCAAATTCGTAGGATATGCCCCGGTAATCGCCATTTCTGCGCTTTCCGGCAAAAACGTTCAGCGCATCTGGGGCGCCATCAACGAAGCGTACTCCAATTACTCCAAGAGCATCTCTACAAGTCGTCTTAACAACTGGCTTCAGGATATTCGCGAGTTCGGTCACACCATTTCCAAGGGCAAGCGTATTTTGAAGTTGAAGTACGTTACTCAAACTGGTGTACAGCCCCCGTTCTTTACGTTTTTCTGCAATCACCCCGACCTGGTTGAGCCTTCGTTCGAGCGCTATCTGGAAAACAGGTTGCGTTCCACGTTTGATTTCACCGGTACTCCAATCAACCTCAAGTTCAAGAAGAAGGATTAACAGTCGATGTTGACGGTTTTAGGTCAGTTGGTCTTACTGCTTGTTATTTCGTTTTTACTGGGTTCCATTCCATGGGGAGTCATAATCTCGCGAGTGTTTTATCACACCGATTTGCGTGAGCATGGCTCGGGCAATATTGGCACCACTAACGCCATTCGCACTATGGGAAAAGTGGGTGGATACGCTGTATTCGTTCTCGATTTCGGCAAGGGCATAGTCGCAGGGCTTATTGCTGCGATGTTCGGCACCCAAGTGCTTCCAGGCAATGTGCTTGCTGTTGTGGAATTCGTTCAGACGTTCGGTGGTTCGCCGAATCCATTTCTTTATATCGAGCAGGTTTGTCTTGCGGTAGCGTTCCTTGGCTGCACCCTGGGTCATATTTTTTGTCCTTGGTTGGGTTTCAGGGGAGGCAAGGGCATCGCTGTTGCCGTTGGCTGCTTGTTTTCCGCGTTTGGCCCAGTTGGAGCCTTGCTTGAAATCGCGATTTTCGCTGTTCTGGTTGTGGCAACAAAATATGTTTCCGTAGGGTCCATTGCGGCAGCCGTAGCGTGTCCCTTCTTCGCACTGTACTTCTTCTGGGGCAACCCCGTTGCCTTTGTGCTGTGCTTGTTGGTTGGCCTAACCGTGATATGGGCTCACAGGGAAAACATCGCCCGCTTGCGTGCTGGAACGGAAAACCGGATCGGTTCCAAGAAAAAGGCATAAAGACAGTTCATCTGGCGGGCAGGCAGTTTTGCCTGCCCGCTGTGTTTCGGAATGCCATGGGCATTCTCCAAGGAGGACATATGGGTAAGATCGCGGTAATCGGTGCGGGTTCATGGGGCACTGCTTTGGCTCAAACGCTTGCAGCGGCCGGCAACGAGGTGATCATGTGGGCTCGCAAGCCAGAGGTGGCAGATGCCATCACGAAAGAGCATCATAACCCCCGCTATCTGAGTGGCATAATGCTTTCCGACTCCATTTCGGCGACAAGCAATCTGCGCGAATGCGCCGAGCATGCTAAGGCTCTGGTTATCGTCACCCCTTCGCGCTTGATGCGCCAGTTTGCCCAAGATCTTTGCCCCATCGCCGAAAAGGACACCCCTATCGTTATTTGCTCGAAAGGCGTCGAGGAGGGTACGGGGCTTCTGCCTGTTCAGATATTTGAAGAAGTACTGGGGAATGGCGACAGGCTTGCGGCACTTTCTGGCCCTAACCACGCAGAAGAGGTTATCCTCGGCGTCCCCGCCGGTACGGTAATCGCTTCGCGTTCCAGAGCTACCGCACACTATTTTCGTGATTTGTTCACCACGTCATATTTCCGCTGCTATACCTCTCCCGATTATGTAGGCGTTGAGCTGTGCGCAGCGTTCAAGAACGTTATCGCTATTGCGGTGGGCGCAGCGTATGGCGCTGGTTTCGGCGACAATACCGCCGCCATGATCATGACGCGTGGCATGGCAGAAATGAGTCGCCTGGTGAAAGCCTGCGGCGGGGATGCCCTGACGGTAATGGGGCTTGCGGGCGCGGGCGACCTGATCGCAACCTGCACCTCCGAGCATTCTCGTAACCGTTCGTTTGGCAAAGCGCTCGCTCAGGGCGCCACATTGGGCGGCTTCGAGAAACGAACCCACATGGTGGTAGAGGGCGCTGTTGCCTGCCAGACCATTTGCCCGTTGGCCGAGAAGCACAATGTCGAGCTTCCTATTACCACGGCGGTTCGATCTTTGGTGTGGGAAGGCGCTCCTATCGAGCCTCTGGCGGCCGATTTGTTCAAGCGTCCCTTGACCACTGAATTTTGGGGGCTTGACGAGGCGGGCGAAACGCGCTGATGGAACGAACGTATTTCATCTATCGCACTCCCATGGGAAGGGTTGCCATTGAGTCGGATGGTGCCGCAATAACCCATTTTGCCTTTGGTCCCGTGCAGTTGGCGGGGCGTCGGCATGCAACGGCCTTAACCAACCGGGCTTCTAGCGAAGTGCTGGAATACCTCGCTGGAAAGCGTACCGCTTTTGAGGTTCCCATGCGTGCTGAGGGATCGGCGTTCCAACGTGAGGTTTGGGCGAAGATTTCGGATATTCCCTATGGCGAGACACGCACCTATGCGCAAATCGCAGAAAGCCTTGGTAAGCCCGGTGCTCTGCAGGCGGTGGGACAGGCTTGCGGCAGAAACCCCATTCCCTTGTTCGTTCCTTGTCATAGAGTGGTTGGATCGAACGGAAAAATAGGGGGCTATGCTTTTGGGCCAACCGTGAAGAAATTCCTGCTCGATCTTGAGGCAAGGAATAGGTAAGTTTTGATGCGTCGCTGCGGAGTGCATGCTGCCTTGTCTGGTTTGACGTAGTGCTGCGTGTAGAATAAGCAGCAAGTTACTTTCAAGGAAAGGGGTTGCCGTGTTCGGTGACATCAAGATCTCTCCCTCTATTCTGTCTGCGGATTTCATGAACTTCGAGCGTGATATCCGCATGCTTGAGCGTGGGGGCACTGATTTCATCCACGTTGATGTGATGG
>UQVJ01000028.1 GCA_900544455.1 uncultured Eggerthella sp. | reverse complement strand
CCAGCACTATCTTGTAGGGCATGTGCGCCATAAACGAGCCCATGGTGTCGTAAGGGGCGGTTCCCCAGTTTGCCGAGTAGTTTACGCACATATGGAAGCAGAGAAAGATTCCCAGTGGAAATACGCCTGCGAAGGAGTGCAGTTTCCGCAGGAAGTTGGCGCGGCGGTCTTTGTCCATGATCCCCTCGATTCCGTCGCCTTTTGGTTGTTAGACGGTTTGTGTTCAGGCGGGCGCTGCGATTCCCCGTGCAGCAACCAGCTTGACGTTGAAGCTGGGCATCAATGCAAAATCCCAGCTCATCTTTAAAAAGTATACCGTTTTCCTTGCGGGTGCTTGTGGAGTGCCCGGTGCCGATTCATTGCATTTTCCCGGCGATTCATACATTGGTAACCAGCTAGGGCTCGTTCCTGCACCTGAAGTTGGCGCTGAGCTCTAGCGGTGCCCCAAGCTGAGGGCAATGTGAAACAGGCCGTGTAAGAAGCTGGTTGGCCCAACAAGGTGCCTTCGCTAGGCGGCGGTGGGCGAACACCGTTAACGAAATTGGAGTGCATAGTTGCCCAGGAGGCTTTGGGGCCAGCAGCAGACCAAATTCCATCAACAGCATGGTGACCGTTGGTTTTTAGCGGGCTTGAACAGGGGTATTCTTGTGGATGGAAAAAACGAGGGGGTACCCATGAAGAGAGCAAACTTCCATGCAGCTAATACCGTGTTGATGTTCGAGGGCGGTGGGATGCGTGCGAGCTATACGGCCGCAATGGCATCGCTTCTGCTCGAACAGAATATAACCTTTGGTCACGTGTGCGGTATTTCTGCTGGTTCAAGCCATACCGTGAATTATCTTTCAGGTGATATTTGGCGCACCCGTGCCAGTTTCACTGATTTGGTTATGGAGCCTGAATTTGGCGGTGCTAAGACGTTTGCCCAGGGTAAGGGCATGTTTTCTGCTCACTGGATTTACGAGGAAGCGGGTTTGCCAGAAGGCGTATTGCCGTTTAACTTTGAGGCGTTTGCCCAGAACCCAACTCCTTGCTCAATTCAAGCATTTGATCGCGATACGGGCGAATCGGTGGTCTGGCATAAGGAAGATATGGCAACGTTAGAGGACTTGATGGTGCGTGTGCGTGCCAGCAGTACGCTCCCTGTGGTGATGCCGCCGGTTCATATTGGCGATCATGTCTACTACGATGGCGGCTTGGGCGTTGGCGCCGGCATTCCGTTGCAGCTGGCACTCGATTCGGGATGTCCCCGTATTCTGGCTGTCCTTACGAGAGCCAAGGGCTTCCGCAAGCCCGTTGACGATATTGGCGCAAGTGCCAAGGCCATCGCTAACAGCTATCACAGGTACCCGAAGGTGAAAGAAGCCCTGCTTACACGCAATAAGCGTTATAACGCTGAACTTGAAAAGCTCGAAGCGCTGGCGGAAGAGGGGAAGGCATACATCGTATATGCCGACAAGATGGCCGTAAGCAACAGCACCACCGATCTGGAACGTTTGCGTGCTAGCTACTTTGACGGGTACAACCAATATCAAGATCAGCTGCCGGAAATCCTGGAATGGCTTAAAGCGGGGGAATAGCAGCTACATAAAGGTGATGCCCAGCGCTTGGAACAGGAGCCCCCATGCAACGCCCGTGGCATACAGTCCAGCGAGGATTGCCACGTTTTGCCTGATGCGACGATTTTCACCGAAGAGCACCAGGATACCCACTCCCGCAGACACCAGCAGGCCAGAAAGCATGGCGCCCGTGCCCAGCATGCCATCAAGGTACAGCTGGGTTATCACTACGCTGGCTCCGCAGTTGGGGATAAGGCCAACCAGCGCCGAGCCGAAGATAGCAAGGCCGGGGTTCGAAGCGAGGAACGTGGCAACTGCCTCTTCGCCGGCAACTTCCATGACGGCAACCAGCGCGAGCGAGATAAGAAACACGATTATCGAGACTTCAAGAGTGTGCTTAACCGCGCTTACTGCAATTTCGGTCCAGCCAGTATGCGCGCTGGCACAATGGCAGCTGGGGTTGTGGCAATGGTCGGGTCCGAAAGCATGGTCTTCGGCGTGCTCGTGTTTGCAATTGCAGAAGCGGGCGTGTTCGTGGTTGTGTTCTTGCGTTGCTTTGGTTTGGGCAAGATGGAGGCGGAAACGCAAAACTCCATCGATTGCAAAGCCCATGATCATGCCGATGGCGACCTTTACGCCAACAATGCCTGCCATTACGTGCCAATCAACCTGTTCGGCGATGAACAACGGCAGCATTTCATCGGACGTGGAAAGCAGTACCGCAAAGAGGGTGCCCAGAGTGATGGCCCTGCTGGAAAACAGTGCGGCACCAGCGGCGGAAAAGCCGCATTGGGGAATGGCACCCAGCACGGCGGCCACGGCGGGGCCGAGCCTGCCTGCTTTCTGTACCAGTTCTTCTGTTCGATTGCCTGCTTTGTGCTCGAGGGCTTCAAGGAGGAAATACGTCACCAATAAAAACGGCACCAGATAGATGGTGTCTTCGAAGGCGTGTTCGAGAAGATGGGGGATAAGCTCGAGCATCCGCTACTCACCGCGCCTTGCCAGGCATGCTTCGCACAGGCCGTACAGCACCGTTTTCGTGGGGTTGATGCGTACGTGATGGTGCTCGATAACATGCTCGTAGAGCTTCTGCAGCTCACCGCAGTCGATAGGGGAAAGATTCCCGCACTCTTCGCACTTCAGGAAGAAGTACACGTCTTCAGGGGCGTCGGGAAGAAAACGGTAGCAAATGCTGGATGTGCCTTCGATGCTGGTGCGGGCGATGATGCCCTCTTCTTCAAGACGCTCAAGGTTGCGATACACCGTGGCGGTTCCCACTTTGGTGCCCTGATCGGCCAAGGCGTTTGCGATATCTTTGCTGGTGAAAAAAGCACCCTGGTGTGCCTGGATGCATGAAAGGATAAGCTCCTTTTGTTTGGTGCGGTATTGCTTGGTATTGCCCGTGCTTGCCATGCCTTGTCTTTCGTTGGAGTACGTGGATGCGTCGCCCAAGAGGGGTGGTGCATAAAATGAAAACGAATCTCATTTTATTGGCGGAACGACGTTAGTCAATAGAAATGAGAAAAGTTCTCATTTCTGAGAACTTTCGATAACACATGCAGGTATGTTCAAATGAGAGCGTGTTGCTGCCAAGTGGATATGCGCGAGACGTCTACCTGGCGCTTCCGTGGAGCTAAGGCAAATTGCGAACTTTTTTCAGGCAGTCGCCGCTGAAACCTCTATGCGATTTGCCCCACGTTTTAATGGAGGGCGATTGTGCAACGTGCGATGCGATGAAGGCGTTGGGCGCGTGACCAGACCGGGTGCTACTCCTGATTCGTTGGGTCTTCATCGTTTTCTGAATCGTCCCCTTTATTTTTGTCGGCTTTCTTTTTTGCAAGCCTTGCCCAGGCTGAGTCGGAACAAACAAGAAGCACACCTAGTATGAACCAGACGGCAGGGTGGATGCCCAGCACGGGAGCTTGCCCGGCAAGGTCGACGATTCCGATGCATATCATCGCAAAGCCAAGGATCACCGATCCGATTTTCATGAATTTGCTCCTTTCTGCGTCGGTGCTGTTATTTGCAGGTTACCTCCCATGATAGGACTTAATGGGGAATCGTTTTCCCATATCGGCAAAGGATCTGGCAATCTCGTGCATTCCCCGTGCGCGTTTCCTGTTGCATTCCTTTGGGCAGCGCGGCGCGGAGTTGGGGGATCTATACTTATTGGGATGCAGGTTGTCCTGCGTTTGTGATATTTGCGCTTTCGGCGCCGCACAAAGAAAGGCTAGCTTCTATCAGCATGCAGGGAAGACACGCGAAGAATACGCAAGGCGGTCAATCCTTCAGGGAGCGCGCACGCACTGTTGCGCAGCAGGCGAGCAAAAAGGGGTCGACGGTTTCTTTTGCCGACACCTTCCGCGAAACGCGCGGCAACGGCAGGCGTCGGCAGAGGCCCGATAGCAAACCCCGCAAACCCCGCAAGATGAATCCAGTCAAAAAAGCGGTTAACAATTGGTGCAACCGTCTCCTTGGCGTTGTTTCCGAAGGGTCGTTCGACCAGGAAGAAGAATTTGCTTCTCATAAAACAACGCGTGATTACATTTGCAACACCATCGGCACGGGTGCGTGGGGCATGGTATTCCCCATCCTTACTATTGTGGTAACGCAGCTGTGCGGTGTCGAACAGGCGGGCATGTTTTCCATGGCGTTCATCATCGGCACTCTGCTGATGATCATCGGCAATTATGGCATGCGTACCTATCAAGTTTCCGACATCAAGGAAACGCATTCGTTTTCGGACTACCAGATCAGTCGCGTAATCACGTGTATTGCGATGATGGCAGTGGCATATGTGTACTGCGGGATTCGCGGTTACAGCGAGCAGATGTTCACCATCTGCATGGGCGTATGCGTGTACAAGATGATCGACGGCCTGGCCGATGTGTATGAAGGGCGCCTTCAACAGAAAGACAAGCTGTACCTTGCAGGAATCTCTCAGGCTTTTCGCTCGGTAGTTGTGTTCGTGGTGTTTTCTCTATTTCTTCTGGTAACTCGTGACCTGGGGGTTTCCAGTATTGCAATGGCAGTGGCAGCCATTGCTACGTTCTTGGTGCTTACGTTCCCCTTGGCGTTGCTGGAAACGCCGAAATCGCGAAGACAGAGCACGCAGAGTATCATTGCTCTGTTCAGGCAGTGTTTTCCGGTGTTCATTGCGCTGTTCATGTACGCCCTTATCGACAATATGCCGAAGTTCGTTATGGAAACGGCGCTCAGCTATGACAACCAGCTGTATTTCAATGCGTTGTATTTCCCCGCACAGGCTATCCTGCTTACAGTTGGCTTTGTATACAAGCCACTGTTGGTGCGCATGGCTCAGATGTGGGCCGATGCCGAAAAGCGCAATCGATTCCATCTGGTTATCTTGGCCATTGTCGCTATGGTTATCGCTCTAACGCTGGTGGTTATCTTCCTTATGGGCTGGATCGGTATCCCCATCATGAGCTTCATGTACGGTGTCGATTTTGAGCAATTCAGGGGCTTGAGCTTCATCATGATTGCTGCAGGTGGCGTAACGGCTATTATCGACTTCCTGTATCAGGTAATCACGGTGTTGCGTCGCCAGAAGTCGGTCATGAAACTGTACGTTATCACCTTCGGCTTTTCGCTGTTCGTGCCCATCTTGCTCATTGATTTCACGGGCTTGCCTGGTGCGGTGATTGGCTATCTTATTGTTATGACTATCTTGATGGTTTTGCTGGTGTGGGAGTACATCAGCATCTGCCTCGACCTTTCCAAGCACCCCGTTTCGCAAAATCCTGTCTCTGTTTCCGTTGATGAATAGCGTTGGGGATGCCCCGATGGGTGTTGCTGTGATTGGGGAGGATGGTATCTCTTCGGATTAAAAAGGAGCGGCATCCGCGTTGACTGCGGATGCCGCTCCTTTAATAGCTAGCACCTTTGAAGTTAAGGTTTTGCCGTTAAGAGCGCGCCAAGCCGTCTACAGAAAGAACCACACCGGAGATGTAGCTTGCCATGTCCGAGGCGAGGAATACGTATGCGTTGGCAATGTCTTCCGGTTCGCCCATGCGACCAAGCGGAATAGTGGCAATAAGAGGATCAATTATTTCTTTGGGCAGGGCATCTACCATGTCGGTGTGCGTAACGCCCGGTGCCACTGCGTTGACGCGAATCTGGTCAGCGGCAAGCTCTCGCGCGAGTGACTTCGTCAGGCCGTTTACCGCAAATTTGGATGCAGGGTAGGCGCAGCCTGAAGGTTGACCGTAGATGCTAACCATAGAGCTTGTGTTGATAATGGCGCCGCCGCCCTGGGCGCGCATGAAAGGTGCAACTGCCTTGCAGCAGTAGAACACGGCATTGACGTTGAGCGCCATAGTTTTATCGAATGCGGCGGGGTCGTAGTCGTAGAGGGACTCGCGGGCGGAAACGCCAGCATTGTTGCCAAGGATATCGATGCGCCCGAAGGCTTCGTTTACCTTCGCGAATTCTGCAGCAATGGAGTCTGGATCCGTCATGTCGGGCCAGATGCCCATTACCTCATAGTCGGGGTTGATCGCCTTCAGCTTTTCAACGGCTGCGCTTGCCGTTCCTTCGCGCGAGCCGCACAGGGCAACTTTGGCCCCGTTGTCCAGAAATGCCTTAACAATAGCGAATCCGATACCGCGCGTACCGCCAGTAACGATTGCGGTTTTTCCCTTGAGCAATTCCATGTCATCCTCCTTGGAGTGGAATAGGTACCTTTCCATTCTTTCATTCAGCCATAGGGAACGGAGGGGGGTTTGGAGCGAGTGGGAGAAGTTCACGGCCGTCGGTTAATTATCTGATTCGAGAATAATTGCGTTGCTGGTTGCTTGTATGGTCGACTGCCACCGTCTGTTGCGTCATTGATTGTCTGTTTGAGTGGCTCTGCCCTTGCTGCGCAGGCTGGGCCCGGGCTGGGGCATCCCTTACTCGCAAGCTGGGTACCAGGTTGGCACAACCCTTGCCGCGTAGGCCGGGTACCAAGCCGGCAAAGCCCTTGCCGCCACCAGGCTGGTGCAGCCCTTGCCGTGTATGTCTGCGCCAGATTGGCGCCGGCAACACTAGTGAGACGCCGCTGGGTGAAGTTAAGCGACGTCATGCGGTAAAAGCGCGCCGAAACCGCTCGATTTCGTTGCCTTGACCACTACTAACCAATATCTAGCGATGCGTTTTCCCCGATAGGTAGGCATAATTCGCGCTAATGCTGCCGCGTAAAGGCAGCTGAGGATCTGAGAGGAGAGTAATAATGGCTATTTCGACTGAGATCGTAGGCAATACCTTCGGACCGTTTGTGCGCGACTACACCTTCAAGGATTTGGAGATTTGCGCGTTGGGGTGCGGTGCTGGCTGGGACGGCCGCGTCGATCTGGACTATGTTAACGAAGGCGATGCGAAAAACCCTGAGCTTAAGGTTCTGCCCATCTTCGCAGTGCCGCTTACGGTTAACGAGGAAATGACCACCACGCTCGATTATGGTTTCGATTATTCCGGATCGCTGCATTACGGCATTGACGTTCATTTTCATGCGCCGTTCAAGATGGCCGACCACATTGAGACCTATGTAACCCAGGAAGCCATTTGGGATCGTGGCGAGGGGCGCGGATCTCTTTCCAAGCAGGTAGGCAAGTCCTACTCTTCCGACGGTACGCATCTGTGCACGGTGGATACGTACGACTGCTGCATCTATGATGGCGGCTGGGGTGGCGAGCAGCCTCCAAAGGATGTTGTCGAGTATCCCGACCGTGAGCCAGACTTCGTTTACGAGGAAACCTATGGTTTGAATTGGCCTCTTGTGTATCGTTTGATGGGAGACTGGCATCAGCAACACATCGACTGGTCCTACACCGAGCAGACTGGCCTTGAGCGCCCCATCGCTCATGGTGTAAGTAGCGCTGGTGTGGCAATGCGCCATGCAATCTCCCTTCTGTTCCCTGGTCATCCCGAGGCAATGACCCGCTTCAAGTGCCGTTTCACTTCGCCGGTTCTTCCTGGCGTTCGTTTGCGCACTGAGGTTTGGAAGACCGCCGAGGGTGAGGCGAGGTTCCGTATGGTTAACGCCGATGCCCCCGATTCCAAGCCGTTCTTGAGCAGCTGCATCGTGGAGTGGGATCCCTCGCTCGCATAGCGAATTCGTTCCTGAAAAGGTCCGCCGAAGCCTCGGCGGACCTTTTTTTTTCTTGCGGCCCCATATCTGTATTGCAATCCCTCCCTTTTTTTCTTGCGGACCCCCTTGTTTTGTAGCCCTCCTTCGTGAGATTTGCTCCACCACCGTTGCTGGGGGGGGTCGTGTGGTTTTTGCGGGGTCCCTCATGCCCTCGCTGGGACTCGTGCGAGTTTCTCGGGTTCTGCCCTGCCGCCGTTGCCAGGATCCTGCGCTTTCGCAGAGTCTGCCCTGTTAATCTAGCTGGCTCGTGTGGTTTTGCCTTCTTGCTTTTTGGGTATGCCCTTTTGCCCTTGCTAGGTGATTTCACGCGTTTTTCGTATGGTCTCGTTCTTGTCGTAGCGATCTGCCTGTTGTGAAAACAAAAATCTCGCTCTTTTTGCAACTTTTTTGCGATTAGGGGCTCATTTTTCAATCTCGCAAAGCGAAAACGGCCGCTAAGCGGCTGATTACCTGCGGTTTTGTATCTCGGTCTGCGATCGGAAGGCTCGCAACAATTGCCAATCGCAAAAAAGTTGCAGTTTGAGTCGAATTTTTGTTTTCAGTCTCCCGTAGACGGCTTCTTAGCGGTGCCATGGGCGGGGTGACTCGGCCACGGCGTGTGCATCGTCGGGAAGTTCAGCGAAGTGGGGCTATGGGAAAAGTGGGCCATAGGACAAAAAGGGGCCATAGGGCAAAAAGCGTGCTTGGTCAGTTTGTCGCGTACCCATGTGGGCAGTTCAGGGTAGGACTCGGAATGGCTAGGGCCCGGAATGGCCCTAAGAACCAAAACGGCTCGAGCGCGCTTTTCCTATAACCCAAATTTGCTGGCTAGAAAACAAAAAAACCTGCAACCGAAGTTGCAGGCTGAACACTTGGTAGCCTCGATCGGATTCGAACCGACGATCTCCGCCTTGAGAGGGCGGCGTCCTAAACCGCTAGACGACGAGGCCATGAGCGCATATTGGCTGGGGTGGAAGGAGTCGAACCCTCACATACGGTACCAGAAACCGCTGTCCTACCATTAGACGACACCCCAATGAGTTGTGCGTTGCTTTCGCATCGCTTCCTCGGTGGTGTTACCCTTTGCCAAGGCGCGAATCAGTATATTACGGATCGGGGCACTCTCCGTCAACCCCCTTTTTTGAAAAAAATTGCTGATTCTGCAGGTAATATATAAAACACCAGGTGAGCGTGGTGCAGGTGGGTCTTTTATGAAAAAACACCGCAGTACCGTGCGTTCGCGTACGATGAAAACCATCTACCCACCGTTGCGTGGGTAGTTTGCTGTTTGTCGTTCATTGCTAGGCAAATTGCATCAAGCACTCTACGGAAGGGAAGCGCATGTCGCCTGACATTCTTATTGAAGCCCTGAAGGCGTTGCTGCTCGGTATCACCGAGGGCATTACCGAATGGCTTCCTATTTCTTCGACGGGTCATATGATCTTGGTCGACGAATTCGTGAAGCTCAATGTAAGCGATAAGTTCTTAGAGCTGTTTTTGGTGGTTATCCAGATTGGCTCCATCATGGCAGTTGTGGTTACCTTCTGGCATAAGCTGAATCCCATTTCGCGTACAAAGGACGAAACCGAGCGCCGCAACACGTGGCATATGTGGGGCATGGTTGTTATCGGCAGTATTCCTGCTGCGGTTTTGGGTCTTGCTCTGGACGATTGGGTCCACGATCATTTTTATAACGCTTATACCGTTGCCGCCATGCTTATTCTGTACGGCGTCATCTTCATTGTCCTGGAAGCGCACAACCGCAAGCGCGCTCGCGCGGTAATCGAATCGGCGGAGCAGCCTCGCGGCAAACATGCCCGTAAAATCGATGCGTCTGATCCCGAATCTGTTGAAGGTGCCCTGTTCCGCATCACCGATCCGTACGACATGGATTGGAAAACCGCTTTGAAGATCGGCTTCTTCGAGGTTTTGGCAATCGTTCCTGGCACCAGCCGTTCGGGTGCCACCATCATCGGCGGCATGTTGTGCGGCTGTTCTCGTACTGCTGCGGCAGAATTCACGTTCTTCTTGGCCATTCCTGTAATGTTTGGCTGGGGCATGGTTAAAGCCATCAAATTCTTCTTGGCAGGCATTGCCATGACGCAGGTTGAGATTGTGGTCCTGGTGGTTGGCATTGTCTCTGCTTTTGCCATGGGCATGATCGCCATTCGCTTCTTGATGGGCTACATCAAGCAGAACGACTTTACCGTTTTCGGTGTGTATCGTATTTTTGTTGGCTTGGTTGTGTTGGGTTATTTCGGAACCAAGGCCCTTGGTATTTTCTAAGGCGTTGAATGGTATCCTTAAACCATGAGCGAAGGAAGAAAACATACTCGACGCAGAGCTCTTTCCGAAGAGGAAAAGAAGCAACTGCGGGAACGGTCTAATAAGTGCATTTCCCGTTATTGCAATTATGCTGCGCTTGTCATCATCCTGGTGGCGCTTGCTTCCTATGTGGTGGGGAAGGGCGATGCGTTCTTCGGCCAGTTCGGCATTATGGTTTCCATTGCGTTATTGGCTATAGCGGCCATTAACGATTCAGCACGAAAATAGAACCTTTTCAGCGGCCCTTCGGGGCCGTTTTTTGTATGAACGGGTTCTAATGTTTCCAGCGTGTTTCAATAACGCCCAACTCGGGCAATAGCGGTGCAGGGAGGCTTATTGGCCTGGCGCTTTGTTATCATAGGCTAACAGCGCCTTTAGGGTGCGCTTACCGTCTTTTCGTGAAAGGAGTATGAGATGTCGGAAAAGAACGAGGCATTCGAGGAAATCGAGAAGCACCGTGCTGAGATCGATGCAATCGATCAAAAGCTCGTCGCTCTTCTGAATGAGCGAGCCGGTCATTCCCTGGACATCCGAGCCCTTAAGCCCGATGCCCATATGGGTCTGTATGACCCGAAACGCGAGGAAGAGATCTTTGCGCGCGTTGCAACGTACAACGAGGGCCCTCTGTATAACGAAAACCTTACTGAGATCTACCGTGGAATCCTTAAGGTTATGAAAGAGGTACCCTCCCGTGATTAATCCACTTTCCTCACTCCCCAATTACGGCACTCGTACCAACGAGATCACCCTTTACGCTGGTCCCTGCTCTGTTGAATCTGAAGAGCAGTTCAATGAAGTAGCCGAATGCATTGCCGGCCTTGGCCTTACCTGGATTCGCGGTGGTGCCTTCAAGCCCCGCACGAACCCCCATTCGTTCCAGGGCTTGGGCGAAGAAGGCCTGCAGATCATGAAGGCTGGTGCTGAAAAGTACGGTCTGAAAACCCTCACCGAGGTAATGGACTCCGCTCATTGCGAAATGGTGCATTCCTATGTTGACGGTCTTCAGATCGGTGCTCGTAACATGCAGAACTTCAGCTTGCTGAAGAACGTTGGCAAGGTCACCGCGCAGTCTCACAAGCTGGTGTTGCTGAAGCGCGGCCTTGCGGGCAGCATTTCCGAGTGGCTTTCCGCTACGGAATATCTGACCATGGGCGGCAACGATAACATCGTGCTGTGCGAGCGTGGCTTGCGCACCTTCGAAACTGCTACGCGCTTTACGCTTGATATTTCTGCTGTTCCGGTTATTCACAAGCAGTCGATATTCCCTGTTTGCGTGGATGTTTCGCATCCCGCTGGAGTACGCGACTTGGTGCCTTCTTTGGCATATGCCGCCGTCGCCGCTGGTTGCGACAGCATCATGATCGAGGTTCACCCGAACCCCACTGAAGCGCTTTCCGACGGTCCCCAGCAGCTTACGCCTGCTCAGTTCACCGAACTGGTAGCCCAGCTGCGCGAGATCGCCGCAGTTTTCGGCAAGAAGATTGTCTAGGTTGCGCTGATCTACGATCAGCGCAACTCTCGCATGAGACGTTATGACGCTGCGCGGGATTCTGGCGAGCACAGCTGCCGCTCCAAGCCCGCTGGACGTGCGAAGCACGCCTGCACGGTCTTTCGCGGCATCTGTGCTCGCCAGAATCCCGCTCGCTGCTACGTCCGATAACGCGAGTCCATTAACGCCCTTTCGGGCGTTTTTGTTTTTGGGTGAAGGAACTGTCAAATAGGGACTGATGCTTTTAGTGCTTTCGGACAATTTGCAAGCAAAGTGAAATGCGCCAAAAGCCCCATCTTTTTAGATGCTTGCCGCAGGGCGAAAATTCTGCTCAATCAGGACGTTTTTCAAGCCTTATCAGCCAAAACAATGTTAAGGTCGCTCATATCCTTCCGGGAGAAAGGAAGATAATGAGCCTTCTGAAGAACGCGCAATCGCGAGTTGTTGCTGTGTTGGTTTCGCTGTTCCTGGGTTTTGTAATGCCCTGGGTTCTCCAAGCCAACCGGGACTTTCGTGGGGAAGCTCAATTTAAGATCGACCCATCGGCTATGTTCGCCAGTACGGTTGCTGAGGTTCTTGTTAGCATCGTGTTTGTGGTGATGTTCGTCGTTTCGCTTCTTTACCTCGCGAAACAATCGAGCTCTCGAAAGCTGCTTTTATTCGCAAGTGCCATATCTCTTGTTGCTTTCGTCGGATTCACCATGACATATTCGCTTCTCATTCATGGCAGCGTATACGGTTGGATTTACTACGCTCTTTTCCAAATGTTTCCTGGTCTAATTCTTGTAGTGGGGTATGTCGTGGCTGCAATTGTCTGCTCCCATCGCAGGAGTTAGTCCCATTCGAACAAACCGTAGGGATACTGCGGATAGGGTGGGGCATTGCCGCTTGGCGCGGTAGAATAGCAACCCGAAATAAAACGTGAGTGCCGCGCGGGCCTTGAAGCCTGTGCGGTTTGTTGTGTTAGGACGAATTGCATGCCCATCGATCTTGATACCCTGAATGGCCCTCAGCGCGAAGCGGTGTTGTGCACGGAAGGCCCCCTGTTGGTTTTAGCGGGTGCCGGTTCCGGCAAAACCCGCGTGCTTACTCATCGCATTGCTCATTTGGTGGAAGATCTGAACGTTGCCCCTTGGCAAATCATGGCCATCACGTTCACCAACAAGGCCGCTGCTGAAATGCGCGAGCGTTTGCAGAGCCTTATCGGCGGCGGCGCGCGCGGCATGTGGGTTTCCACCTTCCACAGCATGTGCGTGCGTATCCTACGCGCCGACTGCGAACGTGTTGGGTTCGCCAAGGGCTTCACCATCTACGACGACAGCGATTCGAAGCGTCTGGTCGAGCAGATAATGGACGAGCTCAACATCGACAAGAAGCGCTATCCCATCCCTGCGCTCCGTAACCGTATTTCACAGGCGAAGAACGACCTGCAGGTGGCAGAGGTGTTCGCCGAAAAGACATCCGACCAGGTGGGTCAGGTAGCAGCTCGCGTGTACACGCGCCTACAGGAGCGCCTGCGCCAGCTAAACGCCTTCGACTTCGACGACTTGTTGCTGTACACCTGGCTTCTGTTGAAGAACCACCCCGATGTGTTGGCTGCCTATCAGAACCGCTTCCGCTACCTGATGGTGGACGAATACCAGGACACCAACCATGCGCAGTATGTACTTACCCAGCTCTTGGCGGCGGCGCATAAGAACATCATGGTAGTAGGCGACGACGACCAGTCGATTTACTCGTGGCGTGGCGCCGACCTGCGCAATATCCTCGATTTCGAGAAGGACTACCCGGAAGCCCGTGTGGTGAAGCTGGAAGAAAACTATCGCTCCATGGGCAATATTCTGGCGGCGGCAAATGCGGTTATTGCCAACAACCTTACGCGCAAACCCAAAAAGCTGTTCACTTCAAAGCCCGCAGGCGACAAAATCTCGGTGTACAGCGCAACCGACGAACGTGACGAAGGCCGTTGGATTGCTTCGGAAATCGAACACCAGCATGGCGAGGGCATGTCATACAACCAAATTGCCGTGTTCTACCGCACCAATGCGCAGAGCCGTATGCTCGAAGATATGCTGATGCGCGCTGGTGTGCCGTATAGGCTGATCGGCGGTACGCGCTTCTTCGATCGTGCGGAAATCCGCGACGTAATGGCGTACTTGAACTTGGTGGTCAACCCCGCTAACGATGTTGCTGCTCATCGTGTTATCAATGTGCCCAAGCGCGGCATTGGCAAAACCACGGTAGAGCACATCGACTACGTCGCTCGCGAAACGGGTATCACATTCTTGCAGGCTGCCGAGCTGTGCATTGCCGATGATCAAATACGCTCCGCAACGCGCAAGGCCATCGCGGAATTCGTGGCGCTCATCCACGAGGCTCAGGGCTATGCCGGCGATCTGCGCAAGGTGGTCGAAGCCATCGTGAACAAGGCTGGCCTTATTCGTGCCCTCGAAGCGGAAAATTCCGACGATGCCGCTGGTCGCATCGAGAACATCCAGGAGCTTTTTGGCGTAGTAGACGAATATTCCCAAACGCACGACGATGCCGACGCGTTGTTCGAGCCGCCCACGTCAGAAGATGCGCCTGAGGCAGACGATGAGCCGCCCGTACGCACTTTCCAAGCAAATTCCTTGCCTGATTTCGTGGAATGGGTAACGTTGCGTACCGACATGGATACGGTGGCGGAAGACGGCGAAGCCATTACCATGATGACCATTCATGCCGCAAAGGGCCTGGAATTCGATTGCGTATTCGTGGCGGGCATGGAAGAATCGTTGTTCCCTCACGGAAATTCGTCTCAGGATTCGCAGGGCCTGGAAGAAGAGCGCCGCTTGGCTTACGTTGCCATTACCCGTGCGCGCAAGAAGCTCTACCTAACCAACGCCTTCACCCGTCAGATCTTCGGTCAGTCAAGCGCCAACCCGCCCTCGCGCTTCATCGGAGAAATTCCGCTGGAATTGCGCAAGGGTATCGGAATGGGCTCTGCAGGGTTTTCTGGTTCGGGTTGGGAAAAGCGCGGCAGTCGTCGCGGCATTGCCGGCTCTGGTTCCGAGGCGGGCGGCGGTCGCGTGTTCGGCCAGTCGAGCGCTTCGGGGTCGCGTCCTCGTCAGCAGGCACGCCCTGCGGTGAAGCCCGAAGCCCAGAAGAAGGCAGCGGCGAAGATGACGTTTGCCAAGGGCGATACGGTAGACCACAAGGTATTTGGCCGCGGCACCATTACCAAGGTGGACGGCGATACGCTGCATGTGCGCTTCAGTCGCACAGGCCAAACCAAGAAGCTGCTAAAGGACTATGCGCCTATCGTAAAGATCGGTTGATGCTGTGAAGGAGCTGGACGACAAATGCCCTAGAAGGCTTTCGGCGAAGGCTGCACGTAAACGTGCGGCCTTCTTTCATTTCGCGTTACAATAGATAAGTTCTACACGTTTGCGCGCACCGAAGCGCGCTTGTTGAGGAGGCTACATGGCTAACCAGGTTTTTATCGTAGGTCATAAGAACCCAGACAACGATTCCATCGCAGCAGCGGTGAGCTACGCATATTTGAAGAATGCCCTTGAGGCAAAGAAGGCTGAGCCGGAGGCAGAATATGTTGCCTGCTGCCTGGGCCCGCTTCCTCAGGAATCCGCGACCATTCTCGAGCAGGTTGGCCTGCCCGCTCCGAAGCTTATCGAAAAGGTAGGCAAAGGCGACAAGGTTATCCTGGTAGACCACAATGAGTCCACCCAGATGGTTGATGGCATTTCCGATGCTGAAATCGTTGAGGTTGTAGACCATCATCGTATCGCTGGCGATGTGGTTACCGGCAACCCCATCCTGTACCTGAACATTCCCGTTGGCTCTACGGCAACTATCGTAACCAAGCTCTATGAGCAGCTTGGCGTTGAGGTTACTCCCGCCATTGCTACGGTGCTTCTTTCTGCCATCATGACCGATACTGTAATCACCAAGAGCCCTACCTGCACTGATTACGACTTGGTTCAGGCGGAAAAGCTTGGCGCCATCATTGGCAAGAAGCCTACCGAATTTGGTCTTGAGGTATTCAAGATGCGCGGCGGCGACAACGATCTTTCTGTTGAAGAGCTGTGCACGCACGACTCCAAGGAATTCAAGAAGGGTGACGACGTATATATGGTTGCCCAGCACGAAACGGTAACGCTCGATGTTGCCATGGAGCGCGAGGCTGAATACCGCGAGTTCCTGAAGGCAAAGGTTGCCGAAAACGGCTACAAGTTCGCTCTTCTGCTCGTTACCGACATCTTCAACGAGGGATCCAAGTTCATCTGCGAAGGTGATGTTGCTCCCGTATCCGAGGCATTTGGCATCGACGCTACGAAGGCCGAATGGGTAGACGGCATCCTGTCTCGCAAGAAGCAGGTTATTCCTCCACTGTCTTAAGTAGTTGCGGCGTTCTGCGGACGCCGCAACGGATGGTTGAGATGACCTGACGCTGCGCAGCATTCTGGCGGCACATGGAAACCTCAAAGGGGCTAAGCATGACACGAAGGTCTATGCTTAGCCCCTTTTCAATTCCCCGTAAGTGGGAAAATGGGACCTGCCCCTGTTTCCCCACTTTGGTTCAGCTGTCTGTTTTGTTGTGAGTTTGCTTACTTGTTTTAGGCCATAACAAAAAATGGGCACCCAATTGGGTGCCCATTTTTATCGGCAGGGAAGTGTTTGTTGCTTACTTCAAGTCTTCCAGCTTGCCGTGCTTTTCGTAGCGGGTAAGACGGCTGATCTTGTTGTCGTCGTCTACGAATACCACGTGAGGTGCGTGCTCCGGGTCGGCGAATTCTTCGGGAGTCATCTGACAGTAGTTCATGATGATTACCTTGTCTCCCACGGTAACCAGGTGAGCGGCTGCGCCATTCAGGCAGATTACGCCACTGCCGGGCTCGCCGGCAATAACATAGGTTTCAAGACGATTGCCGTTATTGCAATCGGAGATAGTAACCAGTTCGTATTCCTGGATGCCGGCTGCTTCCATCAGTTCAGAGTCGATGGTGATGGAGCCGATGTAATCAAGTTCCGCCTGGGTGACGGTTGCACGATGAATTTTGCCCTTAAGCACATTCAGCAGCATAAGGTTTGAACCTTCCTTCTTCGCATGATGTTCCACTCGAGGTTTCACTGCGTAGTAGCCATTATGCGCGGTTGCGCATAACCTGCCGTATTCTTGCGCAATATTGCGCTGCGTGCAAGCTTATTCGTCAAAATCGAACAAGTAATTGTCGATAAGGCGAGTTTTTCCGATGTAAACGGCAATAGCAACCAGGCCAGATTCGCCGAGCGAATCAACGGGCTGCATGTTGCCCAGGTCAACTACTTCGATGTAGTCGATCTGCGCCAAAGGCTCCGCTTCGATGATTTCGCGAACAGCGGTGCGAACGATGTCTGCATTGCGCTCGCCGCTTTCGATAAGATCCTGTGCTGCGAAGATGGAGCGGGAAAGGCACAGTGCCGCCTTGCGCTCTTTTGCGGAAAGGTAGCTGTTGCGTGAGCTCTTTGCCAGGCCGTCTTCTTCGCGAACGATGGGGCAGCCATATACCTTCACGTTCATGTTGAGATCGGAAACCATGCGCTTGATGATGGCAAGCTGCTGGGCGTCCTTCTGACCGAAGAATGCCTTGTCGGGTTGCACGATGTTGAACAGCTTGTTTACAACCGTACAAACGCCACGGAAATGGCCAGGACGCTTTGCGCCGCACAGGGTATCGGTCAGGGTTTCCATAACCACATAGGTGTTGTAGTTCTTGGGGTACATCTCTTCCGGCTCGGGATGAAACACCACGTTAACGCCCTTGGATTCTGCGATAGCCGCATCGCGCTCCAGGTCGCGAGGGTAGTTGTCGTAGTCTTCGTTGGGGCCGAACTGGATGGGGTTTACGAAAACGCTGGTAACTACGCGGTCGCATTCCTTCACAGCGCGCTCCATCAGCGACATGTGGCCTTCGTGCAATGCGCCCATGGTGGGCGTAAGGCCAATGGTGAGCCCCTCAGCTTTCCATTCGGCAACCTGTGCCTTCATCTCGGCAACAGTGGTGATGATTTTCATTCTGTTCCTTTCGTCGTTCTGCAGAACGACGAAGGATCGCATAAGACGTCCTGATGCTGCGCGGCGCCCCAATAAATATCTTGCCCCCCCAATCGTCGCTCACGTACTAAGTACGCTTCGCTCCTTTTTTGGGCAATCTATCTTATTGGATGCGCCGCTTACTGACGTGTATGCAATCCCTCGCTTGATTTCCGTTGGTACTAGGATAGCGCTCTTTAAAAGAAAAGGCCGAGTTTGCCCTCAGCCTTTTCTTTTGGTTAATAAAGTTTTTCCAGGGCTTCTTCGTC
>UQVJ01000027.1 GCA_900544455.1 uncultured Eggerthella sp. | reverse complement strand
CCCAAGGCAATGGCGGTTGCAACGCCCGCAATGTTTCCAGTACCAACGCGGCTTGCGGTCGAAACCATTAGCGCCTGAAAAGAAGAGATGGACTTTTCGCCATCGACATGCTTCTTTTCCGCAACCTGCTTAAACATATCTTTCAGATAGCGAATCTGCACGCATTTAGTACGAATAGTGAAATAAACACCAGCAACAACAAGCAATATGAGCAAGATATAGGTGTACATAAAGCCGTCGATGTTACCCGTTAACTCGATCAGCCATTCATTAATATCCATGCAATCCCCGTTCTAACGTAAAGAAACGGTAAAAGCACAAGCTTCTACCGCATGTCGTTTGATAATACCTCAATAGATCGAATATTCATTCACCATATCTTTAAACGCTTAACACATTAGCAATTATTGGTCATTAAGCTGGGTAGTTGGAGTAAATAAGGTTACGAAGCCGTGAAGGAGAATTACATGCGCACTTTTATCGCACTTGAATTGCCGAGCGATTTCATAACGAACATTTCCCAAATCGAGCACGACCTAAGCGCTTCGATTCAGGGTAATTTCGTTCCAGAAAGCTCCCTTCACCTTACCCTCGCATTTATGGGCGAACTCAAAACCAATGCTCAAATATCGGCAACCCAAACAGCCCTCGAACTTGCCACGCGTAATTTCGCCCCTATATCACTACACCCCGAAGGACTAGGCATATTTGGCCGCTCTTCCGATGCAACGCTCTGGATGGGCATTTCCCCCACTCCAGCACTTATGCATTTAGCAAAGAACATTCGAACCGAATTAACTATAAAAGGCCTGCCTTACGACCAAGTACAGTTCAAGCCTCATATCACTCTTGCTCGGCATGCCCATGTGGAACCACAACAAGTAAAAGACTATCCGATGCCCGACACAGTTCGAGCAACTAACGTTACTATCTATAGGAGTGACTTGCTGCCCCACGGCGCACAATACACACCGATTCATTCAGTAACGTTATAGGATCAGGAAACCGATGAATATCTGCGTATTTTGTTCGTCTTCAAACCATGTCGATCGCTGCTACATCGCAGCCGCCCAAGAGACTGGCAGAGCAATAGCGGAACGTGGACACACCCTAATTTTCGGCGGTTACGATATGGGTCTAATGGGAGAGATCGCTAAAGCCACCGTTTCGGCAGGCGGGAAAGTGATCGGCGTAACTACCTCGGGTCTTTCGGCTAAAGGCCGTTCCGTAGTACCTGGCATACAAGAGCTGCAAACCGAAAACCTTTCGAAGCGTAAAGAAACCATGGTTTCCCTCTCCGACGCCTTCATTACCATGCCGGGAGGCATAGGCACCCTTGACGAGTTCTTCAGCGTAATCTCGCAAGCAAAGGTTGGTGAGATTCACGGTAAAAGCGCCCTTTTAAATGTCGACGGGTATTTCGATCCCCTGGTGCAAATGCTAGACGATTCTTGCGAGAAGGGGCTGAATTCAACCGACTGGCACGAGTACGGTAATGCGTTTTCTCGTTGCGAAACACTATTGAACTGGCTCGAATCATAACGCCACCAGAATATAAAAAGCCTCGAACTATTTGCTTAAGCGATTGAACTGCGTCCCTGAAATTGGAATACTCCCATTTCTCTTATCAAAATATTGGAAAGCAGTTCGGATTCATAATCCGAGGCTCATTTAATAACCAAGTGCAAAATACCTATTCTTTTTTATGGTAAGCAATCCAATAAGCCATACCGACAAATAGAGCGCCGCCAACGATATTTCCTGGCACCGAAGCGCTCCAATTCCACAATGCACCTGCCCAAGAAACCGTTGATGGATCAATTCCCGCTGGCGCTATTCCCGCAGAAGCAAGCAAAATGCCAAACGGCAGGAAAAACATGTTGGCCACACAGTGCTCGAATCCGCAAGCAACGAATGCCGCAATAGGTAAAAGAATCCCAAACATCTTGTCGGCAACAGTCTTTGATCCATAAGCAATCCAGACAGCAAGACAAACTAAGAAATTGCACATAATGCCCTTTGCAAACAAGGTCAGCCAATCGGGGCTCATTTTGCCTGCCGCAACGCTCACGATAGTAGTTCCTACGGCACCTCCATTCATCCCTTGATAGTTGGATAAAAACACCAAAGCAACCATGACTAACGAACCGACGAAATTGCCAAGGAAAACCACTAACCAATTTTTCAAAACAGCGGACCAAGATATCTTCTTGCTTGCAGCGCTCATAACAATCATAGTGTTTCCGGTAAACAGCTCGGCACCACACACCACAACAAGCAGAAGGCCAAGAGAGAATAAACAGCCCCCGATCAAACGTTGGGCAGCAAACGGAAGAGCGGAATCGCTAACGATGAGAAGAAAGAACATGGCACCCATCGAAATGAAGGCACCTGCCATAACTGACAACATGAATGACTGCTTGAAGCTCATCTTGGTTTTCGCAACGCCCAAAGCTTCGGCCTTCGCCTCAATTTCGGCAGGTGCTAACTGATCGGGCTTGGGGAAAGCAGCCTTCAACTCGTCAATCGACATGAATCCTCCTTTAGTTCTGATGATGAGAAAAAGCTAGCATGTGCAAAAGGCTTTCACGTTCTAAACGCCAAAGAACATCGGGGGAAGGCTAAAGCAATCCGTATTCGGCTTTCGCAGTTTTCGAACTCGATGAGCGCATAGTCAAGTCCGAAGAGTCATGCAGAGTTTGATTCTTTTATTGATACGCAACAATCAATAATCTAATGGGGATATATTATTTAGTCTGTCTAACTAATAATCTATGTTTTGATGGAGTCGCTCATGTCAAATAAGCCTCAATCCAAACGTGGAATCGTAACAAGGCACACACATCCCCAACGATCTTTCGTAAAGCGGATATATGTTGCGATTTTGCTGATTCTCTTACCCTTGCTTATGAGTCTCTTTTCGATGCTTTCGAAAAGAGCCCGGAATGAAACACGGTACTTACGATCTGGGTTTACTCTAAAAATCGTTATCTCGGGTTGGAATCGAACCAAAACAGTTCGATGCGCTTCAAAATCGTGGACATCAGACAAGAAAGCTACGCCGACCCTCACTATCGGATTCCGAGATCTGGATTACGCCTTCGATGTGTTCAGCGGATCAATAACGCTGCAGGATGCACTTGCAGCTCGTTATTTCACAACGCATGGACCTAACGACAAAGGTGTTGCAGTTACCTATTTATTCAACGTCATCCTAAAAACTTTTTTTGGCTGGCGGAAATCGTATCGGAGATAACAATGAATGCTTTTGAATTTCACTGCCCCACTAAAATCATTTGCGGTGAGGGCGCCCTCCATAAACTACCGGTCAAAATAGCCGATCGAGGTGTAACCAAACCCCTGATTGTCACGGATTCCAACCTAATGAAGCTTGGTATTGCCGAACAGGTATTTGCCCCTTTAAAAGAAGCCGATGTAAATTACTCTCTGTACGATCGCGTTCCGCCAGATTCTTCACTCAATGTAGTAAATGAAGTTGCTGAACTCTATAAAGAAGAGAAATGCGATGGCTGGATAGCGCTTGGCGGCGGTTCAGTTATCGACACCGCAAAAGGAGCCGCAGCATCGGTATCTGTTGGTGAAAAAGATTTTACAGACCTTCAGGGCTCGGAGGTGCTTCAGGACGAGCTTGACCCCCTAATTGCCATACCCACAACCGCAGGTACAGGTTCGGAAGTTACTTTGGTTGCAGTTGTTGCCGATACGGAACATCATGCGAAACTTAGCTATACGTCTTACCGTCTAGTGCCTCACATAGCTTTTCTTGACCCCAAACTCACTGCATCATTGCCACCTAAGCTCACTGCAACCACGGGAATTGACGCATTAACCCACGCCATCGAAGCCTACACTTCAATCCAGAAAAACCCCATTAGCGACGCATTGGCGCAGCAGGCGATTTCTCTTATCAGCAAATACCTTGCGAAATCCTGTGCGGAACCGGGAGATCTTGAAGCTCGCACAAACCTGGCTTTAGGAAGCCTATTGGCAGGCGCATCGTTTTCAAATGCTATGGTGGGACTTGTTCACGCAATCGGTCATTCCCTGGGAGGCATATGCCATATCCCTCATGGCCAGGCAATGATGCTCCTTCTTCCCCATTGCGTACATTTCAACCGCTCGCACGGGTATCACAAGGGATTATACGGAGAACTGCTCGGAGCGCTAAGGCCCGATCTCGACACCGCTCGGCTAACCGCAACAGAAAAAGACGCGCTTTTCGAAACAGAGTTATTTTCACTGAACGACTTCTACCGTCGTCAATATGGGGTTCCAAACAAATTATCCGAAATGGGCATTTCCCGCAAAGAGCTAGCCGCTGTCGCAAAACAAGCACGCTACGACGGCGCCGCCCTTTACAATAGACAAGAGATAACCGAGGAAGTAGCATTCACAATCCTGGAGGCAGCATACTGATGGCACCCGAGAATACCTCAGCCACCCCCACCACCGAATCAAAGACGGAGCCAAAACAAAGAGTGTCGGTTAGCAACGAGCGAAAGGCCCATCCTTCAAGCGCAAACGCAAGACGCATGAGCAACGCCTCCAAACCCAAAGTATCTAACCAGTGTCAAACTACTCACGATGGTCATACTGTCCAAATGGAATACCGTCAAAATGGAAAGCCAGCACCCAAGAAACGCTCGGAACGCAACGAAGGCAAGCGTACCCCAATGGCGTCTTCGGATGTCCCTAAGGCAAACCCAATCCCCAAGTGTGAATATCGGTGTGCCGAAGACGTTCAAGCGGCAGTCGACGAAATGCGCGAGTTCTTCCAGACTGGCACAACTATGCCTCTGCATTACCGCCGTAGCGTCCTTGTAAAATTGCGTTCTTATTTGAAAAAACATGAAGAAGAAGCGCTTCAAGCCCTTACCGATGACTTGGGAAAATCAAGCTTTGAAGGTTACGCCACAGAACTCGGCATAGTGTATGACGAAATCCGTTTTTGCCTGTCAAAAATGTACGGATGGGCAAAGCCTAAACGCGTTCCAACTCCATTGGCTCATTTTCCTTCATCCTCGAAAATCTATGCCTCGCCCTACGGCGTAGCCGCCGTGCTTTCGCCATGGAACTATCCTCTTCAGCTTGCGTTAGTTCCAATGGTCGACGCCCTTACTGCGGGAAATTGCGTAGTGCTCAAGCCCTCTCGCACTTCGCCATCAACCAGCGCCTTCCTCCAAAAATTATGTCAAGAGGTTTTCGATGATCATTTGGTGCGCTGCCTTCCTGGCAGCGGCGAAATGAACGACTGGATTCTAGATGTACATTTCGACAAAATCTTTTTCACTGGAAGTCCAGCCATCGGCAAGCAGATAATGCACGCTGCAGCAGACAATCTTACCGACGTTACGCTCGAGCTAGGAGGGAAAAGCCCCTGCATTATTGCCTCTGACGCGAACCTCAAACGAGCTGCTCAACGAATTGCTTGGGGTAAATGCATCAATTCCGGACAAACCTGCGTGGCACCCGACTACTTTCTCGTACACGAAAGCGTTGCCGATGCTTTTGCCGATGAACTCGCAACCTATTTGCTGCAGTACTATGGTAAGCGCATCCTGCAATGTGACTACTATCCCCATATCATTAACGAGCATCACTTTGATCGAGTATGCAGCCTTATCGATAACCACGGCCCGAAGACGCGCATTGCATTCGGTGGCGGACGCGACCGTTCATCGCTACGCATTGAACCCACTATTCTTACAGGTGTCACCCTTGACGACCCAGTAATGAAGGAAGAAATTTTCGGCCCGATAATTCCTATTATCACCTGGAATGAGCTTGATGAAGTTTTCTCGTATGTGAGAAATTTTGGTCATCCACTTGCATGCTATATATTCTCCGAAAGCAAAGTAATGCAGGAGCAAATAATCCAAGCCATACCATTTGGAGGAGCGACCATCAATGATGTCGTAATCCACCTTGCCAACAACCATATGGGCTTTGGAGGGTTTGGCGATAGCGGAATGGGTTCTTACCATGGCAAGCAGGGATTTGACTGTTTCACCCATTACAAGTCGACATTAAAAAAATCAACCAAAATCGAAATTCCAGTACGTGTTCCCCCGTTCACCAAAACAAAAAGCATTATCTTGAAGCTAATGATGAGGTAATAGCTTCTTCGTATCAAAACTCAGGAGAATCTAAAGAAAGAGGGTGGCGGAATGCCACCCTCTTCATCTTCAATAACTTCAATGATCGAAAACAGTTCACGCTGAAATTTATTGCTGACACAAGAGCAATAGTGGGACTATAGGCAAACAACCAGCAGAAATTACCTGAACATCATATTGAATAGATACTTCGTAATTGCAGAACGACGAATTACACCAACCAATCTTCCCTCATCATCAACAACCGGAAGCTTTTTATACTTCTTTTTAGACAACAAAGCAGCAACTCGCGCAATGCTCTGGTCGGGACGAGCGCATACAACCTTCCTCGTGGCGAATTCCATAACATTGCGGTTCTTCAGCTCCTTAATACGCTGCTCAAGACTCTGATCGTCGAAATAGAGCATCGATGCTTCACCGCCGGTGAAGATGGTATGGGCACGATGCTGCGCAATCGCCCCCATAATGTCACCATCGGATATAAATCCAACCACTTGCTGGCTTCTGTCGACTACAGGCAAGCTGCTAACCTCACGTTCAGCCATAATGCGGACCACATCAGAAATACAGCAGTCCTCGTCGCACGTGAACGGGTTTTCTATCATGATGTCGGATACGGGCGTTCCCTCGACTTCAAGAGGGATACGCTCAGAAACAATTTCTGACATTACTTATGCCTCCTTAGATTGGACTGGGGCCTTTTTTGAGGGTCGTATGCTAATTAGCGCGTAAATCAGGGAAACAAATCCTATGGCTGCGCATACTTTATAGGCAACCCCAGTACCAATAGCCGTTGCAACTTGAAGGCTGGCATCAGCTCCCGCAGTTGTCGTTACGCTTGTCATTACCGTGATAATTAGCGCGGTGCACAATCCGCCTGCAACCTGACGACCCGTATTCGCTATAGCATTGCCGTGGGCAATCATGTCGTTATTTAACGCATTTACGCCCCAGGTGTTTACCGGCATGTTTGCCAATGCCTGACCAGCTGCCTGAAGCATACAAAATAGAGCCACAATAGCGATAGGTGTAGCAACAGTTGAAAGAGAGAGAAGGAACAAGGACACAGTCATAAGGGCCAAGCCGAAAATCGAGATGGCACGAGGGCCAAACTTATCAAAAACAACTCCAGAGATTGGACTAATGATAATTCCAACTGCAGCAGCGGGAAGCATAGCCATACCTGTTTCAAACGCAGAAGCACCAAGCGCTGTTTGCAGCAAAAGTGGTAACAGCGTATTGGTTACCAAGCATGCCGCGTTTATCAGCGTTACGATAATTGCGGCAACGCGAAATTGAGGAGTTGTAAGCGTTCCCAGTTGAAGCAACGGATCTTCGATACGGCCCTGACGGACCACGAATAGCACTAAGCATACAATTCCAGCAATAATTGAACCGAGCACAACAACGCTCCCCCAACCAAACGTTGAAGCGCTAGAGAAACCATATAAAAGGCCCCCGAAAGCAACGGTCGATAGCGCTACTGACGGAATATCGAGCTTAGGGTTCTTTAATTCTCCAACATTCCTGAGCATAAATATGCCCAACAGCAGAACTACTAACGCCAGAGGAACGATGGACCCAATCATAGTGCGCCAACCATAGGCATCAATCACTGCGCCGCCCACAACGGGGCCAACAGCAGGTCCAGCGGACATGACGATACCCGCCATCCCCATTGCTGTTCCTCGTTTTTCAACAGGGAACACCAGCATTGGCACCACCGAAACCAATGGCATAAGAACGCCAGATCCTGCAGCCTGTAAAACGCGACCAACGATCAAGAAGAAAAAATCGGGAGCCAAAGCGCACAGTAATGTGCCCAAAGCAAATACAAAGGTCGATCCAAAGAACAAAGCTCGTGTGCTGAACTTATCGATCAAGAATGCCGACACAGGAACCATGATGCCGCTTACAAGTGGATAAATCGACATGATCCACTGAGCTGTTGAGGCATCAATGGCAAAATCGGCCATGATTACGGGCAATGCAGGCGACATAACCGTTTGATTGAGCAATGCCAGAAAAGCACCGAGCACCACAACGGCAACAATGCGAATTTGGACACCAGAAACACGCCCAGTCGCTGGGACGGCAATAGGATTATTAGACATAAACTTCCTTCAAACCAATAACAATTTCATCAGGATGCAGCCGAGCACTCTAAACATCTCGGCACTCGATGAAAAGCATCAGTTTCGACAGGAAGAAAGAGGCTGATGAAGATACACGCACGCAACAGCAAGTCGGCACTTAAACACTACTGGCCTACGGAGGGATATATATGTCTTGTTTAGATTATTCATTGCGGTGAGGTATCCTAACAGCCATGCAACCTCGATTCAAGGTTCGTAAAGCAGGCGTTAACTTCAATCCAGATTACCTAAGCTTTAACTCCCAGGCGAAAAGATTAGATCGTCGCACGGTACCGCATAGGGAAATTCGAAAGGCACAACCATGACCGATTCAAACAAAACCAAGTTTCAGCAAAATGTTCATTTCAATGCCATCACGCCAGAAGGCATGCTTGTAGAGTGCGAAACCCTGTTCACGTTCGAAAGTACCGAAACAGGACGCTCGTATATCGTCTACACCGACAACACAACGGACGAAGACGGCAATACTACGGTATATGCTTCTATCTACGACCCCGCTGCAGTTGAATTTAATGAAAACAGTGGCCTTGCAGCCCTTTCCCTTATTCCTATCGAGACAGAAGAAGAATGGCTAATCGTCGAACAGATTCTCCAAGAAGCAGCCGAGTAACAAACTGGGAAAGAAATTATTAAAATTACTCTTGCGCAGCAACTTAGTTTTGGTAATATATCTATCGCTGCATTGCGAAAGCAAATGACATATACCACGTCGGAGTGGTGGAACGGCAGACACGCTAGCTTGAGGTGCTAGTGCCCACTTTACCGGGCGTGCGGGTTCAAATCCCGCCTCCGACACCAGCTATCAATTTAAACGCCTTTTTAGGCGTTTTTTTTATTTCATTTAGTCACTTTATTTAGCGAAATCTTTTAAACGCCTCCCCTATGCGGCTTAACCGTGCTGTATTTAATTGCCAATGCTCTGGTCGAACAACATTAAAGAGCGGCAGCGATCATGCGAGTGAATGCAACTACGTTCCGCGGTAAACCCGTAAGTGCTCATATGCCAAAAGAGAAAATCAATGTCACGGAATAGACCTACCGACATTCCCATTGCTGTCTGCTTCCAGACAGCAATGGGAATGCTGCAAGCAATAATCAACCAAGTTGTAAGCGCATGCTATAAACAAAAAAGGCGATGCAAGCGCATCGCCTTTTCAATGATCTATATGATCAAAAATTAACCAATAGTCCCCTGGGGATACACCACCATAAGAACAATCAAAGAGATAAGGAATACCGCAGCTAAAATAATAGTAATACGGTTGAGGTTCTTTTCCATGATACTTGATCCACTCTGGTTGTTGTAAACAGAGCTAGCGATCATATCGGAAACGCCCGTGCCCTTGCCAGAATGAAGCAGAACAAAAACGATAAGTCCAATGCCAGATACAACTAACAGAACAGAAAAGATAATTGCAACGATAGACAACGTAACATCCTTACCTAAATAGTCTCACGAATCACTAATTATAAGAATCAAAGAACCGCTTGACAAGAGAATTCATAGTAGAACTACTGAGCCTCAGAAGCAGCTTCGATGAGCTGACGGAACGAATCGGCTTTAAGCGAGGCACCGCCAATAAGTCCACCGTCGATGTCCGGCTGAGCAAGAAGAGCCTCAACGTTGCCAACGTTCATCGAGCCACCGTACAGAACACGAGTAGAATCAGCAACGTCACTACCGAACTCAGAGTTAAGCGTGGCACGGATAGCGGCACACACCTCTTCGGCTTGCTCTGGAGTGGCGGTACGACCAGTTCCTATTGCCCAAATAGGCTCGTAAGCAACTACGACGTTCTTCATATCTATGGTATCGAGCCCAGCAAAACCAGCTCGAACCTGAGCGGTAATGAACTCTACGTAGTCACCAGAGTCGCGCATTGCGAGAGATTCCCCTACACACACAATCGGCGTAATGTTGGCAGAAACCAACGCCTTTACCTTCAAATTGACCGTAGTATCGGTTTCATTGAACATCTCGCGACGCTCCGAGTGACCAACAATGCAATACTCGCAACCAGCATCCTTGATCATGGGAATGGAAATTTCTCCCGTAAAGGCACCAGACTCCTCCCAATGCACATTTTGAGCACCGAGAGAGATTTTAGTTTTGTCGAAATCAAGAACCGTATAAGCAGCCTTGATATCAATTGCCGGCGGGCAAAGAACGATATCAACGTTATCCCACTTACGATTGTACTGATTGCAAAGCTGCTGAGTCAGGACAACGGTTTCGGGAATGGTCTTGTTCATCTTCCAGTTACCCGCCATAAAATAGGTACGCATAAAGAGCCTCCTTATTTAAGCGCCTCAACGCCAGGCAGGGCTTCACCCTGCACCAACTCCATTGATGCTCCACCGCCAGTGGAGATAAAGGTCATCTGGTCGGCAAGATCGAATTTATTTACGGCAGCAACACTATCGCCGCCACCAATGATGGTATCAGCCTCTTTATTTTCAGCTACAGCAAGAGCTACGCCCTTAGTACCAGCTTCAAAGGAAGACATTTCGAATACGCCCATAGGGCCATTCCAAAATACCGTCTTTGCGCCAGCAATGGCATCAGCGTAAGCCTTAGTGGTAACGGGACCGATATCAAGACCCATCATATCGGAAGGAATGGCGTCAACGCCGCATGTTACCGTGTTGGCATCGTTCGCGAAAGCGTCAGCACAAACCACATCCGTCGGAAGCAAGATGCTCACACCTTTAGCCTTTGCTTTTTCAAGCATTTGACCAGCGCGTTCGACCCAATCCTGCTCCATAAGAGAAGTTCCAACAGTGTAGCCCTGAGCAACCAGGAAGGTAAAGCACATACCACCACCGATGATCAAGGTGTCACATTTGTCGATCAGTGCATCGATAACCGCAACCTTATCGGATACCTTGGAACCACCGAGAATAGCAACAAAAGGATGGTTGGGCTTATCAAGCATTGAGGTAAGTGTAGTGACCTCTTTGGTCATAAGCGCACCAGCATACGCAGGAAGGAAGGCAGCAACACCAGCCGTTGACGCATGAGCACGATGAGCAGCGCCAAACGCATCGTTTACATAGATGTCGCCCAGGCTTGCAAGCTCCTTCGCAAACTCGGGATCGTTCTTCTTTTCGCGCTTATCGAAACGAAGATTCTCAAGCAAGCAAACATCTCCGTTGTCCAATGAAGCAACAGTGGCCTTAGCGGATTCACCAATGGTGTCCGTCGCAAAGGCAACAGGCTTACCAAGAACTTTGGAGAGATATTCAGCAACCGGCTTCAAGGAAAACTCAGCTTGGTAACCTGTTCCTTCAGGACGCCCCAAATGGCTGCACAGGACCACTTTGGCACCGCGCTCGATTAGAGACTCGATGGTAGGAAGTGCAGCCCTAATACGCGTATCATCGGTTACGGTAGTGCCATCCAACGGTACGTTGAAATCCACACGACACAAAACACGCTTCCCTGCAACATCAGCATCAGTAAACGTTTTTACATTGCTCATAGCTAGCCTTTCTTTTCACATTAAAAAGAGAGCTTCCCTTTCAGAAAGCTCTCTTTAACAATAAGCATCAAGCGCGCTGGCCTATGCCTGCATCATGATCTTCGCAAGATCCTTTACACGGTTGGAGTAACCCCACTCGTTGTCGTACCAAGAAACGCACTTTACAAGATTGCCCTTGCCGCCGAGAACCATAGTGAGTTTGCTGTCAAAGAGCGAAGAATGGTCATCGCCTACGATATCAGAGGAAACAATAGGATCCTCTACATACTCCAGGATGCCCTTCAAAGGACCTTCTGCGGCAGCTTTCATAGCAGCATTGACCTCTTCGATGGTAACTTCCTGCTCGAGCTCCACCGTAAGGTCAACCATGGATCCATCGGGGGTGGGAACGCGCGTTGCAAAGCCATCAAGCTTGCCCTTGAGCTCGGGCAGAACCAGAGAAACCGCACGAGCAGCACCGGTAGTAGTGGGAATCATGGAAAGATTTGCGGCGCGAGCACGACGAAGGTCCTTGTGGGCCTGGTCGAGAATCTTCTGATCATTCGTATAAGAATGAATAGTGTTCATGAAGCCGCGCTTAATGCCGAAGGTATCCATAAGAACCTTCGCAAAGGGAGCAAGGCAATTGGTGGTACAAGACGCATTAGAAACGATGTTGTGCTTCTCGTAGTCGTACTTGTCATCATTTACGCCAACAACAATGGTAATGTCTTCGTTCTTGGCAGGTGCCGTGATAAGAACCTTCTTGGCGCCAGCCTCGATGTGCTTCTTGGCCAAGTTGGCATCGGTAAAGAAACCAGTAGATTCGATAACGAGCTCCACGCCCATTTCGCCCCAAGGAATATTGAGCGGTTCACGGTCGCCGAAAACGCGTACCTTATGACCGTCAACGATGATGTTGTCTCCCTCGACTTTAACCTCATCATAAACACGTCCGTGAATAGAATCGTATTTAAGCAAATGAGCATTTGCCTCGGTGCTGCCGGGATCGTTGATAGCAACGATATCGAAGGCAGGATCCTTCTCCATCGCGCGGAAAACAAGTCGGCCGATACGACCGAAGCCGTTGATACCAACCTTGGTTGCCATGAGGCTCCCCTTTCATGCCTGATTTAAAAACAACGCAACGTATATGAACACGTGCTGTTTTATTGTACCTGAAAATAGGACCCCTGAAATAGAGCAAGGCGCACGATAAGCAAGTGATCGAATAGCACCCGCAAACGGCATTCAGCAAGCGGTGTTCGGTCTATAGCTTGCCAATATCGTTGGCCAATTGCTCAATACGACGAACCCGATGATAGATAGCCGATTTAGAAAGAGGAGGGTTGGCCTTTTCGCCAAGCTCCTTCAACGTCGCATCGGGATAGGTCACGCGCAGGCGAATGTAATCCTGCAAAGCATGAGGCAACGTCTTTATGTCTTGGTGCTCCAAAACCGTGCGGATCGCCTGAATTTGATCAACAGAAGCTTCTGCGGTCTTCGCCTGATTTGCGATTTCGGCATTTACTCGACGGTTTACATCGTTACGCACGCTTTTCAGTACACGTTCGTTTTCCATTTTCAACGCACTTTGATGTGCACCAACATAAGCAAGAAACGCAGATATAGATGCACCGCTTTTTAGGTAAACCGTGTGGGAATTTCGTCGCTCAACAACTTTCGCGTGGATTCCCTTGGCCTCCATTAACTCGACAATATCGCTCGCCATGGTTTGAGACTCAACGGTGAGCTCGAAATGGAAATCGCCACGCGGATTGGAAATAAAGCCGCTTCCTAAAAAAACCCCACGCAAATACGCTGATGCGCAACATTCTTTCTTAACAAGGTCATGATCAATACCACGCTGCAAGCCGCTCTCACCTACAATGCCCAATTCCGAAAGCGCCTCATTCAAACCAGGCTGGGCAGGCACGTCAATAAGCCAATTAGGCGTTTTGTGCAAAACGCTACGACGCATAGTGAGATCGGTTTTCAGCGAATACATGCTATGGAGCGCACTGATGATGAAGCGAGCAACCTGGGGGACGTCCGTCGAAATCTCTAGACGAAAATGGCCAGGACCATTAAGGAAGATCGTGCCTTCAATTCGAATCAACGCAGCAAGTGTTGCCGCATCGCAGTGCGAACAGGTTGGCTCCACATGAGAAAGCTCTTCTTTTACCTCCGTTGTGAACGACATAGCCTAAACACCCCCATAAATGCATCGGCAAGCGCCTGCGGATCATGCCACGTAGGACGTTGGGGGTCAGCCATATTTCGCAAAAGAACAACAGGGCCACGGGCTTGAATAGCATCGATGTCGTCCTTCGACACTTTTACTGGTCGAACACGAGATTCAAGGGAGGTGCCGTCGCGGCGCTCAGCCATTGCACTTTTATGAGATCCGAACCCCGCCAAGGCATGAAATGCGCCCGTTACGTGACGAGGGCTCTCCAGCCGTTGAGCGGAATGGATCAATACGTAATCAAGGCATCCCTCCATACCATGACGCAACAAAGCTTCAACGTGCTCCCGAGCAGAAAGACCCCAGGTTTCTCCTTGCTGATCTGCCAGGCTGCAGACAAATACGGTGCGAGCATTTGATTGGCGAATGGCATCGACGATGCCGGGGACCAAGAGGTTAGGAATAATAGAGGTGAAAAGCGAACCAGGACCCAACACCACCACATCCGCCTGCCGAATGGCGCGCAATGCCTCCATATACGGAAGGCAAAGCTCGGGGGATTCAAGCCATACACGTTCAAGCGCAGTAGAAGATTTCCCTGCCACTGATTGTCCACGAAGGATGCGGCCGTCGCGTGTCTCTGCGCAAAGTGTCACATTATTCAACGTCGATGGATAGACGTGGCCACGAGCGCCAAGTAGTTGACCGCAAATCTTTATTGCCTCAGGAAAAGATCCTGTAGCATTTTCAAGAGCTGAAAGCATAAGATTGCCAAGCGTATGGTTTCGAGCGAAATCAAAACGATACTTGAAAGCTTTGGTGAGGGGATCCTCCGGATTCGCCGCAAATGCAGCTAGGCACTTGCGAACATCTCCGGGAGGAGTCACGTGTGCTTCTTCACGCAAAATACCGGTAGATCCGCCATCGTCGGCCATGGCGACTACCGCAGAAGTGGTAACCCCCAAAGCGAGCAAAGTGCGAATCGACATAGGAGCGCCTGTGCCACCGCCAATGACCACCGCCCGCAGATCAGCTGGATTAACATTGCCTTTTAAAGGGTTGGGCAGATGAAGAGAGCCTATAGCCTGGAACGCTTGAGTGGATGATGCATCAAGGCGAAAACCATGCCCCGCCAAACGAGGTTCGCCCTGACTCATTTTTCCACCTCTTTGTTCGTGTCCGCCAAAGCGATATCGCGATGATATACGTTAACGTTGTAGTCCTGGGCAGCCAATAGCTCAGCTGTCTTATTGGCAAGCACAACGCTTCGGTGCTGACCGCCCGTGCATCCAACACCGATCGCAAGTTGTTGCTTACCCTCGGCAACGTAACCAGGCATCACGCAGTTCAAAAGATTTTCCCAAGCATCTAGGAATTTATGAGTTTCCTCGTTGCCCAAAACATAATCCGCCACCTTGCTATCAAGGCCAGTCAAGTTACGCAAATCGGGAATATAGAATGGATTCGGCAGGAAGCGCACGTCAATAACGATATCCGCATCCGTCGGAGCACCGTGCTTAAAACCAAAGGAATAAACTGTTACATTCATCCCTTCTTTTGCAGTTTGCTTAGAGTAGAGACGACGAAGCTCTTCGCGAAGTTTGCGGGGGCTCATATTGGAAGTGTCAATATATGAATCGGCCAACGATCGCAACTCTTGAGTAAGGTTGCGCTCATATGAAATCGCCTGCCCGATAGAACGCTTGTTATTTATGCATAAAGGATGACGTCGACGCGATGCCTTATAGCGCGAAATAAGGATACTGTCGGCAGCGTCGAGGAAAATAACCCTAAACGTCACCCCCGCAGCTTCCATATTGGCAAGTTCCCCTACCAACTGTTTGAAATATTCCCTATTACGAGCATCGCATACGATAGCGAGCTTCCTGCCGATCTCGCTTTGACCTGGAAGGCTTGCCAAGCTGATCATGTTCATGATCAGCGAAGGCGGCAGGTTATCGATGCAAAAATAGCCCAGATCCTCAAACGTGTGCATGGCTTCGGTTCTGCCAGCACCACTCATGCCCGTAATGATAACAACATCAGGTGCAGTGCTCGAAGATTCCACTTGAACTTGCGGGGTGTCCCCATTGGAAAATGCCTGGGTCATCGAAACCTCTCCCCTATATCACTTCGCAGGGCTTACTCAGATTGCTCCTGCGGATGCGTTTCCGATTTTGAGTTATATTGCTCAAGAACAGCATACACGTCCTCGGCAACCTGTTCAGGCACGGTGCGCGTTTGCTTTATCTCTTCAATAGTCGCATTACGCAACGCACCAAATGAGCCAAACGCCTTCAGAAGCGCCTTTTTCCGCTTTGGGCCCATGCCAATCACTTCATCAAGGATGCTCGTGGTCATCCCTTTTCCTCGAAGTTCGCGATGGAAGGTAATAGCAAAGCGATGAGCCTCATCTCGGACTTGCTTTACCAAATATAAACTAGGGCTCCCGCCCGGCAGGACCACTGGGCCGCTTTCCTGCCAAGGCACAAAGAGCTCCTCATCTCGTTTCGCAAGACCGCATACAGGAATATCCCCCGCCCCAAGCTCGTTAAGCTGCTTGATAGCAGCCGAAAGCTGAGGCTTGCCACCGTCAAGGATGATAAGGTCCGGGCGCTTACCAAACCGCTCGTCCTCTAATCGTTCCCTGCAATAACGACGCGCAATTACCTCGCTCATCATAGCGAAGTCGTTTGCCTCATCCGATTCCATTCGTATCTTAAAACGACGATACTGACCTTTATCTGGCCGACCATTCGTGAAAACAACCATAGAGGCCACCGAATACCGTCCATGGATCGTGGAGATATCGAAGCACTCAATACGCATTGGGGGCGCGTCGAGAGCAAGCGCGCTTTCTAATTGCAGCAATGCATCGTTGATGCGGTCATCGTCATAGCTGCTTCGAGCTTTATAACGCATAAGGACATGACGGGCATTCCTCGAAGCCATCTGCATAAGTGCTGCTTTTTCGCCTCTCTGGGGGACGGTAAAAAACACCTTAGCACCATGAGCGCTCGCAAGCTTTTCGGTTAGCCATTCGCAAATAACGTCATCGTCTTCTGGAACCTCTTCAACTATCAGCTCATGCGGAATCGACTCGGTAGAACCGTAATATCGCAGCACAAACATGCGAAGAAGTTCAGAAGCTGGAACGTCCTTACCTTTGTTGAAGATGAATTCGTTGGTATTCATGATGCGACCCTCGCGCAACATAAGCACCGCAATACCGGCAATGGTCTCTTCGCGAAACACACCAATCACGTCGGCATTCAGCCTATGAGACGACACGGCATGCTGGGTTTGAGCAAGCGATTCGATCGTATCGATACGAGATTTAATACGCCCCGCACGCTCGAAATCGAGATCCTGGGCAGCTTGGGCCATTTCGGATTTAAGCTCATCGATAAATTCTTTATGCGACCCGGAAAGAAATCGTTCAACCTTGCGAACCTGCTGCTGGTAGACCTCAGGAGAAATACCACCGCAACATGCCCCAGGTCCTAAACCAACATGGCAGTCAAAGCACGGCCGCTCATCCAATTCGATGTCATCATAGGAAGATTGCTCGAGCTTACGACAAAGACGTCGCCATTCAGAGCATGAAGAAGAGCAAATGGGAACGATCCTGCGGACAATGTCAACTAGATTGCGTGCAGCGCGACTATCTGTGTAAGGGCCAAAATAGCGCGTTGTTGATTTATGGGATTCGCGCGTGTACTTGATTGCAGGAAAAACATCCCCTTTGGTAAGGGCGATAAACGGATAGCTTTTATCGTCTTTAAAGTCTGCATTGAAATACGGCGAGTACTGCTCGATAAGATTACGTTCAAGCACTAAGCTTTCATGCTCATTGGCAGTAACCACATACTCGAATGAGTCTATCTGCGATACAAGGAGCGGGATTTTCGCGCGATCATCTTGGAAGTTAACATACTGGCGCATACGAGCACGAAGCTGTTTTGCCTTACCGACATAAATAACTGTTCCCGATTTATCTTTCCAAAGATATACTCCAGGCTCAGCAGGAACGCTGTTGAGCTGATTCTTTATCTGTTGAAGCTTTTCCTGATTCACTTAAAAACCTTTAAAGCGATTCTTCCAAATCGAGAAGCATCAAAGAGACATTATCACGCATATCCTTTGCCTGTTCACGTGTAAGATTTCCTGAAGCGTAGAAGTCTTGAATTACCTCAAGCTCAAGATGGAGGCCCCGGCGCTGGATCTCATCGACGCTCACCGTAGCATCTTGAACAGCCTCAGAAGTCATAGTGGCGTCAGACTCGTCAAACACCGATAGAGCTCGCTCGTGGTTGATCATCAACTTTGCAACAACTTCGCTGGG
>UQVJ01000026.1 GCA_900544455.1 uncultured Eggerthella sp. | reverse complement strand
ACACGCTGCGGCGAGATCTTGCCACTGTCGGACGCTGGGGAACGCATTTCGCGAGCATTTTGCCACCGGCAAGCGTCCGGGAACGCACCACGGCATAATCTTGCCACGACTGGACGCCCGCCCCGCGTCCCACGGCACTGAACGCCCCACGGCTCCCGCTGGGCTCATCGCCAAACACCATGCCATGCACCGTACGCGGCGCTTTTGCCGCTACTGAAAAAGTAAGTTGTAGGTTACGGGTGTCAATGCGGTGGAACGTGCCGTCTGTTTCGGTTTAAGTGCTATCGTTCCACTAACGTATTAGCCCGATCGACGGGCCCGGAAACAAGGAGGAACCATATGCGCGTAGCAAAAGAAAAGCTCTTGCTGATTGCCGGATTTGTTTGGCTTGCTGCTGGGCTCAACATTGCCATCCTCGGCGTTTCCGCATTTACCGAAATGGGCCAGCACGCAATGTTGGTGCTCGTGCCTGCCGCAATCGTTGCTTTCACGGTGTTCCATGCAGGAATGTTCTCCAAACTGGTTGGCAAGCACGCCGACCGTATCGAAGCTATGGAAGAAGATCGCGTGCCATTCTGGAAGTTCTTCGATGCTAAGGGCTACCTCATTATGGCGTTCATGATGACCATGGGCATTGGGCTGCGTTCTTCTGGTATTGCCCCTACGTGGTTCATCGCATTCTTCTATGCAGGTCTTGGCATTGCGCTGGCTCTTTCTGGCTGTTGCTTCTTGGCTCGCTATTTCCGCGATGGCGGTGTTTCCTGCCCCTTGGTACCCCGCACGGCTAGCAAGTAGCGAACTCCAGCGTTAGATCGCCCTCAGCCGGGGTGCTTGCTTTAGCTGAGCTCCAGCAGATCAGCTATGTGCTATGCGGACCTTTCAGGGTGGTTGGGGGTTCATGCCTGATGCGAGCCGTCTAGGGCTGCCGAGCGCTTCGGAACTGGCGCGAACCGTCCAGGGCTGTCGAGCTTCAAGCTTGGCGTGAGTCGTCCAAGGCAGCGGGCTCGGACCAAACCGAGCTGCCCAAGGCGGCGGGCTCGGACTCGACCGAACCGCCCAAGGCAGACGGGGTCCAAACCTAGCGCGAACCGCTCAAGGCGGACGGGCTTCAGTCTGGTGCAAATTATTAAGCGGTCGGGCCTCGAGCCTGGCCGCTTTAGTGCTGTTGGCCCCTTGCATGGCCCCCTTGCTTTGCTTGTGTAGCCATAAAGCAAGAATGTACTAGAATAACCCCCATGGATAAAGACGAGCTGAAAGAGCGTATTCGTGTCCCGCTTCTGGGCTTTTCGGCGGTGCTGATGAGCATCGTCGCTTTTTTGCTGCTCTTGTACGGCATCACTGTTGTTGTCCGTTTTCTTTTCGCGCTGGGGTCGCTTGGATAGCCATGGCGTATACCAACAGGAAAAACAATGTTTTCGAGTGCGGCGGGCAGCGCTTCGCTTTAGAGTGCGGAGAGCGGCACCTCACTTTCAAGTGCGGAGGGCAGCACCTCGCTTTCAAGTGCAGCGGGCGGCACTTTGTTTTCAGGTGCGGAGAGCGGCACCTCGCTTTCAAGTGCGAAGGGCAGCGCTCTGCCCTCGTTGCCGTATGGCGCATTTTCAGCAAGGCGGGGCAGTAGCATGTGGCTTCGCTTTACTCTGTTTGATGTGCGTGTGGTAGCGCACTACCTTGGCGTGCTGGTTTCGTTCTTCACCATTGCGCTGGCGGTGCCGTTGGTGGTTGCCATCGCAATGCAGGAATGGGAGCCGGCTTCGCGCTATCTGCTGGCGGTGGGCATTTCGCTTATCGTCGGGTCGGGGTTGCGCCTTGTGTGCGTGCAGCCGGGCAAGCTTACCCACCAGCAGGCGCTTGCGGTAACGGGCCTTTCGTGGATTGTCCTGGCGTTTGTGGCTTCGGTTCCCTTGGCTCTTTCCGGCCATTACGGTTCGTACCTCGACTCCCTTATGGAAGCGGTTTCCGGGCTTACCACCACGGGCGTTACGCTTGTTATCGATCTGGAGCACCTTTCCACCGCCGACAACATGTGGCGCTTCGTAATGCACCTTATCGGTGGCTTGGGCCTTATCGTTGTGGCCCTTTCGCTGGGCCTTTTGGGTAAGGCAACTTCGGGCCTGTATTCTTCGGAGGGCCGAAGCGAACATGTGCTGCCCAACATTGTGAATACGGTTCGCCTTATCAGCCGTATTTCCCTTACCGCCATTGCGGTTGCCGTGGTTATCCTGTTTGTGATGTGCGTTCTTTCCGGTATGGAACCGGTGCGTGCCTTCTTCCATTCCCTATGGATATCCATCTCGGGCTTTATCACGGGTGGCTTTGCCCCTACTAGCCAGTCCATCGGGTACTACCATTCGTTTGCGCTGGAAATCGTTTGTATGGTGCTTATGCTTTTGGGCGCCATTAACTTTTCGCTGTACGTGAAAACCCAGCGCGGCGAAACCGATTCCTTCTTCCGCGATTTGGAAATCCGCACGGGTGCCATCTGGCTTATTGTTGCTACCATCACGCTTATGGCCTCAACGTGCGCTTCGGGCGGCTTCTCTGATTTGATGGCGCTGCTGCGTCGCGGCGTGTTCATGGTTGTGGCTGCAGCTACTACTACTGGCTTTCAGAATGTTACGAACAATCAGCTCACCACGGTATTTTCTTCAGGCGCGTTCCTGATCATCGCCATGTGTATGGCAATCGGCGGTTCCAGCGGAAGCACCGCCGGTGGTATCAAGCTTTCGCGCATCGGCCTTATTGCCAAATCGATGGTTTCCACCCTCAAGGAAACCCTTTCGCCTAGCACGGCGCGCGTTTCCGTTCGTTACTATCACCTGGGGCGCAAAGTGCTTACCACCGATGCGGCAAAATCGGCTATGACTGTTTCTGCCCTGTTTGTGGTTACGTATCTTATTGGCTCGCTTGCGGGCATCGCGCATGGCTACGATGCCATTTCTTCCATCTTCGAATCGGTTGCTATGGCCTCCAACGGCGGCTTGAGCTCGGGCATTGTTTCTCGCGGCATGCCGCCAACCCTGGAAGTGGTGTACATCCTTGAAATGTGGGCAGGCCGTCTGGAATTCGTAACGCTTTTGGCCCTTGTTGTGAAAGTGGTTGTGTCTATCGCGCCTCGCAGGAAGGTGGTGCGCTCGTGACCAAGCTGCTTTCAAAGCGAACCATTGTTGCGGCATGGGGCTCATGCGTGTTGGCGGTCGTGCTGCTGTGTGCCGGTGTTGCCTGGGCCGATGAAGGGCAGGAATCGTCCAAGCCCAGCAATCACGTATACGTGAACCAGCTTTCCGACAGCTCGTTTTTGTACCAAACAACCATTGCCGATTTGGCTCAGGCCGACTCGTACTATGAAGGCCAAACGGTACTTGTGCAGGGAGAAGTGGTGGGCGACCGCATCAACGATGAAATGCAACCTGACAATTGCTGGGTCACCCTGCAAGACGACGACCCTACAAATCCTAGCGTGGTTTCGGTGTTCATGACCATGGAGCAAGCGAAGAACATCGACACGTACGGTAGCTATGGCGTTACCGGCACCATGCTCCAAGTGCGTGGCACGTTCCATTTGGATTGCAGGGAGCATCAGGGCATGTCCGACATTCACGTGGAAGAGGTTTCGGCACTTGCCGCCGGCTCTGAAAACAAGCCCGGGATGGATCCGAAACTTTTCGGTCTTGGCATCGTTTCGGTGCTGGCCGGCTTGGCTTTGCTTGCCCTGTACCAATCCAAACGAGAGGGGACGCTGTAATGGAAACTCCAGCCATCGAAACCGGTGTGGTGGTGAAGCTCGATAGGGGCTTCCCCTTGGTTCGTTTGGACGATGGCCGCGAGCTTCGTTGCGAGCATGCCACTTCCTTAGTGAAGGGCAGCGATCAGCGCGCAGTGGTGGGCGATGAAGTGCGCATTTCCCTTCCCGATGGGCATGACAAGGGCATCATCGAGGAAACATTGCCCAGGCGCACGTCGTTTGTGCGCAAAGACCCTACCGAACGGGCCCTTCCGCAAACGTTGGCCGCCAACTTCGACCTGGTTATCATCGCTCAGCCCATCGAAGACACCAACACACGCCGTCTGGAGCGTGAGCTTGTCTTGGCCCATGAAACGGGAGCGGAAGTGCTGGTGGTGCTTACCAAGGCCGACCTGATGGCTTCGCCCGCTGAAGTGGAAGAAGTGCGCTCGCATATCGATGGGTTCGTGGGCAATGACGAACTGCTGGCCATTTCCGACCGCGACGAGGCGTCGGTACAGCGTCTTGCTCGGATAATTGCCGAAGGTGATAAAACCGCAGTGCTTATCGGCCGGTCAGGCGTGGGCAAGTCGAGCCTGGTGAATATGCTCGTAGGCAGCGACATCCAAAAAACCACTGCCGTGCGCGGCGATGGCAAGGGCAGGCATACCACCGTTTCTCGCGAGATTATCTACCTGCCAACGGGTGGCCGCATTGTCGACATGCCTGGCGTGCGCGGGTTGGGGCTTTGGGACGCCGACGAAGGCATTGGCGCTGCGTTTTCGGACATTGAGGAGCTGGCCGCTTCATGCCGCTTTCGCGATTGCACCCACACCAACGAACCAGGATGCGCTGTCCGTGCCGCCGTTAAGTCGGGCGATTTGGCGGCAGAGCGCCTGGAATCGTATGTGCGCCTTCGCGAAGAGAGCGCTCAGGTGAAAACCCGCCGCGAGGAGGCGGAGCGCATTCGCAGCCGTCGCGGGCATCCTCGCCGAAGGCGTTAAGAACCGTGAAACCAAGCGTTCTTTCCGATGCGCTACAATATTATGTGCAACATCCCATTATGGGATGTTGTTTTTCTAAGGGGCCTGCATAGGGCGGGCCGCAAAGAGGGGGACCCATGAATCCTGCAGTGATCATACCTACCTTCCACACCGCGCCCGCAAAGCGCGGTGCCGCAAAGCCCTCTAGGCTGTATGACCATCCTACGCCCTTGAATGAGCAGGGCACATTGGGCAGGTGCCTTAACTCGTTGCAGCAGGTGCGCGGGTTGGGCCAGGTAATTATTCTGGTTGCCGCCGAGGGTGGCGTGGAAGACGAAGCCGCCAAGAAGGTTCAAAACATTGCCAACCAGTTCCCTCAAATGCATACGTTGGTAATTGGACGCGCTGAAGCTGAGATTGTTCAGCAGCGTTTGGATCAGCTAGGCTTCGGCGGCCAGCAGGAGGCTATTGGCCTTACGGGCTATTCGGCCGTTCGCAACCTTGGTTTGGTTGTTGCCCAGGTGTTGGGGTTCGATTCGGTGGTGTTCATCGACGACGATGAAACCATCGAAGACGAGACATTTCTTGAAAAGGCCATGTACGGCTTGGGCAAGCTCACCAAGAAGGGCATTCCCATCCTTGCCAAATCGGGCTTCTACTTCAACGATGAAGGCACCTACTACTCGAAGAGCCAGAACCGTTGGTACAACCATTTTTGGCAGCAGGGCCGTGCTTTCAACAATTGGATCAGCAAGGCCATGTCCGGCCCGCGCCTTTCTCGTTCCAATCATGTATGTGGCGGCTGCTTGGCGCTGCATCGTGAAACGTATCGCCGTTTGAGCTTCGACCCGTGGATCCTTCGCGGTGAAGACTTGGACTACTTGCTTAACCTGCGTATGTACGGTTCCGATATCTGGTTCGACAACCAATGGTCGTTGACGCACCGCCCTCCGCGCGACAGGCATGAAGGCCATCGCTTCTATCGCGATATTTTCCGCTGGATCTACGAGTACTACAAAATCGAGTTCAGCCGTGCGCAGATCGACCTTCTGCAGATCAAGCCTTCTTCGCTTATGCCGTATCCTGGTCCGTTCCTGGAGCCGGGCATTACCAAGCGTATCAAGCGTACGGCGTTCCTGCGTTCGTTGGCCCGTCCCGACAAGAAGCGCTATCGCGAAGGTGCCAAGGCTGCTGCCGGCGAGGCAACCGAATACGCCCAGGAGCACTGCATGAAGTACTTCGAGTTCCAGTACACCTGGGGCGATATCATGGCGCGCATGGAAAGCGACGGCGGTTTGCGCCAGGCGCTGGTTCAGGCTGCTATTGCCCGTCAGTCGGGCGGGGAAGTGGTAGTTGAAGCTGCTGCCCCGGCGGGCGCATCGGCAGATGGTGCGGGCAACGCTTCCAACTTGCCGGAACCTGCCGCCGCCAACCTTGATCCAGGCATGACGGCCGAGATCAGGCTCAACATTAACGAAGAATAGGATTTGCGCACTTCATGGAAACCTTTGTAATTACCGCAGCAGTTGGCGTAGTTGTTGGAATTTTGTCGGGCTTGCTGGGTATCGGAGGAGGAACCTTGATGGTTCCCCTGTTCCGTTTGGGTTTCGGGCTTTCGGCTCTTGCCTCTACGGCAACATCGCTGTTTACCATCATCCCCACTTCACTGGTAGGTTTCGTCACCCACATCAAGAACAAGACATGCATTCCCCAGTTGGGAATTGTGTGCGGTTTGGCTGGCGCCTGCACCAGCCCCTTGGGTGTGTATTTGGCCAATATGTCGCCAGCATGGATGGTCATGCTGGCTGCGGCTATCATCATTGGCTTTTCGTCGTTCAAGATGTTTCGCAAGGCTGCACGCATGCCGAAGAACCCCGCTTCGGGCAAGGCCATGGGCGTTGATGTGGAAAAGGCCGCTGTTAAGGCTGCGGTCATCGAAGAAGACTTGGGCGAAGAAGAATTCAAGCTTACGCGCAAGAATCTGCCTGTTGCCATCGGCATCGGCTTAACCGCAGGCCTGGCCTCGGGCTACGTAGGCGTGGGCGGTGGCTTCCTGATGGTGCCCCTGTTCATCTCGGTGCTGGGCGTTATGATGCGCAAGGCGTCGGGTACGTCCCTGGTTGCCATCATGATCTTGGCCATTCCCGGCGTCGTCTATCAGGGCATGTTGGGTAACATCGACTACCTTGCGGGTATCGCTATGGCGGCGGGCAGCATCCCCGGTGCGGTGATTGGCGCGAACCTTGTCCGTCGCGTTCCCGAGCGACAGCTGCGCATTGCTTTTGGTGTGTTTTTGCTTATCAGCGCGGTAGTGCTTCTGGGCAACGAGGTAGCTGCACTGTAATATGCTATGGTCACATTACCTGCGACGTGTATGGCGCAGGTAGAAGTAGCTCCCGTTTCCCGGAGGATCGTTTATGGCTTACCCCCGCCACAACGTTACCATCGTTCTTGAAATTGCCTCGCTGTGCATGGCTCTTATCTGCGGCTGCGTTTTGGGCTGGGCAATGTTCGGCCCCGAGAACAACTATCTGGTTCTTACCATTTCCGGTGCCCTGTTTACGGCGTTCTTGCTGATTACCATTGCCCTGATCCTCGACCCCGACCGCATTCGCGCAAACCAGTCCATGTCGGTGTTGAACTTGGCAAGTGCAACGCTGGAAGCCATGCAGGAAGGCTTTACGTCGGAAGCCGCCCAGAAGGTGTGCGAGATTCTGCTCCCTTCCACTTCGGCGTGCGCCGTTGCCATTACCGACCGCGAAGTGGTTTTGGGCTACGCTGGCGCTGGCAGGGAAGAGCTGGGCGAATTGGGTGGGCATATCCGCACCGCCGGCACGAAACGCACTGTGCAGGATGGCAAAACCCGCGTGTTGCGCTCACAGCTCGAAGTGGGTTTGCCTGTTCCCATGAGCGCCATCCAGGCCGCCATTATCGTTCCCTTGAAGATGGGGTCTTCCATTCAGGGTACGTTGAAGTTCTACTATCCCAAGCCTTCGCGCATTTCCGAAACGCAGATTTCCGTTGCTGAAGGTTTCGGTCAGTTGCTTTCTACGCAGATTGCCGCCTTGCAGCTCGAAGAGCAGAAGAAGCTTGCTACCAGCATGGAACTGAAGGCGCTGCAGAGCCAGATCAACCCGCATTTCCTGTTCAACATCATCAACACCATGGCATCGCTGGTACGCACCGATCCCAACAAGGCTCGCGTTATGCTGCGTGAGTTTGCGGTGTTCTATCGTCAGACGCTCGAAAACAGTTCGGATCTTATCTCCCTTTCGCGCGAGGTTGAGCAGACGGTGCGCTACCTTTCGCTCGAACAGGCACGATTCGGGGAAGATCGCTTGGCAGTAGAAGTTGATATCGGCGAAGAGGTGCGCGCTATGCAGGTGCCTGCCTTCATGGTGCAGCCGTTGGTTGAGAATGCGGTAAAGCACGCCATGCCGGCGGAAGGCAAGCTCACCATTTCCATTTCCGGTGCCCTCGATGGCGACGACGTGTATCTACATGTGAACGACGACGGCATCGGCATGAAGGAAGAGGCCCTCAAGAACATCATGGCGCCGAAATCGGAGACGGGCCTGGGTATTGCTGTGAAGAATGTCAACGATCGTCTGCGCGGCTACTATGGCGAAAAGGCTTATATGGATATCCAGAGCGAGCTGGGCAAGGGAACTTCCGTTACTCTGTTCCTTCCCGATTGCGCGAATGTGTAAAGGCGCTGCCTGGCAAGAGCTTTGCAGATAGAACGGTTCAGGCTATACGCATGAGGGCAAGCCGCAAGGGCGTATCACTCGCAAAGTACAGACAATGCGATGTTTGCGGGGCGGTTCTAAACTCGCACAACAACAGCGGCAAATGTCCCGACTGCAACCTCACAGACCGCATCGAGAGCATCCAGCAGCGCAAACGCCACCTCGAATCATTGGAGCGCAAGGAAGCCAGCACCGAGCTAAGGCGCATCTACAACGCAGAGCGCCAGGCTGTGCGGCGCATGGAAAAGCGAATCGGGGTAAGATGATTCGAAAAAATATCTAGATGCCTGACCTGCAACTTAACGGTTTCTGTAACAGAGATTCACAAACCCCGCACAAGCCTATAGCCTGTTTCGGCGAAAGAGAAGAAAGGGGATCGTTCGCACGCGGCTACAGGCTCATACAATGACGCCCAGGCGGGAAGCTCCTTTTCTCTCATGCCTGTCAGAGTTCCCGCCGCCCACTATTCAGCGCCCTTGCAAGCGATTTGCAGGGCGCTTTTTTTATATGCCGTGGTCTATTCGGTTCCTGGCTGCTTCTCGCTGGTTCCGCTTGCGTTGCCGCTCTTCGCATTTCTTGCAGCAGTAAGCCGAATCCCTATGAGGGTTTCTCGCTCCCTGCTTGCGTTTGAACATCCTTCCGCATCCCTTGCAAGCGCACTCCCTCCACGGTGCGTGGTCTGAAAGGGTTTCGATCATCTGACGGCATACAGCAGCCGTAAGCCCACCAGTCCGAGCGTCCCCGAAGTCGAACACGTTTCCAGGCGCTTTCGTGCTTGCCGCTCCCCCTGCTGCGCTGCACCAGTAAGCAGCCGAATGGGGATATGCCGCGTTATATATAGCGTTCATGCCCAATGCGCTATGCGCACCGTTTGCAATTCTGGAAACACTACAAGCAAACATGCTCAAATCCTGAATAGAGCGAGCCGCTTCGCTCACCGAAATGAAAAGACCCTCGTTTATGAGACTTTGCGAAAAGCCAGGAAAGAAGCTGTCTGTTGTTTCAATTGCCTGTTGCCATTCGTTGGCGATTTGCGGCCTTGCCATGCGTTTCCCGCACGCCCCGTATTCCCTATCTGGGCTGAAAGGCAAACCCCACTTTTCGCAAAAGCTGAGCAGTTCGTCAGCGTTTGAGATTTCATCATCTGGGCAAAGGCTCAGCGGCGGTATTTCGAGAATTTGATGGCTGAAAAACTCTATGGGCAAATCCTCAAAGCGCATGAATGACCCGCTTGATCTGTCTTGCACGAAAAACAGATGCCCGTTGCATTCATCGATGCGAATAGGCGAATGCGCCCACCAATAAAGCGGATTAGCCGCCCATTGCCCACCGTATGTTTCATTTTGATTTGCCAATTGTCCCGCTAAACATTCCCTCGATTGAGGGACATTATGCCGCTTTACTTTGAGACAACGCAAGCATGCACAGCGTTCAAAGTATCGAATTGCGGTTACATAAGGTGGTTTAGATGAAACCAGGAATCAAGGTTATCCGAATGGACAACCACGGAAATGAGAGCGGGCTTAACCAGCTCATAACCGTCAAGGAAACGGCAACGCTCCTTGACTGCACCGAGCAGACGGTTAGGGCGATGGTTCTCCGTAAGGAGTTGCCAGCGGTGAAGATCGGTCACCGTGTCTACATTCAACGGGATAAGTTCATCGCGAAGTTTTGCGAGTAGGTGGTTGTCATGGGAAACGCTTTCGATGCCGAAAAGCCTTCTGAGAGCCACAGGCAAACGAACAGGGTAACGGGCGCAACGGCTGCATACGAAGCCGCCAAATGGAAGAAGAGCCACCCACGCGCCTATTGGCTGATGGCTGACACCGCGCTGAGGATCGCGGGAAACGGGCGGCGGCTGAGCATTTCGATGGTTGCCGAGGTTGTCAGGGCAACGTATATCCCACACGAAGAGAACGAAGCGCCTTTCAAGGTCAACAACACGCTCCTTCCCGCCCTTGCGCGGATGCTGGAAGCCGATTACCCCGAAGAGTTGGGCGGCAGATTCGAGAAGAGAAGGAGCCTATCGGACGGCATGGTAGGCAAGGTGAGCGCAGATGGATAGGGAAACATTCGCAGATGCATGCTTGCAGGTGCTCAACGATGAATTGGAGGGGTTCGCGCCGTTTCGGTACAACGTCAACCCCCATGCCCGTTTCCTAGGCTCGATGCTCGGTACGTTCACGGTCGATGACGTGCGGCAGATGGTGGCTTTCAAGCGCAAGCAATGGGAAGGCACCCAGTACCAAGCGCACTTGAACCCGAGCACGTTGCTTAGCCCGTACCACCTGGAAGCCTACATAGCCGAATCCAAGCTACCACCAGCAACACGGCGGGTTGGTAATACCGCCTTCATTGATGAAGAGTTGGCAAGCTATGCGAGCTGACGGAAGCGGGGTGAATGAGCCATGAGCCGCGCAAGCGAAGCCATACGGGCGCATGATAGACGCTGGTCGCCGTTTGGGGCAAGCGAGCAGTTTGAAGCCGCACGGCTTGCCAAGGAGGTAGCGTGTGGGAGCCAGACCAGGGAAGTCCAGGCGTTGCAAGCGTACATGTTCCTTGTATCTATCCGCGATTCCGAAAGGCTTACCGCCGTTGCGTCAAATGCCGATGTTGCCGCCCATGTTCTGAACAAGGACGGGAGCGACACCATTAGTGGAACGAGCTACAGGCGCTACACGAAGAACGACCTAAGGCTATGCGGGTTGGTCGATTTCCCGAGCAGCAAGGGAGGGCGTGAAGCGGCAACAGTCTACACGTTTCCCGCTTTCATGCGACTGTACGGCATTGTGGATAACTCGGGGGCAACAGCCAAGGAACCCGCTAAGCCATGTACCAGCCAACTGGTACAAATCACGCACAAAAGGTAGCAAGTATAGAGTTACTAGAGGATAGATATTCGGGCATGGAAGAGGGATATTCCATATACCCCCAAGAAACACCCTTACCCATTGTGGAAAACCATAATCCCCAGCAGCAAGCAGAGCGGGTATACGGAAAGACAATTGATACGTATTGCAGCAAGTGCAGGAAGACAACCAGATTCAAAGGGCAAGGGTTCAATGAAGCAATCGGGCATGAGGTATTCGCTTGCACGAGGTGCGGAGAAAGAACATTTCTTTCCGATTGATTGATTGGCGCCGCATGGCGAAAGGAAGGCAGGGGGCTTTCAAAGCCAGACGGCCCCCTGCTTGCAGGAAACGAAAAGCCAAGCAAAGGCAATCCAAGAGAACGATAAACGCCGTTCCGCGAACGGCAACGGAGAGGAAAGCGCATGGGAAGAACGCCAACGCCTAAGCAGCTCGAATTTGCCAACGCCATAGTATCGGGTGCCGCGCCGTCCGAAGCGTACAGGCAAGCGTACCGAGCGGACGGCATGAGCAGCGCAAGCGTGGCAAGGGAAGCCCAGCGCCTTCTCTCCAACCCCGTTATCGCCCCCATTGTGGAAGAGGGGCGCAGGGAAGCGGCAGAAGCCGCCAAATGGAGCCTGGGGAAGGCTCTAGAGCGCCTACAGGCGGTAAACGACAGGTGTTACAGGGAATTGCTGGAAGGCATGGACAGCACCGCGCTAAGGGGTTTCACGGACACGATGGACAGGCTCAACGAGCTATCAGACGTTAAGCGCGAAGCGGAAACGGACACCGTTCCGCGCATCGTGTTCACGCCGTCCAAGCGCCCATAGTCTGGCAAGGGCGGGAATCAGCCCAACAGAAACCAGAAAATGACCCGTTCCCGTTATAGGTTTTCCTTTATGGCTGGGTTCGGCTATAGGCAGCCGTTGCCTACCGATGCGGGAGCAGGCGGGGCATTATCCGTCATTGACGGAACGGAAGATAAGAAAGGCATGAGTGGCAATAATGGTTGCTAACGGAGCATATAACTATCACGAGACTAAAGACGCTGAGGGCAAAAGCTACAGACCGAAGCGGTGGGACTGCTATATCAACGTGCCAGGCATGAAAAGACCCAAGCATAAGCGGTTTCGCGGCACGAAAAGAGATTGCGAAAACTTTTGCATGAGGATAAGGAGGGAAGCCGAATCGGGAATACGACCCGATGCCGATAAGGTCACCGTCTCCGAGTTCATTGGCGATTACCTGAATAACCGTCAGACGATGGGAGAGTTCGCAGACAGTACGATCGCTAAGTACAATTTGCTTCTCCGCAAGTGGATCGCCCCGTACGTTGGCGGCGTGCCAGTCAAGGACGTTAGTCCGTCCATGATCGAAAGCTGGTACAGGAAAGCGTCTAGCGATGGTGCTTCGGGTATAACGCTGAACCATGCCCACAAGCTGGCTAAGATGGCTTTCAAGAACGCCGTAAGGGACGGACTTGCCACCTCCAACAAGTTCGACCAGGTGAAGGCACCGAAGAGCGAAGCGAACAAGCGCGGGTACCTTTCGTTCGAGGAAGCGGGAAGGTGCTGAACGTGCTTGACGAAGAGGAGGGGTTCAGCGGCTTCTCAGCAGCCGTAAGGATCGGTTTTGCCATCGGCGCACGGCGCGGCGAGGTGTTGGCGCTCACGTGGAACGACATCGACTTCAAGGCCGAAACGGTGTCCATCACGAAGAGCCTTGTTCGCGTATGCGAAGCGAGGAAGGCGGGCGTTCCGCCCCAGACCGTCAAAGCGCCCAAGACCGAAAACAGCAATAGAACGGTCACGATCGACAGGGCAACGCTCCGATGGCTCAGGGAATGGAAGCGCGAGCAGAAGAGCGAGCTTTGCGCGCTGGGTGTCGTGCAGGTTCCGAAAACGCCTGTCTGCTGCTCAACGAGTGGGCGCAGGTTCGGCGGCGTTGCTGCTCTTGCTGGGGGAACACTGAACCTATCATCTTTCAGGAACCAATTCAGTAAGTTTTGCGAAAGGCACCAGTTCAAGGACAGCCTAGGGAAGCGTCCATGTTTCCACGAGCTGCGCCACACACAGGCTACCTACCTGCTTGCAAACGGGGAGGATGTTATCAGCGTTTCCGCTCGATTGGGTCACGCTTCACCGAGCATAACTAGCGACATGTACGCCCACGCCATGCCCCAGCGAGACGTTGAGTGCGCGGGTGCCATCGGCGCACTTCTTACGAAAGCGAAGAGGAAGGCCGTATAGCAAAGATCACCAAATCATCACCAGCGGGGCGTTTTGCAAGCGCGTATTAACCAGCGGGTCAGCAGAAATTAGCCGTCTGACCTGCTGGTTTCAAATGTTGATCGGGGGTGGTGTGAGTTTTCAAGCGCCTTCCTATCTGTGCCGCACAGCGTTCTTAGCTGCTTGCGAATCTTGTATGCGCCCTGTTCCTTGTAACGGCGTATGACGGCATCTTCCGCCCTGCTCCATCGCTGTTGCTGCATGCTATGCCCCTCTGCTCTTCCGTGTCGCTGCCTGTGCGGGCTTCTACATGGATTCTAACGGGCTGCTCGCGATCCCCTGGGCTTCGGTGCCTTGAATCAGCTCGACCGCTTTCATGCACTCCCCGAACTGCTCGGAAACAACGTCAAGGAAGTTCAGTATCCCGCAAACCTCGAACTCGCTTACCGCGTTCGGGCTGCAAGCTATGGCGTTGACCAGGGCATGAGCCTGGTTGATCTTCCTCTCGGTTTCCTCCATTACGTCATTGGCTGAAAACTTCTCTGCCTTGTAGATCATTGCAATGTGCCTTTCTCTTTCGGCTTGCGGCTATAGCGCCGTGCCTGGTGGTTCTCTGGTGATGATTTGGTGATCGACTGAGTGCATCTAGATATATGTTGTTCGTCATGGTTGGTGATTCGAATAACGTATTTGAATATGCTTTGGCTTGGTTCCATATGGGGACGTGTTTCAGATAGATCGGCGCATATTCGGTAAGTGGTCTATAATAGGAATGATAAATTCACGAAACACGAGGAGGTTGCGTTGCTGAAGGCAATTATCGTTGATGACGAAGCGCCAGCGCGTTCCGAGTTGCGCTTCCTGCTAGGCGAACTCAACCAGACTGAAGTTGTTGCCGAGGCCGCAAGCGTCCGCGAGGCTATCGAAAAGCTCAAGGAATACCCTTGCGACGTTATGTTCTTGGATATCAACATGCCCGAGGCTACCGGTATTCAGCTCGCAGAGGCTCTGCAGCATTTGAAGTACCCGCCTGCCGTGGTATTCGTTACCGCCTATAGCGAATTTGCTCTGGATGCGTTCAAGGTTAATGCTATCGATTACCTGGTTAAGCCTGTTGAAACCGAGCGTCTTTCTCATGCTCTCGCTCGCGTCCGCGAGCATGTGCTGCTTCATGCAAAGGCACAGAAGGCTGAGCGCATTCCTGTTGAAAAGGGCGGCAAGAAGATCCTCATCAACATCGACGACATTCGTTATGTTATGGCGCGCGACGATTATGCGTACCTGCAAACTGGCGTCGACCGTTTCTTCTCTACCGTAAGCTTGGCTCAGCTGGAAAAAACGCTCGATGGCCACGGTTTCTTCCGTGTTCATCGCGGTTACCTGGTTAACCTTGCGCTGGTCAAGGAAGTTGAGCCTCAGTCGGGCGGCACCTTGCTTCTTACGCTCGACGGCGTAGACGAGAAGATTCCGGTTTCCCGTCGCCGCGTGTCTTCCCTTAAGAAGGCGCTGGGCCTGTAAGCGTGCTTTGCGTCTGACGCTTGCCTGGAAGGGCTCCTCTGCGCATGGCGTCAATCCCCGCCTTTACGGTAGCCAGTCCGCATTGCGGCAACCGACGCACGTTGCTGGCGGGCAGGCCTGAAACAAGGAACCCTCGCGCGTAGCGACACCTGGCATCACCGCCGCGATGGGCGCTATCAGCAGTGTTCTCCGTGCAAGGCGGTACCATATGCTTCAACTAGTTGGGTCGGCTTCAAGCCGGCCCTTTTTTGTTTTATCTGCCTTTACCGATATTGGCCGACGTCCATTCCCCCGACTTCGCTGACATTGCCTGCCGCCTCTCTCCGGCTTCATCCGAGCGTTTTTCCGAAGGGCTCCTTGCTGGTTCGAATTCATTGCAGGCGAGGGGTGGGCGAGCTTAGGGTTGGTTTAGGATCAGCTTGGGATCGGCTTAGGGGGGTAGTTCGGGGTTAGTTTGGAATCGGCTAGTTCGGGGTTAGTTCGGGATCAGCTTGGGGGTAGTTCGGAATCAGCCCCGAGGTTGATCTGCTCTTCTGCTCCCTGCGGGTCGGGATCCCCGCGTGCGAATGCCAAGGAACAGTGAGGATGGCAAGATCTGCGTATTTTGTACTCCAGCGCAGGAAAAACTCTGCTTTCTGGCGAGATATTCGTCAAATGTACTCTTCGACAGCGTTTTTCCACTTGAATGCGTACATAATAAGTCGATTTTGCCAAAAATGGCTGTCCGAGAGTACATTTCGCTGAAATCTTGCCAGAAACCTGCCTTTCGGCTGCGCTGGAGTACAAAATATCGGTTTCTTGACATGATCTGACGGGGTTGCTCGTCAGAAAGAGTCACTTCCATCGAAGCGCCTTCGCATATGCGGAGATGGGCCGGCTGCCCTCCTCGCCGAAGCGCCCTAGCCCCTGCCGTGTCGCCAGGCAAAGCATCGGGCTTCCATCCGGTCTTGCGGAAGCGCCCCTTCGGCGGCGCGGAGTGCGTAATGCCCGCTTTGCCGTTTTACTCGCGGGTTCGTGAATGGTAATGTGCAGTCTTGCCTCTGAATGTAGATTGTTCTGAAAGAAGATAATTCGTCATGTCCGATACCTTTATCTCCCTGAATCCCAAGCGCGATGTGGCGCTGTTCGATTTGGATGGCACGGTGCTCGACACCTATGCTCCGATTTTGGAAAGCATGCGTTACGCCACCAAGACGGTGTTCGGGGAAGCGCTGCCCGACAGCAAACTTGTTTCCATGGTTGGGCAGCCTCTGGTAACCCAAATGCAGGCGTTTGCTGCCGAACGCGGTTGCGGCCCTGAGGTTGCCGACGAACTGACGCGCGTCTATCGCGAATACAACGAGCGCGATTTGGACGAAAAGTCCTTCCCGTTCCCGGGCATTCCGGAGGCGATTGCCTCCTTGAAGAATGCGGGCTTTACGGTGGGTGTGGTTACATCGAAGCGTGCCGCCTTGGCCACGAAGAGCTTGAAGGCTCATGGGCTGTTTGATGCGTTTGCCTGCGTGAACGGAGCCGAAGACAGCACCGCTCACAAGCCCGATCCTGATCCGTTGCTGATGGCGGCAAAGAAACTCGGTGTTTCACCTGATAGATGTGTATATGTGGGCGACAGCCCCTACGACCTGCAGGCCGCTCATGCCGCGAACATGCCAAGCGTGGGCGTTGCCTGGGGCAAGTTCTTCGGGCGCGACATATTGCTCGAGCAGATGCCCAGCGTGCTTATCGCCAGCCCCGAAGAGCTTGTTGGCGCGGTTGAGTTTGCCGCGATCCATTAAAGAATCGGTCAGCACGACTGAACTTGCTGCGGTCCGTCAAAGAGCTTGTTGGCGCGGTTGATTTTGTCGCGGTCCGTCGAAGGGTCGATCAGCACGGTTGGGTTCGCTGCGGTCCGTCGAAGGGTCGATCGGTACGACTGAACTTGCTGCGGTCCGTTAAGGAGCCGATCAACGCGATTGGATCTGCCGAAGTCCGCTAAAGTGAAAGCCGGGAGAGCCGTCTCTTCCGGCTTTTGTTGTATTGTGGCGCTAAGGTTGCACGAAAAGGGGGCTAGCGCGTCAGCCTCTTTCCCGAGCAGACGATCAGGCGATGCTTCGCTACGTAGAAAAGGGGATTGCTATGGCGTTTTGTACAGATGCGGTTTGCGTAGGCGAAGGGGTGTTCGCCCTTGAAGCAGTGGTCACGGTAACTCCGCGCGGTATCGTGGTGTACGCTTGCACGCCCGCCTTCGCCCACGTGGGTGCTACGGCTCAGGCCATCCCGCGTCCAGAGCCTGGACGTACGGCAACGGTAAGCTTGCTTGCCGTTCCTTGCCATAGGGATGAAATTCCCGCCCATGACATTGCTGCTGCTTTGGCAACGAAGTTCGCCATGCCCTGCTCTGCCAGCACGGGCTATCACGTGGAAAATGCCTCTCCCGCTGATTTGCAGAAGATGCTCGAAGTGAACCAGCAGCTTATCGGAGCGCTCGAAGAGCGCGTTGCGGTAATGCTCGCCAGTTTGGGCGAATAGCCGCCACTCGAGCTGGCGTATTGCGCCGAGCGAGCCCCGACTCCTCGCGGCCAACCGTCGCCCGCTTCCATCGCGCCTGTTGTGTCGCGAGTTCCAGTGCTGTCACCGGCGTCGCACCCCCCCCTCCGCAGCGCCGCGCCCGTTAGCGCCCCCGCGCGCAGCACCCACCAGCGCCGTGCCCCCGCACCGTCGCGCCCCTGCACCGTCGCGCCCCCGCACCCGCCAGCGCCGCCGCCCGCCGTGCCCGTTCTGCCGATGCCGCTACCCGCTGTGTTGCTCGCCCCAGCGCCGTTACCCGCCGCGCCGCCCCATAAAACCTCGCATCCCTTCCTTGCACTGCGGCGGCCCTAGGGTCCAGCTGGCAAGAATCGCGCCGTATGCGTCCCCTTTCCCCCGAATGCGCGCAATAAGCCCCCTTCCTGGCAGCATCTTCGCCTCATGCATGCTTTTCGGGGTAAAAATGGCAAGATCCTCGCCCCATGTATCCATTTCCGGGTGCAATCGGGCGGTTTTGGATACATGGCGCGGGAATCTTGCCGTCAAGGGTGGCTTTTCGCGTCGAGGGGCCTGAGATCATGCATGGCGCGAAGAACTCGCCAGCGCTGCTCGACCTCTTCGTGGCAGCGGCCTGCAGTTTGGTCGAATGGGCTCTGCGCCCTATCGCCCATACCTGGCTTGCTTGACGCATGAGTGCGCCCCTGCAATCCTAGTCGCGCTCACCGCTATCACGCCTTGCCGCCGGCCTGCGATCGCCGCACCGCCTGGGTCCCGCCGGCTTGCGATCGCCGCCGATCCCGCTACCTCACGCCCCGCCGCCACCCGCGTCGCCACCTGCGCCGCCCACGCCCCGCCACCCGCCGCACCTCGCCCCGCCGCGCGGGCCCCGCTGCGGTGGATTTGCTACACCTAATTAAACAATTCTCACAGGGACAATCCTGCCTTCCTGA
>UQVJ01000025.1 GCA_900544455.1 uncultured Eggerthella sp. | reverse complement strand
CGTAAGCATCGGCGAGCACTGCCTCGCGGGCGCGGTCCATCAAATGCAACAAGAAATATAGATTATGGATGCTCAGCAACACGCTTCCCAGCATTTCATTCTGCTTAACAAGGTGGCGGATGTAAGAGCGGCTATGCGTTTTGCACGTGGGGCAGCTGCACTCAGGATCAAGCGGACCGAAATCATGCTTGAACTTGGCGTTGCGCATGTTCATGCGACCCCGAGAAGAAAATGCCGTTCCCATGCGTGCCGTGCGAGTCGGCAGCACGCAATCGAACATATCAACGCCTTCGTGAACGGCGCGAACCAACGTAGTGGGATTGCCCACGCCCATAAGGTAACGCGGTTTGTTTTCCGGCAGCGCGCGAGCAACATCACCCAGCGTCTCGAACATGGTTTCATGATCTTCACCCACCGAGTAGCCGCCAATACCGAATCCCGCAAAATCCTTATGGCCCGAAGCCACGCTTTCCTGCCCAATCCGCTTCAGGCGAGCGATGGAATCAAGGCGCAAATCCAAATGCATGCCACCTTGGCAGATTGCGAAGAGCGCTTGATCTTCGCGCGTATGGGCCGCAAGGCAGCGGCGAGCCCAATTTGCAGACAGATCAACCGCACGCTGAACGAACTCACGCGTAGCAGGATAAGGCGGGCACTGGTCGAGCTGCATAATGATGTCGGCGCCCAGCTTCTGCTGGATATCCATATTGTCTTCCGGCGTCCAACGGATTTTATCCCCATCGTAGATGGAAGTGAACGTCACGCCATCATCGTCAAGCTTACGCGTATCTTCAAGAGAGAAGATCTGGAATCCGCCCGAATCGGTAAGCATCGGACCATCGTAGGCACAAAACTTATGAAGGCCACCCGCCTCGGCAACCAGATCAGCACCAGGGCGCATTGCCAGATGATAGGTGTTCGACAGCACGATCTGCGATCCGATTTCCTTCAGCGTCTGGGGGCGAATGCCCTTCACCGTAGCGCTGGTTCCAACGGGCATGAACAGAGGGGTTTTCACCGTACCGTGCGCCGTTTCAAACGAGCCTGCACGGGCATGTCCCGATTGGGCCTCGACCGTATATTCAAACAAAGCCATTATTCACACTCCGGGAGTTCGTCGACAAAACGGGCGAAATCGGCAAGGGTGCCATGTTTCACCGATTCTATATCGAATCCATCAGGATCAAGAAGCCAGTCGGTTACCAGATAAGCGTCCAAACCCAGCTTCATCGCCGCTAAGTCTTCTCGGGTATTGTTCCCTACCATAAGGATATCCTCAGGCGCCAAGCCAATTGCCTCCACGTTTTCCTGGAAATAAGCCACATGGGGCTTGGTGCTCGTGGAATTGTCGTACGTAGTAATGCGATCGAACGCGCCTACCGGGACGTTCGCCCAAGAAAGGCGCTTCTCAACCGCAATGCGAGGGAACAGAGGCATGGTGGTGAGGTACAGCGGATAGCCTTTTCCCTTCAATGCCTTCACCACATAAGAGGCGTTCGGGTCAACGTTAGTTGCCATAGCGCTGAGGCTGTCGAAATGGACTGCATAATACTCGTCCATTAACTTCTCATATTCAGCCGAGTTGCCGCCTCCCATGCAGGAGGTGAACGTTTCCCAGAAACGCTCAGAGTTCAGGCCGCCCTGTTTCGTGAGCATGCTTTTCACGCCAGAGCTCAAGGCATCAATAAAACGTTTCGGGTCATGGCCGCAAGACTGCACGAAAGCGGCGATATCATTGAAATAATTATTCAGGAATGCATCCATGTCGATAGGCAGGAGCGTGCCGTCGAGATCGAAGAACACGGCTTTATAGCTGCGTTTGGGCATTATGGGCAATCCTTTCTCAAAGGTGCTCGAAAGTAATCAGGTGCTAGTATAGGGGACGCTGGAAGGAGCGTATGACGAACCTATGAAATTACTACTTCACGCCTGCTGCGGGCCCTGCTCTTTGGAACCGGTTCGGATACTGGCTGAAGCGGGCCATGACATAACCATCACCTACCTCAATTCCAATATTGCGCCTGCATCCGAATACGAGCACCGCCTTGAAACGCTGCTGGAATGGGCGAAGAGCCAGAACATCCCCGTGATAGAAGGGCCCTATGAACCCGCCAACTGGCAAAACGCCATCAAGCAAAGTTGGAACGGTACGCAAGAGAATCGAGCGGACCGCTGCCGTGCCTGCTACCGCATTCGCTTAGAAGAGCTTGCTCGTTACGCATACAAGCATGGATTCGAGGGCATTGGAACCACCCTCACCGTAAGCCCTTACCAATATATAGGCATCATCAACGAAGAGCTTGAACGCGCGGCAGCACCTTACGAGGGATTGTCGGCAGTATTCCAAGACTTCCGCGAATTCTATCCACAAGCAACCATACGTAGCCGCGAACTGGGCATGTACCGCCAAAACTATTGCGGTTGCGCTTATTCCGATGCCGAAGCGGCAGCCGAACGCGCCGAGCGAAAAGCTGCACGAAAAGCCGCCAAGGCAAAAGAGAAACGAGAGAAATTAATGAACATGCGTACCGACGATTTCGATTACGACCTGCCCGAAGAGCTTATCGCCCAGGAGCCTGCTGCCGAACGCGACGGCTGCCGCATGCTCGTCATGAAACGCCAAAACGGCGCTCTTCATGATGAGATTTTTCGCGACATCATCAATCATTTGAAGCCAGGCGACCTGATCGTGGCAAACGAAACCCGCGTCATGCCTGCTCGCCTTCTGGGAACCAAGCGCAACACCGGTGGCCAGGCAGAGGTATTCCTGCTTCGCGAGCGCTTCGACGTAGAGCCCAAACACGACTCTTCCGCCATTTGGGAAGTGTTGGTGCGCCCAGGCAAGCGCTTGAAGCCCGGTACGGGCGCCATGGTTGATTTCTCCGACAAGGAAGGCACAGTGGTGCTCTCCGCCGAGATTATCGACTGGGTCGAAAACGCCGAAAAGGGCGAACGTTTGGCGCGCCTTACCACCACCCTGCCCTCGCTTGACGAGGCGTTGCACCGTGCCGGCCACACGCCGCTGCCGCCCTACATCAAAAACTATGCGGGCGACGAAGAGCTGTACCAGACGGTATTTTCGCGTGAAGAGCGCAGCGCCGCCGCACCCACCGCAGGCCTTCACTTCACACCCGAGCTCATTGAGCGCATCAAAGAGAAAGGTGTCGATTGGGAAACCGTGCACCTGGAGGTTGGCTTGGACACCTTCCGCATCGTTGACGAGGAATTCCCGAAAGACCACCAGATCCATACCGAACGCTACACTGTCCCCGAGAAAACCGTTGAAGCCATCAAGCGCACCAAAGCCAATGGAGGTCGCGTAATTGCCATCGGCACCACGAGCGTTCGCAGCTTGGAATCGGCATGGGACGCCGAAGCAGGCGAAGTCTTGCCACGCAGCAGGGAAGCAACCAGCCTGTTCATCCTTCCCGGCTACGAGTTCCATGTGGTCGACGCGATGGTAACCAACTTCCATGTTCCCCGTTCGACCCTGATGATGCTTGTAAGCGCATTCTCAAGCCGAGACAACATCATGAAAGCATACCGCCACGCCATTAAGCACAAGTACCGCATGCTTTCCTTCGGCGACGCGATGTTCATCGAATAGCATCAAGGCCCCATCGCTTCTCTAAGCGATGGGGCCTATCAGTAACACCGCATTGAGCATGGTCTGCTTCGCACCAAACGCCAACATGCCCTATGCCCCACCCTTAACCAGCACCTTGCCGCCACGCCAAAAGCTTTTGCAGGGCGCACACATCCACTGCGAAAGGAGGCCGTTCGCAGAACGGACCCAAACAATGGAAGATATGAAAATCGCCGTTCTCATCGACGCTGAGAATATTTCAAGCAAATATGCAAGCATCATCCTTCAGGAAGCCTCCAGTATGGGCAACCTGATATACAAGCGCATTTACGGCAATTGGACCACCTCTACGCTCAACTCGTGGAAAAAGGAATTGCTCGACAACGCCATCCAGCCGATTCAGCAGTACAGCAACACCGTGGGCAAAAACTCATCGGATTCCGCCCTCATCATCGATGCGATGGATCTCCTGTATCAAAAACGTCTCGATGCCTTCTGCATCGTTTCATCCGACAGCGATTTCACGCGCCTGGCATCGCGCCTGCGTGAATCGGAGATGTTCGTATTGGGCATGGGAGAGCAGAAAACACCGCGTGCTTTCATCAGTGCGTGCAACAAATTTGTCTACCTTGATCTTCTGCACAAGGCAAACACCGATGCCGCAAAAGGCAAGAAAGCAAAATGCAGCAGGAAAAAACAAGGCGACCAGGCTTCCGCAAAATCTGCGAAGAGCGCAACAGGGACAATTTCCCCCAAAACCGAAGATTCTGCCAAAGCCCGAAACCACAGTTACGAGGAAAAGCCCTCGCAGCACCAACCTCAAATCGAGCAAAAGACCACGGTTAAGCAGGAGCGCGATACCCGCACCGAGTACGAACCCGCTGACGAGGACTTCAACGGCCTCGACATCATCACCGTGGAAACCGTCCTGCGCGAAATCGCCGAAGAATTCAGCGGCGATGACGGCTGGATCCTTTCTTCGAGCTTGGGAGCACGCCTGGCCAGGCGCTTGCCAGACTTCGATACGCGCAACTTCGGCTTCAAGAAGTTCGTGCCTTTCATCGAGTCGCTCAGCTTCTTCGAAAGCAAAAGCGTAAGGGAATCGGAGAACTCGGGTGTGAAAACCGTCTATTTCCGCCTGATCGAGGAATAGGACTAGCGCGCTGCCTCATCCGCAACGCGAACCGCATGTTCCAAAGCAGCTATCGCCGGTCCCACCGAATCCAATTCAATACCACCGTAACTCACCAAAAAACGTCGCACGGGGCCACGCTCCGCTGCGGCGCTTTTGCTATAGAACAGGGACAGCGGCACGATGCGCACCCCCTTGGCTCGTGCGGCATCGACAAATTCCCGCTCCCAACGGCTGCCTGCAGCAAGACCGGAAGCCCGATGCTGGTCGTCTGCATTTTCGGCGGCCACATCGTCGAACCTATAGCGCATTGCATGCCCCTGCAAGACCGAATTGCGTACCTCTAGCGTTTTGATATCGGTGGATATACCCATGATGAAATGGATGCCGGCATCCTGCTCTTCGATGCTGACCCTTCCAGAAAAGGAGCTTCGCTGAAATGCAGAAACCAAGGCATCGCGCACCGAACGGTAATAGGTGCGCAACCTGTTTACATGGCGTTCGTAGTCGCCGCTTTCAATAAAACGCGCCAAGGCCAGCTGATCGATAGCGCTGACGGTGCAGGAGTAGAACCCCAGTTCGCGCCTGAAGCGATCTGCCAATGCGGGTGGCAAAACCAGATACCCGACACGAAACGCCGGTCCAAGGCTTTTCGAGAAGGTATTGGCATAAATCACCTTCCCCGTTGCATCGATACTTTGAAGTGAGGGGATAGGCCGTCCCGTAAGGCGGAATTCGCAATCGTAGTCGTCTTCAACAAGATACCGATTGTCCTTCGCGGAAGCCCAGCCTAAAAGCTCGTAACGTCGCCCAATCGAAGTCACAATGCCCATAGGAAACTGATGGGATGGCATCAGATGCAGGACATCTGCCCCCGAATCGACAACGGATGCCATATCGATTCCGTTTTCATCCAAAGGTATATGGGAGAGCGCAACGTCATTAGCCTCATAGATTCGAGAGAGGCGCAAATACCCTGGGTCCTCAACACCATAACGGAGATTGCGCCCCAGCAACTGCACGAGCCAGTTGTAAAGCACCTGGGAACCAGCCCCCACAACAATGCATTCGGGATCAACTTCCATGCCACGAAACCCGCGAAGATGGTCGGCGATAGCTTTGCGCAAGCGAAGTGCACCAGCAAACCCCGTTTCGCCCACCAGCATACGTTCCGATTCACGGGTCAGGGCATCCCTCACCGATTTCGCCCATGCCGCATAGGGGAACATGCCCAAAGGCACCGATGAACCCGTAAAATCAGCAAAGGCCGCTTTGCTGCTGAAGCCGCTTTCGTCAGAAATGCCCACCGGCGACACCGCGGACTGCCCGCCCGCTTCCAGCCTGCTCTCGGAACGCTGCCCCACAGCTGCCAACGAAGCATAGGCCTGCACCAAACCCTCTTCGGGAAGCAGGCTGCCATCAGTCGAACACACCGCTCCCACCGAAGATCGCCCAGCACCGGAAAATGACGGCTTGCAACCGGGAACAACACCAGAAGAACTTAGATCGCATGCGAAATAGCCCCGTCGCGGTTCTGCCCTCAAATACCCTTCCGCAATAAGCTGCGAATACGCACCCTCTACCGTAATCAAACTCACGCCCAAATGACGCGCAAAGCTGCGCTTAGAGGGGAGCTTTTCCCCTGGCGCAATGGCGCCCGTCTCAATATCGGCGCGAATGCAGCGATACAGATACTCGTACAGGCTCAATTCACCCTTGTTTGAAAACGAATAGGTAAGCATCCGAAGCTCTTTTCCGTTCTAACGGCAACGCTGATCTTATTTCATCTGGTTATATTCTGGTCATATCATTATTACCAGTATTGGGTATACCTGCAATACCACAACACTTCTACCCTTTCATTCGTTATCAAAAGCGACTCAAACGCGTCAACAAAGCGCGTCCGCATCAAACGATTCAAGGAGAACGATCATGGCAGAAGCAAACACCCCCGAAGAGCAGGTTAAACTGAACCGTCAGCTGGCACAGATGCTCAAAGGCGGCGTAATCATGGATGTAACCACGCCCAAGCAGGCACGCATCGCCGAAGAGGCAGGCGCCTGCGCGGTTATGGCGCTTGAGCGCATCCCCGCCGACATCCGCGCAGCTGGTGGCGTCTCCCGCATGAGCGATCCCAAAATGATCAAGGGCATCCAGGAAGCCGTTTCCATTCCCGTTATGGCGAAATGCCGCATCGGTCATTTCGTCGAGGCTCAGCTGCTTGAAGCTATCGAAATTGACTACATCGATGAATCCGAAGTGCTCTCGCCTGCCGACGACACCTATCACATCGACAAGACCAAGTTCTCTGTTCCCTTCGTTTGCGGCGCACGCGACTTGGGCGAGGCCCTTCGCCGTATCGCCGAAGGCGCAACCATGATCCGCACCAAGGGCGAACCCGGCACGGGCGATGTCATCCAGGCGGTTCGCCATATGCGCAAGATGAACCAGCAGATTCGTCACGTTGTCTCGCTTCGCGAAGACGAGCTCTTCGAAGAGGCGAAGCAGCTTGCTGTCCCCGTAGAGCTGGTTAAGTACGTGCACGAAAACGGCAAGCTGCCCGTTGTTAACTTTGCCGCCGGCGGCGTAGCAACACCTGCCGATGCCGCCCTTATGATGCAGCTGGGCGCCGAAGGCGTGTTCGTTGGTTCCGGCATCTTCAAATCGGGCAACCCTGCAAAGCGCGCACAGGCTATCGTTAAAGCGGTTACCAATTACACCGATGCAAAGCTCATCGCCGAGCTTTCCGAGGATCTCGGTGAGGCTATGGTAGGCATCAACGCCGACGAGATCGAACTCATCATGGAAGAGCGCGGTCGCTAATGACTGTCGCTATCCTGGCTCTTCAGGGAGCCTTCATCGAGCACAAAAAAAAGCTTGAGGCGCTTGGGGCAGAATGCTTCGAAATACGTCAGGTATCCGATTTGGAACGCCCCTTCGACCGTTTGGTGCTTCCTGGCGGTGAAAGCACGACTCAGGCCAAGCTCCTGCATGAACTTGGGCTGATGGACCCCCTGCGCAAACGCATCGAAGAAGGTATGCCGGTGCTGGCCACCTGTGCTGGACTTATCCTTTTAGCTGAAACAGTAGACGGGACGGGCGATTTGGATAATTTGAATCCCTCCGCCGCCAAAAACCGCCTGCAGGTTAAGGGGTTTGGCACCATGCCCATTACCGTGCGCCGCAATGCCTACGGTCGTCAACTGGGCAGCTTTCATACTTGTGGATCATTTGGCGAAATGGACAACGTTCCCATGACGTTCATCCGCGCTCCGTTCATCACGGAAGTCCGCAAAGGCTGCAATGTTCTAGCTGCATGCGAAGGCAACATCGTAGCCGTGCAGTATGGCAAGCAGCTGGGCATGGCATTCCATCCTGAGCTCGATGATGACAACCGCATCCACGAACTGTTCCTCTCTTTGTAGCTCCCAAGCGCAAGCGCAGTTCCGCCAATATCTAAAGGCCCCCTGTTCCGAGAGTCAAAACTCGAAACAGGGGGCCTTGTTTTCGCTCCAATAATTGGGGATCAGTTAGGCTTGCGCTCTTCGGCTTCGCGCATCGCCCTGTCGATATCCTTTACCATTTCTTCAGCACAAGGGCATCGATCGGGGTTATGGGCACTGCACCCGCCGCACTCGTCGCATGCAATATGCCTACCTTGCTTATGGGCGCGAACCCAGCTGGCGACAATTGCACCAACGATAGCAATCAGAACAACAAGCACTACGAATGTTCCAAGGTTCATACCTTACACTCCTTTCAGGGCCGCATCGCCAAACCAACCAACACAACCAGGAAGCCGCGGATCTACTCAGATGCGCAGATCCGCGGCGGTTCAATTACCTTCGATTACGGTCTATGCTTCGTCAACCGCACGAACGGCAGCCTTGCCCTGCCACTTGTTAGGACGGAACAACAGCCACAAGAAGGCGATAAATGTCGCAATCGCAAGAACGGTGAATACGTTGAAGGAAACTTCACCGACAGCCATGCCAGCAAACTGGTAAATCCAGAGAGATACGACCCATGCGATTCCGCACTGATAGCCAATTGCTGCAAAGAACCACTTGGTGTTGTTCATCTCGCGCTTGATGGCACCCATAGCTGCAAAGCACGGAGCGCACAGCAGGTTGAACGCCAAGAAGGCATAGCCAGATGCATAGGTGAAGGCAGCCTGAACATTTGCATACCAACCAGCATCGCCGTCATACAGAATGCCGAAGGTGGATACAACGTTTTCCTTCGCGATAAGACCCGTGATGGTAGCGGATGCCGCCTGCCAATCACCGAAGCCCTGAGGTGCGAAGATCCAGCAGATTGCGCCACCGATGATAGCCAGGATCGAATCGTTCTGATCCTCAACCGCTTGGAATACGCCATCTACGAAGCCATAGGAAGAAATGAACCAGATCAGGATACATGCAACCAAGATGATGGTGCCGGCCTTCTTGATGAACGACCATGCACGCTCCCACATGCTACGCAACACCGCGCCAATGGTTGGCAGATGGTATGCAGGAAGCTCCATAACGAATGGGGCGGGATCGCCAGCGAAGAAGCGGGTCTTCTTCAGAATGACGCCGGAGCAGAGAATGGCGACAATGCCCAGGAAGTATGCGCTGGGAGCAACCCACCACTCGCCACCGAACACAGCGCCCGCGAACAAAGCGATAATCGGGAGCTTTGCACCGCAAGGAATGAACGTCGTGGTCATAACGGTCATGCGGCGATCGTTCTGGTTTTCAATGGTTCGTGAAGACATAATACCGGGCACGCCGCAGCCTGTACCAATAAGAATCGGCACAAACGACTTGCCGGAAAGGCCGAAGCGGCGGAACACGCGGTCGAGGATGAACGCAATACGAGCCATGTAACCGCAAGACTCAAGGAAGGCGAGCAGCAAGAACAGTACCAGCATCTGGGGAACGAAGCCGAGCACTGCACCAACGCCAGCGACAATGCCATCGAGAATCAGAGCCTTCAGCCAGTCGGCGCATCCGATAGAATCCAGGCCCTGCTCAACAAGGACAGGAATGCCGGGAACCCACATGCCGTATTCCGTGGGATCGGGTTCAGAGCCTTCAACCTCTTCTGCGTACGTATCGGCGTCTACCTCCTGGGTTTCACCGTCTTCGTCAACATAGGTTGTGATGATGCCTGCGTCAGCGGCTTCGTCGACGAAGTCTTCGGATTCAGGATCAAGGCCTTCCTCGATCGCTGCTGCCTCGAATGCGGCGATAGCGTTCTGGTCGCCCTGGTAGGGAGCCAGAACATCAAGGGCCTCCTGGTAAGCATCAGAGTCCACCTCGACCGTTTCGTTTTCACCCGATTCGTCGTCATACGACTCGTAGGTTGCGGTCAGGCCAGCGGCTTCAGCATCTTCGACAAACGTCTCGGAAGCAGGATCAAGACCCTCTTCTTCAGCTGCGGCTTCGAAGGCGTCAACGCTTTCCTGGGCACCCTCGAACTCCTCAGACACCTCGTCGAATTGCTCTTGGCCAGTGCCGAGATACCAGCCATCGCCGAACACACCGTCGTTCGCCCAGTCAGTGGCAACAGTACCAACAGTTGAAACGGAGATGTAGTACACGAGGAACATAACCACAACGAAGATCGGCAAAGCCAGGATGCGGTTGGTTACCACGCGGTCGATCTTGTCGGAGGTGGTCAGTTGACTTGCCATATTCTTGCTACGGCAATGATCGATAATGGTGGAGATATAAGAATAGCGATCGTTGATGATGACGCTTTCAGTATCGTCGTCGCTTTCTTTTTCCACCTTAGCAACAACGTCGCTCACATCGGGAGCTTCCTCGAGAGCGGAAGCGATCTTGCTATCTTTTTCGAGAAGCTTGATTGCATAGAAGCGCTTGAGATTAGCGGGAACGCTGGAGGGAAGACGACCCTCAATGGTCGAGATAGCTTCTTCCGCTACAGCGGAGAACGTAATTGGGGTAGGCGCAGATGCAGAGCCAATGGTCTTAAGGCAGTTCACCACCTCATCGATGCCCTCGTTCTTCAATGCGGAAATCTCAACAACATTACAGCCGAGCTCTTTGGCAAGCTGTTCTGCATGGATCTCGTCGCCGCGCTTGCGAACAACGTCCATCATGTTTACGGCAACGACAACCGGTACACCCATTTCAAGGAGCTGAGTGGTGAGGTACAGATTGCGCTCAAGGTTGCTGCCGTCAACGATATTCAAAATGGCGTCGGGCTTTTCCTGGATAAGGAAATTTCGCGCTACGACTTCTTCCAGGGTATAAGGGGACAAGGAGTAAATACCTGGAAGGTCGGTAATCTCAATGGACTTGTCAGCCTTGAGCTTACCTCCCTTTTTCTCTACGGTAACGCCTGGCCAGTTGCCAACATACTGGTTGGAGCCGGTCAGCGCGTTGAACAGGGTAGTTTTACCACTGTTCGGGTTGCCTGCTAGTGCAACTCTCATTCATTCCTCCATTCGGTGTTAGATTAGGCTAACTACAGGATCAAAAAAAGATCGCTATGCGATCATGCGAGCGCACTATGCCTATCAGAGGATGCTCATGCTTAACCCTTTGATGGGCATATAATGCGCCTATTCGACTTCGACCATCTGTGCGTCTTCTTTTCTCACAGAAAGCTCGTAGCCACGAACGGTAACTTCAACCGGATCGCCCAAAGGCGCAACCTTGCGAATATATACCGAACAACCTTTCGTGATGCCCATGTCCATGATGCGGCGCTTTACCGCACCCTCACCATTCAGCTTCACAACGGTCACCGTTTCACCGCTCTTAACTTCTCGAAGAGTTTTCACTATGCCTCCCCTCTTCATCTTTTCGCTTAGCTAGAAATGACATGCCGCTACACCGTGATGTGCTTTGCAAGCTCAGAAGAAAGTGCAACACGAGAACCTTTCACATTCACGATGAGGTTGCCGCCGATACGCGATACAACAACAATCTGCTCGCCGGGAACAAAGCCCAGATTCTCGAGATGACGATGAATGTCACCCGCGCCATCGTGAAGTTGCCTTACGTGGTAAATGCCATTGTTTCTAACTTCAGACAAAACCATGATGCTTCCTTCCACATGCCCCACGGGGCGGTTTGCGGCTCTAGTAAACCAGAGCTAACTAACAGACTGATGTTAACCCCGTCGTACTCTATCGTCAATGTTTACCGAGGGTTATTTTTTCGAATGCATGTAAGGTTTTTCGAACAGCCTGGTGGATGGAGCTATTTCGCGCAATTAAATTATTTTCCCAATGGCAAAAAGCATCTTGCGCCCAGACATACCACCGCTTTCGCATATTGCATACAAATGCAGCGAGAACAAGCATAGAGGAAGCAAGATGCTTAAAGTGCAGGAACTGAAAGGTTAGGCAGATCGGCAATCCCGACAGATTATTGGGGAGCCGAGATGCCCAGGGCATTAGGGTCTATGCCGCTGCGCTCAAATAAGGCATCGAGCGCCTGTTGGCTGACGCTGCTTTCATCAAGATCGACTCCGAATGCTCGAGCTACCGCGTACGCTTGTTCCCGACGCAAAGCCGCGATAGAAGAATCCCCTGCTTCGCTAGAATAGCGAGACGAAAGGAGCAGCGAGCGAGATACGTACTCCATAAGCTGAGGATCAGGCTGCGAGAGCTGCAGCATTGCCGCCATTGATTCTGGCGCCATGCACAAAAGAAGGCCACCATCCATCTCTGTCGCATCGGAAATTGCCGCATCGAGCATGTCGGCAGCTACGCGAGGGTCGTTTTCACCTCGCGCACGAAGCAAGCTTTCCTTCATGGCAGCAGCAAGCTGCATGAACATGCGCATCAGATAATCTTGGGTTAACACGTTATCCCCTCTCTGGGTATCGTATTCCCAGATGCTCGTAAGCACGCTCCGTTGCCTGGCGGCCTTTCGGTGTGCGAATGAGCAAACCTTGTTGAAGCAAATACGGCTCGTACACATCTTCAAGCGTATCGGGCTCTTCCGAAAGCGCCGAAGCTAGCGTCGAAAGCCCCACAGGCCTGCCCGAGAACTGAACGCACAGAAGTTCCAGTATCCTATTGTCCACCGGGTCGAGACCCAAAGAATCCACCTCGAAAAATGCCAACGCCTGAGCCGCACAGTCTTCATCAATAGGCGAAACGCCCTTCACCTGAGCCCAATCGCGTACGCGTTTAAGGAGGCGATTGGCCAAACGGGGGGTTCCACGGCTACGGCGGGCAATCTCCAAGGCGCCTTCCTCCAGGATATCCACGCCCAAGATGAGCGCCGAGCGTCGGACAATAAGGGCCAGCTCTTCCGGCGCATAGTAATTCAGACGGAACGCTATACCAAAGCGATCACGCAGAGGACCTGTTAGCAAACCGGTTCGCGTAGTGGCTCCAATGAGGGTAAACTTCGGCAAATCGAGCCTGATTGAGCGGGCTGCAGGCCCCTTGCCAACAACGATATCAAGCGCAAAATCTTCCAGTGCCGGATACAGCACTTCCTCAACCATACGATTCAGGCGGTGAATCTCGTCGATAAAAAGAACGTCACCCTCTTCAAGATTGGTGAGGATAGCGGCTAAATCTCCCGTACGTTCAATTGCGGGACCGCTTGTCGTTTTAATATGCACATCAAGCTCATTGGCAACAACGGTAGCCAACGTGGTTTTCCCTAAGCCAGGAGGGCCCGAAAACAGAATGTGATCAACCACATCCTTACGGGCTCGTGCCGCCTCAATGAGGATAGAAAGGCTATCCTTCACTTTCTTTTGCCCCAAATACTCGTCAAGGCACGTTGGCCTCAGGCTGCGATCAAGGACCAAGTCGTCCTCGATAAGGGAAACCGAACAAGCACGCGAGGCGGCATCGCCATCGCGAGATGAACCAGTATCCTTTAAAGCTTCCAAAGGCGCTTCGAACAGCGCGCTTTCTATTTCAAAATCGTCAGACAAAGATGAGTCCACCTTTTATCGATTATTTCCCTAAACGCTTTAAGGCGTATTGCAATAGTATCGTTTCGTTTGCTTCCTCGGGAGCCCCCTTGAGCGCAAGATCTGTTTCTTCCGAAGTGAAACCCATGGAAAGAAGCGCTTCCACTGTGCCCTTACGTGCATTTGCTGCTTGCGTTGAAATGCCGGGCAGAGCGATCTGAGCCTCGGAGCCGAACGATTCTTTCAATTCGAGCGCAATGCGCGATGCCATTTTCTTTCCCACGCCAGGAATTTGCTGGATAGCCCCCACATCTTGCGACACAATAGCGGAGACCAACGCCTCTGGCTCGTAGGTAGAAAGGGCAGAAAGCGCAACCTTCGGCCCAACGCTTGAAACTGAAGTGAGCTTTGCAAACAGCCTTTCTTCGTCATGGTTCAAAAAGCCGTATAGCACCAACGCATCGTCGCGAACTTGCAAGCGCGTTAGAACCTTGACCTCTTCGCCAACACGCCCCAATCGGGAAAGGCTCTTCCCCGACATGGAAACACGGTACCCGATGCCACCCACTTCTATCACGACAGAATCAACGAACAGTGCCGCAATCGTTCCTCGCAAAAACGAAATCACCGCACAGCCCCCCTTTCCCAGGAAACCGAATGAGTGGTGTAGCAAATAGCAGCCGCCAAGGCATCGGCAGCATGATCGGGCGAAGGGATTTTTTCCAAGCCCAGCAACTGCTGAACCATATATTGGACTTGCCCCTTATCGGCAGACCCCGCCCCTACAACAGCCAACTTGATTTGGCTGGGCGAATACTCGGCAAGCGCCATGGATGCCTGACCGCAAGCGGTTAAAGCCGCACCGCGAGCCTGACCCGTGGCAAAAGCACTTTGGGCATTCGAGCCAAACCACACCGTTTCAACAGCAACGCATTCTGGCTTGTAACGTAAAACCACTGCGGAAATCTGCGTATAGATTTTTGCCAAACGCTCATGCAGGGGCATCGTGGATTGGGTTGCCACGCAGCCGTACGCTACGCAGGAAAGCGATGCTCCTTTTTGGCGAACTACCCCCCAGCCTGTATGCGCCAGGCCTGGATCGATTCCCATTATGATGCGAGTTGCCGCCATGCCATCCTCTCAAACAAACATTTGTTCGTATAATAGCATAAAAGAAACGGGGGCATACAGCCCCCGTTCTATTCAGCCACTTATTACAATCCCTACAGCCCTATGGCTTTAAAATACTCAAGCCATTTGTCAAAAGATTCGTCGCTGATAGCATGCTCCATCTGGCATGCTTCTTCTTCGGCAACCTCGAGACTAAGGCCAACTTTTTCGTGTAGGAAACGGGTGAGCATTTCATGGCGCTCCAATACCGATTTGCCATAACTATACCCGTCTGCGGTGAGGGTAATATCGCCATAATAAGGCTGATCAAGCATGCCCGAGGCCTTCAGGCTGGCAACAGCCTTCGAAACCGACGCCTTCGAAACGCCAAGCTTTGTGGCAACATCTACCGAACGCACAGACTGCGTATCGGAACCGCCCAGCATAACGATGGCCTCAAGATAATCCTCGTGAGACATGGAGACTTTTTCCATACTATCCCTCCCCAGCAGAAGCTGACGTTGATGGTAAATGAAATGATTCGATCCCTTTTGAACAGAACGATCCCGCAATCCGTCTAAAGGGACCACGCGTCTTTCGATGAAATGCGCGTTTCAAATACAGCACGTACTTGTAGCTACATAGTATACTTATGAGACTAATATTACCCCACACGAAAGATGGATTCATGGCTACCAATCGCTATATCGACACGCGCGGACGGTGTGCGGCTCCGGTCACTTTTACCGAAGCTGTGGTTAAGGGACTTGCCGAAGGCGGCGGACTCTTCGTCCCCGAAACGCTTCCCAAGCTGAGCCTGGAAAGCATCCTTTCATTGGCAGAAATTCCCTATGCCAAGCGTGCAGCCTTTATCTATCGCTCGTTTGGCATCGACTTACCTGACGCCAAGATCGATGAGCTGATGGACGCAACGTACGGCGACCGATTCGATGATGAGGCAATATGCCCTATTACGTCGCTCGACGAAAACACCCATGTTCTCGAGCTATGGCATGGTCCCACCAGCGCCTTTAAGGACATGGCGCTTCAGTGCTTACCCCATTTCTTTAGTGCAAGCGCATCCCAGCTGCGCGAGCAGGGAAAACTGGAAAACACCTTCCTTATCCTGGTCGCCACTTCGGGCGACACCGGCAAAGCAGCTCTCGAAGGGTTCCGCGACAAGGAAGGCGTCCAGATTGCGGTAATGTACCCCGACGGCGGCGTTAGCGACATCCAGTACAAGCAAATGGCAACCCAGGCAGGCTCCAACGTTATGGTCTGGGCAGTAAAGGGCAATTTCGATGACTGCCAAACGGGAGCCAAGAACGTTTTCGGAGACGAAGCATTTGCCGAAAAGCTGATGGCCTCCAACCAGGTTGCCCTCTCTAGCGCCAACTCCATCAACTGGGGTCGCCTGCTTCCTCAGGTGGTTTACTACGTTTCCAGCTACGCTGAACTGGTTGCCCAGGGCAAACTCGAAGCTGGCAAGCCGCTTGATGTCTGCGTTCCTACCGGTAATTTCGGCAACATCCTTGCCGCATGGTACGCAAAGCAGATCGGCACTCCTTTGGGCACCTTGTTCTGCGCAAGCAACGAAAACCGCGTGCTTACCGATTTCATCAATACCGGCAGCTACGACATTTCCAACCGCGAATTCGTCCTGACCCCGTCCCCCTCGATGGATATCTTAGTTTCTTCAAACGTCGAGCGTCAGCTCTTCGAGCTCACAGGGCGTAACGCCGACGCCATCGCAGCATGGATGGAAGAGCTCAAGGCAAACAAATCCTTTACGGTCGATACCGAAACCCTCTCCAAACTTCAGGCAGATTTCAAATCAGATTCCGTCGATAGCGAAACATGCCTCAGCACCATCAAAGAGGTGCTCGATAAGCACAATTACCTTATCGACCCCCACACTGCCGTTGCCTACAAGGTCGCAGAACGACTGCACGGTGAAAACCCTGTGCTTATCGCCTCAACCGCGCATTGGGCAAAATTCGGCGAAAATGTATACCGCGCACTGCACGGCATAGCACCTGGTGAGCCTCTTCCCGAGTCCGTGGCAGAGCTTAGCGGATGCGCCCTAAACGACCTCATTGCCAACGAGGCCAACAGTCACAACATTCCCAAGGGTCTCGCAGAGCTCGATTCGTTGCCCATCCGATTCGAAGATGTTATTGAAGGAAACACCGCCGCAATCGAAGAAGCCGTGCTCGATTTCTTGAAATAGGCGAAATATATCAATCAACACGAAAGCCCCCGCTTCACCGTGTTGATCTGCTCCCCGAATTTGGATTGGCAAATGAAAATCCGAGTTCGAAGGGCGCAGATCAACGGAAGAAGCAGGGGCTTTTTCTATCTTGTTTCTATCATTACGGTTGGGGCCATCTCTCCATTCTTGGAACAAGGGCTTTTCGCAAAGGAGATATTCACTATTACTTCCACTCCTTTACCAAGACTCACGAGGGATGTCTTCGCATTGTCGGCGGAATCCTCGCATTCGGCGATCCTAGCCCCAGCTGTTTCATCCATCAACGACTTAGACCCGTTTCCGCTGCTTTGCAAATTGCATACACCTTCCTCCCTGCCCGAAGATTCAGAATCTAGCGCAGGACTGCAGTCCGCATCATAGACCGCAGTCTCAAACCGCCCATTTTGTTTTCGAGAAACTTCCCTTGTTTTCGTCTTGTCATGCGCAAAAGAGTGGAGGCAGTTGTAACAAATATCCATATCGGAAAAGCAACGAGCACCGCAAACGGGACAGGTTTTCACTTCCAGGCGCTGAGATAGCCGAATTCCCTCAGGGTCAACTCCTAGCTCGTTGTCGCACGCATTCTCGCTTGCCAAAGGAATCCGCAAGGGCTCTCCTTCGCTTAAGCACTCCCTCTCCTGAGGCAGCTCGCCAAAACTCATTTTCTGACGCATAATTCAATCTCATCTCCTTCTTTGAACCAACCAACAACCCGATCCTCCCCTGAGGACCCGCTCAAATCGCTCTTCGCTACGGCCTTTCGCTCTAGAACCGCATAAGCACCAGGGCATTTTCTCAATTGCCAGGGCGGAACATTCTCATACGACTCCATAACCCTTCCTTCTCTTCCGACAAATGCGATATCGATTGCATATCCCATTCCAAACGTATGAACGGAATGACAAGGAGCAATCAGAAGAACTTCGTTGCGCAATCGACGAGAGAACAAACCTGTCATCCTGTCCCAAAAGGTCGCCGCAAGACACAGTCGCCGCCCTATTCCGTCATCAACCATTCCCCCTCCTTGCGTTCACGACCACAGAAGTGCCCGCTCCTACCGATTCGCAGTTAAGCATCAACCAGCGGAACTCTCCTTCTTCTTTAACGAAAGTCTGTACGGTTTCCTGTCCGCTCGGGACAGTTCGCCACCCCCGCTCTTCAAGCAAGGGCCTAATTTTGCCAATCGCGGAAACCCTGTCACACGAAAGCACGCAACCCGCGATCACCCCATCATCAGAAAGGGAATACCAATCGCCCCATCCATCAAGAACCTCGGCATTAAAGGAATTTGGCGCATCCTGGTCGAACCTTGCCAGCACCTTATCGGGATCAAGGCGCAAAATGCCCTTATCGGAATCGACTGCATTCTCGATAACAACAGCCGAACTAGCAGAATTCGCAATCGAAGCGTCACTCAAACCGGCTCCCAGCCACGCAAACAGCCAACTGCTTAGCACGACGGCAAAAACACCCAAGGCAATCAAACCAAAGGCACGGCAAGCACGCGGATAAAGCACTTTTCGCATAAAATGGCGGGTTTTCATCATCATGTCAAAACACCAACCCGGGC
>UQVJ01000024.1 GCA_900544455.1 uncultured Eggerthella sp. | reverse complement strand
GCCGATGCTTACGAGGAGTTCTATCAGGATTGGATGAACTCTCCTGCCGCAAAGGACTACTAACAGCAAGCAACTGGTTTGAAAATGGGGGTTATCCCCATTTTCCCATTTTGGGCAAGTGCGCCTGTGCGCTTACCTCTGCTCGCTCGCAAAGGTTGCGCAATGATCGCTCTTGCCCTTTCGGCGACTGCTTTTGTGCGATAGAGTGGCGAAATTGAAGAAATAACATCGGGTTAACGTGCGTGCCGCTATCATATTTTCGATATGCACATGCGCGCTAGCGCGCTGTTCGGAGGATAATCAGAAGGACTACTATGGTCGACCAACCCAAGGAAAACGAATTGGACGAGGAAAAAGAAGCCACGGCTACTTCCAAAGAAGCGAAGAAGCTCACGGCTGAAGAAAAGCAGCGTGCCAAGGATCGCGAAAAGCGTCGTAAGGCTCGCGCAAAAGAAGCTCAGAAGAAGAATTCTCAGCGCCAGAAGGAGCGCAACAAGCGCACGGGTGGCAACAAGAACCGCCGCAACGTATGGCTCCTTATTGCGGCAACTATTTTGGTAATCGGCTCGGTGTTCATGTTCACGCCGCCGAATGAAAAGATCAATCAGGGTCTGGACATCCAGGGCGGTCTTTCTGTGGTTCTTTCGGCACAGAGCACCGATGGCGAAGACGTTACCAAGGAAGACATGGAAAAGTCTCGCGCCATCATCGAATCGCGTGTCAATGCCTTGGGCGCATCTGAGGCAACGGTTCAGGTTCAGGGCAACGATCAAATCCTGGTTCAGATCCCAGGTCTTTCCGACCCTGAAACAGCCCTTGCTACCATCGGCAAAACGGGCAAGCTGGAATTTGCTCGCGCCGATTCCTTCACCGAAGCTGACGACCAGGCTGCCATCAAGAACGGCACCTACATGCAGCAGAGCTCGGTTACCGATGATTTCGGCAATTCCTTCAAGACGGGCAAGACAACGTACCGCAGCGTTGACCCGGGCACCTATACACCCCTTATCACGGGCGAAAACATCACGCGTGTTACGGTAGACAAGGCGTCTGAAACCAGCCAGTACTATGCGGTCAACATCTCGCTCGATTCTGCTGGTACTCAGGCGTTTGCCGATGCAACGCGCGATCTTGCTCCTACCAATGGCCAGATCGTCATTATCCTGGATGGTCAAATCCAGTCCGCTCCTGCGGTTCAGTCGGAAATCACGGGTGGTCAGGTTTCCATCACCGGTAATTACACGCTCGAGGAAGCCCAGTCTCTCCAGACGGTTCTTGAAAGCGGTTCGCTGCCGGTAAGCTTCCACTACGAGCAGAGCCAGGTGGTAGGACCTACGCTTGGTCAGGATGCTCTCAACAGTGGTTTGATCGTTGCCATTCTGGGTCTTGCCCTGGTTATGCTGTACCTGCTGTTCTTCTATCACGGCCTGGGTTTGCTTACGGCTGCTGCTATGGCCGTGTTCGCCGTGCTCTATCTTGGCCTTTTGGCTACGCTTTCGGCGTTCGGCCTGTTCTCGCTTTCGTTGGCGGGTATTGCGGGTATCGTTCTTACCATCGGTATGGCTGCCGACTCCTCGATTCTGGTACTTGAGCGTTTCCGCGAGGAAATCCGAATGGGCAGAAGCGTTCGCGCGGCTTCCATCACGGGTGTTCGCCATGGCATCGAAACCTCCATCGATGCCGACCTGGTTTCGCTGGTTTCTGCTCTTACCCTGTTCTTCTTGGCTTCAGCAAGCGTCAAGGGCTTCGGCCTTACGCTGGCATTGGGCATTGCGTGCGACATCGTTATGATGTTGCTGCTGAAGGCTCCGCTTATCCGCCTTCTTGCCCCGCGCGTTATCACCAAACATCCTGGCTTCTGGGGTGTGCGCGATTGCCAGGAAGCAGCTCCTGTTTATGCCGAGCTTCGCGGTGAGCAGACGGGAACGGTTGCCCATCCTTCCGCTGAGGCGATGGAGGAAAAGAAGTCCATTGCCCACAAGACGCTCGATGAGCTGAAGGGTCGCTTTATCAAGCGCGACATCAACTTCATGGGTGTACGCAAAGTATTCCTTTGCGTTTCGGCTGCACTTGTTGTTCTGTCGTTCGTGGTCGTAGGTGTTCGCGGCCTTCAGTTTGGTATTGAGTTTGTGGGCGGTACATCTATCGCATTCCACAATACGGGCGATACTTCCATCGAAGATATGCGCACTGCCTTCGCTGAGGCTGGCGAGCCCGACGCTGTTGTTCAGACCACCAATTCCGATGGCTCCGATGGCTTCTTGGTTCGCACTACCACTACGTCTGCCGAATCTGCCGCAACCACAGCGGCGAAAGTGGTCGACACTCTTAACCTGAGCACCGATAGCTATGAGGTAAACACGGTTGGACCCGACTGGGGCCAAAGCGTGATTCAATCTTCCCTCATCGCATTTGTTGTTTCGCTGCTTTTGATCATCGCCTACATTGCGGTTCGCTTCGAATACAAGATGGGCCTGATGGCGGTTGTTGCGTTGCTCCACGACTTGATTATCGTGGTTGGCGTTTATGCATTGGTTGGCCGCGAGGTTACGCCTAACACGGTAGCGGCCCTGCTTACCATTTTGGGTTACTCGCTGTACGACACGGTTGTCGTATTCCATCGCATCAATGACAACATGAAGGAGTCCGATGTAAAGTGCACCTTCATGTCTATGGCGAATCACTCGTTGAATCAGGTATTCATCCGCTCGATCAATACTACGCTCACTTCGTTCGTTCCTGTTCTGGGCATGTTGCTGTTCGGCGGCGAAACGCTGAAAGACTTCGCTTTCGCTATGTCGGTTGGCCTGATCGCGGGCTCGTATTCATCCATCGCGGTTGCAACGCCGCTTTTTGCGATGTGGAAATCTCGCGAGCCCAAGAATGCCAAGCTGGTGAAGAAGTACGGCACCGATATCACTCGCTTCTCGTTCGCTTCCACGCCGCTTCTCCCTGCTGGTGCCGTGGAAACTGCACAGCCTGTTGCTACGGTTGATTCCGCAGAGGAAGCTGTGGTAGACAAGGAAGCCAGCAAGAACGAAAGTCCTAAGCAGAAGAAAGCCAAGAAGGCCGGCAATTCCGAGCCTATCCGTTACAGGAGGAAAAAATAATGAGAGAAGGAAGCGCACCTAATTTCGCACCCCCGGTTGAAGAGGGCATCGTTTTTACCTTTGAAGACGAGTCGGGCGACAAGGTTAACCTCGAATTCCTGGGTCTTATCATTCACAACGATCGTCGTTACGGTTTCTTCTACGCCATCGGCGATGGGGAAGAAGCTGGCGGATCGGGCGAGGTAACCATTCTTGAGGTCACCGAGTTCGACGAAGAAGGTCAGCCCGCTGCATTTGAACTCGTGATGGACGACGCCATTGCCGCTGAGGTTTACGAAGACTTCAAGGTTGCTACCAAGGATCTTTACGACTTCCAGTAGGGTTGGGCTAATTTGCCAGAATAAAAAAGGATCGCTTTCGGGCGATCCTTTTTAATTGCGATGCGGGGTGGGGCCCGGTGTGGCGGCATAGGGTAGTGCGGGGTGCGGCGAAGGCTGGTTTTCGCTTTCGGTGCCAGAATGGGCAAATTGCAAAAAGTTTCCAAAACTTCATAGGTAAAACACACTTGAAGAAAATTTTCCTTGACGGCGCAGGTACCGCGAAGTATTTTATTAAATTGTGTCTTTTTGCAAAACAACCGGTTGCAACGAAGGAGGAAATGACTCGTGGTTCAGTCTAATAACCCCGATTCCACCAGCCGTTATAGGACTCGCCGGAGCTTCGCGAAGATCCCAGCCGTCATGGACGTGCCGAATCTGATCGCAATCCAAACGGAAAGCTTCAAGAAGTTCATGGATGATGGTCTGACGAATGCTTTCGCAGACATCAGCCCCATCGAATCCAACACCAAAGATATGTGTGTTGAGTTCGGCAAGCATGAATTTGGTGAGCCCAAGTATAGCGTAGATGAATGCAAGGAACGTGACGTGTCCTATCAGGCACCGCTCTTTGCTGAAATCCGCTTCATCAATCGCGAAACAGGCGAGATCAAAGAGCAGGACGTCTTCATGGGCGACTTCCCGCTGATGACGCCCCGCGGCACCTTCATCATCAACGGCACCGAGCGTGTTGTTGTATCTCAGTTGGTGCGCAGCCCTGGCGTTTACTTCTCTGCCGAGCGCGACAAAACATCCGACAAGACCATCTACAACGCGAAGATCATCCCTTCCCGTGGTGCATGGCTCGAGTTCGAAACCGACAAGCGCGACATCCTTTCCGTGCGTATCGACCGTAAGCGTAAGCAGCCTGCTACGCTTCTTCTGCGTGCGCTCGGTATTGCTGAAACGCGTGAAGAAATCATCGATATTCTCGGCGATTCCGAGATGGTGATCCGCACCCTCGACCGCGACCCTGCCACCACCAAGGAAGAGTCTCTCATCGAGCTGTATCGTCGTTTCCGTCCGGGCGAGCCCCCCACGATCGACTCTGCTCGTACGCTGCTTGACGGCCTGTTCTTCAACCCCCAGCGCTACGACCTGGCAAAGGTTGGCCGTTACAAGATCAACAAGAAGCTCGAGTTCGACCCTGAAAACGACGCCTCCACGCTTACGCAGGAAGACATCATCGCAACCATGCGCTACATCGTGGGTCTCCATGATGGCGCCGAGGGCGTTCAGGTAGACGATATCGACCACTTCGGCAACCGCCGCATCCGTACGGTTGGCGAGTTGATTCAGAACCAGTTCCGTATTGGCCTTTCCCGTATGGAGCGCGTTGTGCGCGAGCGCATGAGCATGCAGGAGCCTGACGACATTACGCCGCAGTCCCTGGTGAACATTCGCCCCATCGTGGCAGCCATCAAGGAATTCTTCGGTTCCTCTCAGCTGTCTCAGTTCATGGACCAGTCCAACATCGCCGCAGGCGTTACGCATAAGCGTCGTCTGAACGCACTGGGCCCTGGCGGTCTGTCCCGTGAGCGTGCGGGCTTCGAGGTTCGAGACGTTCATAACTCCCACTACAGCCGCATGTGCCCGATTGAGACCCCTGAAGGTCCTAACATCGGTCTTATCGGTTCGCTGGCAACGTATGCCCGCGTGAACGACTACGGCTTCATCGAGGCCCCGTATCGTCGCGTTGAAGACGGCAAGGTAACCGACATCGTTGACTACCTCACCGCCGATGAAGAAGAAAAGCACACCATTGCCCAGGCAAACGAGCAGTTCGATCCTGAAACGCGCGTATTCGGCCACACCGACGAGAACGGAACCTTCGTTCCCTCTGAGCGTCTGCTGTGCCGCACCCGCGACTCCAAGGGCGTATTCGGTGAGCCTGAAGAGGTTACTGTCGACCGCGTAGACTACATGGACGTTTCGCCTCGTCAGATGACCTCTGTTGCAACGTCTCTTATTCCGTTCCTCGAGCATGACGACGCTAACCGCGCACTGATGGGCTCCAACATGCAGCGTCAGGCTGTGCCTCTGCTTCGTCCTAGTGCTCCATTGGTTGGTACCGGCATCGAGCACCGCATTGCGGTTGACTCCGGCGAAGTTCTGGTAGCCCAGAACGCTGGCGTTGTCGACTACGTTGACGGTCAGACCATCATCATCGAACGCGAAGATGGCGAATACGACGAGTACCTCATTCCAAAGTTCCAGCGCTCCAACCAGTCCGGCTGCATGAACCACAAGCCTATCGTTCGCAAGGGCGACAAGGTATATGCAGGCGATGTTCTGGCTGATGGTCCCTCTTGCGACGGCGCTGAGCTTTCGCTTGGCCAGAACCTGATGGTCGCTTACATGCCTTGGGAAGGCTACAACTACGAGGACGCTATCATCGTGTCCGAGCGCGTTATTGCTGAAGACCTGCTTACGTCTATTCACATCTCCGAGTACGAGATCGATGCTCGTGACACCAAGCTTGGACCCGAGGAAATCACTCGCGAAGTTCCCAATATCTCCGACGATATGGTTTCCGACCTCGACAGCGACGGCATCATCCGCGTTGGCGCCGAGGTATTCCCCGGCGACGTTCTGGTTGGCAAGGTTACGCCGAAGGGCGAAACCGAGCTCACCGCTGAGGAACGCCTGCTGCGTGCCATCTTCGGTGAAAAGGCTCGCGAAGTTCGCGACACGTCCCTCAAGGTACCTCACGGCTCCGGCGGTCGCGTAATCAACGTGGTTCGCTCCTCCCGTGCAAACGGTGACGAACTTGCCCCTGGCGTAAACGAACTCGTTCGCGTATTTGTTGCTCAGAAGCGTAAGATCCAGCAGGGCGACAAGCTTTCCGGTCGTCATGGTAACAAGGGTGTTATCTCCCGCGTTCTGCCGGTAGAGGATATGCCTTACTTGGCCGACGGTACCCCGATCGACGTTATGCTGAACCCCCTGGGTGTTCCTTCCCGTATGAACGTTGGTCAGCTGCTCGAGAACCATCTTGGTTGGGCTGCTAAGTGGGGTTGGTCTGACGATCCTGAGTCCACCGAGCCTGTTGCCGGTCCGCAGTTCGTTGCAACGCCGGTATTCGACGGTGCAACCGAGGAAGAGATTTCCAACGCCATCGAAGCTGCTAACCGCAACCTCATTAACATCAACCATGCCAAGTACGGCGACATGGCTCGCGACGAATTCGTGCCGCAGCTTTCCCGTACTGGTAAGGCTTGGCTGTACGACGGCCGCACCGGCGAGCGTTTCCGTGAGCCCATCACCTGCGGTCAGACCTACATCCTTAAGCTGGGCCACATGGTCGACGACAAGATCCATGCTCGCTCGACTGGTCCTTACAGCTTGATCACCCAGCAGCCTCTCGGCGGCAAGGCCCAGTTCGGTGGCCAGCGCTTCGGCGAGATGGAAGTTTGGGCACTGTACTCCTATGGTGCTTCCAACGTTCTGCAGGAGATCCTGACCATCAAGTCCGACGATACCTCCGGTCGTGTTAAGTCCTACGAGGCTATCGTCAAGGGCGAGAGCATTCCTGCTCCTGAGGTACCTGAGTCCTTCAAGGTTCTCATCAAGGAAATGCGCTCGCTGTGCCTCAACGTTGAGCTTGAGGGTCACCAGCATCAGACCATCGATGTCACCCACGACCCCGATGAGGATGAGCTTTTGGGCGCCGCACTTCCCGTTGAAGAAAAGTCCGAAAAGGACAGCGACGACCTGTTGGGTTCCATCACTGCCGAGCTTGGCAATCTGATGGGCGAGAAAAACGACACTGACGACCTTATCGGTAAGGGAGAGGAGAACTAAATGAGCGAATTTGACGTTAACAATTTCGACGCCATCCGCATCTCTCTTGCAAGCGCTGAAGATATCCGTGGTTGGTCTCGTGGCGAAGTCAAGAAGCCCGAAACCATCAACTATCGTACGCTCAAGCCCGAAAAGGACGGCTTGTTCTGCGAAAAGATCTTTGGCCCCACGAAGGACTGGGAATGCGCCTGCGGTAAGTACAAGCGCATTCGCTTCAAGGGCATCGTCTGCGAACGCTGCGGTGTTGAGGTTACGCGCTCCAAGGTTCGTCGTGAGCGCATGGGCCACATCGAGCTCGCTGCTCCGGTAAGCCACATCTGGTACTTCAAGGGCTCTCCTTCGCGTCTGGGCTACTTGCTCGACATTCCGCCGAAGGAACTCGAGAAGGTTCTCTACTTCGCATCTTCCATCATCACCTTTGTTGACAAGGAAGCTCGCGAAGAGGACGTAGAAGAGCTGCGCGATGAGCTTTCCGCAGACTTGGAAGAATTGGACGCAGAGCGCGATCGCCTTATCGAGGCTACGCGCCGTCTGTCCGTGGACTACGTTCCCGAAGAGGACGAGTTCGTTGATGACATCGACGACGACGAGCGCATGACGCCCGAGGAAGTCGAAGAAGAGATCGCTGACATTTACGAGGAGTTCAACGAGCGCAAGACCCTGCGTTCTGAGGCTCTGGAGGCATTCCTGAAGATCGAGCCCAAGCAGCTCGTATCCGACGAAGCCCTGTATCGCGAGATGCGCCTGAACTATTCCGACTACTTCAAGGGCGGCATGGGCGCAGAGGCCATCCGCGACCTGCTCGACAGCATCGACCTCGCCGCTACCGCTGAGGAGCTTACTGAAACCGTTGCCACCGGCAAGGGTCAGAAGCGCACCAAGGCTATTAAGCGCCTGAAGGTTGTCGACTCGTTCCTGCATTCCGCAAACAAGCCCTCCGATATGATCCTGGACGTAATTCCGGTTATCCCGCCGGATCTGCGTCCTATGGTTCAGCTCGATGGCGGCCGTTTCGCAACGTCCGACTTGAACGACCTGTATCGTCGCGTTATCAACCGTAACAACCGCCTGAAGCGTCTGCTTGACTTGGGTGCTCCCGAGATCATCGTTAACAACGAAAAGCGCATGCTCCAGGAAGCAGTAGACTCTCTGTTCGACAACGGTCGTCGTGGCCGCCCCGTAACGGGTCCTGGCAACCGTCCGCTGAAGTCCCTCTCCGACATGCTGAAGGGCAAGCAGGGCCGTTTCCGTCAGAACCTGCTCGGTAAGCGCGTTGACTACTCCGGTCGTTCCGTAATCGTTGTTGGTCCTAACCTGAAGCTGCATCAGTGCGGCCTGCCTCAGCAGATGGCCCTCGAGTTGTTCAAGCCCTTCGTAATGAAGCGCCTGGTAGAGCTTGAGTACGCTGCTAACATCAAGGCTGCAAAGCGTGCGGTAGATCGTGGCGCTAGTTACGTTTGGGATGTTCTGGAAGAAGTTATCGTTGAGCACCCGGTACTGCTGAACCGCGCACCTACGCTGCATCGTCTGGGTATTCAGGCATTCGAGCCCGTCCTGGTAGAAGGCAAGGCTATCAAGCTGCATCCGTTGGTATGTACAGCATTCAACGCTGACTTCGACGGTGACCAGATGGCTGTTCATGTACCGCTGGGTGCCGAGGCTCAGGCTGAAGCCCGCGTACTGATGCTTTCTGCTAACAACATCAAGTCGCCTGCACATGGTCGTCCGCTGACCGTTCCTACTCAGGACATGATCATCGGTATGTACTACCTCACCGCTGCCCGCGATGGCTTCCCCGGTGAAGGTCGTGCATTCATCGACTTTGCTGATGCTCGCAACGCCTATGATGCCCGTGCCGAGGTTGACCTTCAGGCTAAGATCTGGGTTCGCCTTCCGAAGGACACCCTGGTTGCATCCGCATTCGGTCAGTTCGATGAGTACAAGGCTGGTTCGCGTCTGCAGACCACCATTGGTCGCATCATCTTCAACGGTGTGTTCCCGGACGATTATCCGTTCCTGAACTACCAGATGAACAAGAAGGAAATTGGCCGCATCGTAGAGGATGCTTGCAACCGTTACACCCTTTCCGAGGTTGAGCCTATCCTCGACGGCTTGAAGGACACCGGCTTCCATTACGCCACCATCGCTGGTATTACCGTTTCCGTTTACGACGCAACGGTTCCTCCCAGCAAGGACGCTATTCTTGCCGATGCCGACAACAAGGTTGCCGCTATCGAGGAAGACTACGAGATGGGTCTTATGAGCGCCGAAGAGCGTCATAAGCAGGTTGTTGACATCTGGACCGAGGCTAACGAAGAGGTCGGCGAGGCAATGGCTGCCAACTTCGACAGCTTCAACCCGATCTTCATGATGGCCGACTCTGGTGCTCGAGGTAACATCAAGCAGATTCGTCAGCTTGCTGGTATGCGTGGCCTGATGGCAGACACCAAGGGTGGCACGATCGACATTCCTGTTAAGTCGAACTTCCGTGAGGGCCTTTCCGTTCTGGAATACTTCATTTCCACGCACGGCACTCGAAAGGGTATGGCTGACACCGCACTGCGTACTGCAGACTCCGGTTACCTTACCCGTCGTTTGGTTGACGTTGCTCAGGACGTTATTGTTCGCGAGATCGACTGCGGTACTTCCGACGGCGTTCCTTATCCGATTCACAACGATAAGGGCGAGCTTGACGAGAACCTGGTTGGTCGTTGCGTTCTGGAAGACATCCAGGATGCCGAGGGCAACGTTATCGTTGCTGCGGGCGACTTCATCAACTCCATGGATCAGGTTGCCGCTATGGATGCTGCTGGTCTTACTACCATCAACATCCGCACGGTTATGACCTGTCATGCAGAGCATGGCGTTTGCCAGAAGTGCTACGGTTGGGACCTTGCTACTGCACGCCCGGTTAACATCGGTACTGCTGTTGGCATTATTGCTGCACAGTCCATCGGTGAGCCCGGCACGCAGCTTACGATGCGTACGTTCCACGCCGGCGGTGTTGCAGGTGAAGACATTACGCACGGTCTGCCTCGTGTTACCGAGCTTTTCGAGGCTCGCAAGCCTAAGGGCCAGGCTGTACTTGCTGAAATCGCTGGTACCTTGCAGGTAACTGCCGATAAGGTGAACAAGACGCTTACCGTTCATGACCAGGAAGGCAACATCCGCGAATACGTGGTATCTGCTCGCGCAACGCTTTTGCCGGGCGTTACCGATGGTTGCGAGGTTGAAGTTGGCCAGCAGCTCACCAAGGGTTCTGTAAACCCGCACGACCTGCTTCGCCTTACCGATCCGAACACCACGCTTCGTTACATCGTTGCTCAGGTTCAGGACGTGTACGTGTCCCAGGGCGTAGACATCAACGACAAGCACATCGAGGTTATTGCTCGCCAGATGCTGCGTAAGGTTGCTGTTCTCGATCCGGGCGATTCTGACTATCTGCCGGGCCGCCAGGTTAACCGCTTCGAATTCGAAGATGCGGCTAACGCTTTGGTTCTGGAAGGCAAGAATCCTCCGGTGGGTCAGCCTTTGCTGCTCGGCATCACCAAGGCTTCGTTGGCAACCGATTCGTTCCTGTCTGCTGCATCGTTCCAGGAAACCACCAAGGTTCTTACCGATGCCGCTATCGAGGGTAAGGTTGATACCCTGCAGGGCCTGAAGGAAAACGTTATCATCGGTAAGCCTATCCCGGCTGGTACCGGCCTCAAGCGTTATCACGACGTGGGCCTTACCTACCGCGGTGTGGCTGTTGACAAGGTTGACTCCGACCGTCTGCCCGATTCCGCTCCTGAGGCGCTTCGCGAGATCGAAGAGCTGCTGCCTCAGCCGCAGGATTGGTCGCTTGATGGCGATGGTTACCTGGGTGCGGGCTCCGACTATGCAAGCTACTTTGCTTCCATTACGTCGGGCTACCGTGGCAACAACCTCTCCGATGAGGATGCTCGTCTGTATATTTACGACGACCTGGGCGTTTCGCAGCGTTGGGCCAACAAGTTCTCTGAGGCTGGCATCGAAACCGTGGCCGACCTGGTTGGTCATACCGAAGATGACCTGCTTCGCATCGAGGGCATTGGCACCAAGGCTATCGAAGAGCTGAAGGAAGGCCTCGAAAAGCATGGCTTGTCTCATGTGATCGAAGACGACCTGAACGCTTCTCGCGACGACATGAGCCAGCTGCTCGACATGGTGTTCTCTCCTGATGACACCGTGCTCATCGGCGGCGATCAGCCTGCAACCTTCAGCACTGAAGGTGAGGACATGCTGGGCGAGGCTCTGCCCCCGCGCTCCTATCAGCGCAACCTGGAAGAGCTCGACGCTCTGCTGGGCGCCAACGACCTTGGCTTCCACAGCACGGATGCTGATTCCGACTCCTCTTCGGACGAAGAATAATCCGACCGAAAGCTAATCGCTTCAAAGGCGCGTTCCCCGAGTGGGACGCGCCTTTTGTTTCTTTGGAGAAGGCTTCTTTAGTACACTAAAGCGCCATGCGCTATCTGCATTTAGAGTGCTATTCTGGTACTCGCAAAAAATTGAAAGGGAGCAAACGATGTCCAATGCCAAAACGTATCTCTCCGATGACCGCACTCCTCCGCAAAGCCAAATTGGCGCTTCGTTGGAATCGCTGGCGCACACCATCCACGAGCGCCGCAATGCGGGCGATGAAAGCTATACGCATCGTTTGCTTACGGGTGATATCGATATGCTTTTGAAGAAGGTTGCCGAAGAGGCCCACGAAGCCACCCTTGCGGCAAAGGACGTTGTGTATAACGAGGGCGACGATGCGCAGGTAAACCATCTGCGTTACGAAGCTGCTGATGTGGTGTATCACCTTATGGTTTTGCTGGAGCGTTGTGGCATTGGCCTTGATGAATTCGCGGCGGAGCTCAATACCCGCATGACCAAAGAAGAAATCGAAGAGCGCGGTGGTGTGGTGCTGCTGAAGCCTGAATACGTAAACCGCGGCAACCACGTGGGAAAATAGGGGCAAGTCCCGATTCTCCGCTTTGCTATGCGCATAAAAAGAGCCTTGTTTGCGCGATACGTTGCAAGCAAGGCTCTTCTCGTTAGGTGGGAAAGCAGGACCAGTCCCTATTTCCCCACCTAGAGGTATTGGCCGCGAACCTCCCAAAAGGCTACGGCACTGGCAGCGGCTACGTTGAGGGAATCAACCTGATGCGCCATGGGGATCTTCACGGTGTAGTTGCAATTGGCGATAGTGGAAGGCGCCAAGCCGTCGCCTTCGGTTCCCAGGACAAGTGCCAGCTTCTTGGCGCCCGCGATATGTTCATCCTGAAGTGTGACAGAATCATCTTCCAGTGCCAGGGCCGCAACGGTGAATCCGAGTTCGTTCAGTAGCGGGACTCCCTCTTCTGCCCAATTACGTTCAGTCCCGATGCGTGTCCACGGCACCTGGAACACGGTTCCCATGGAAACGCGGTTAGCACGGCGATAGAACGGGTCGTGGCAACCGGGTGTAACCAACACGGCGTCCATGCCCAACGCAGCGGCCGAGCGGAATATCGCACCAATATTGGTGAAGTTCGTCACATCTTCCAAGATGGCAACACGCGTTGCGGTTCTGAGCAAGGTGGCAACATCGGGCAAGATGGGCCGATTGAATGCCGCAAGGGGGCCACGAGTGCGTTCATAGCCGGTTAGCTCGGAAACCTGTTGGCGTGTGCCAACGAACAGGGGAGTGGATGGCGCTGTGGCATTGATGCGAGCAAGCAATTCTTCACATGCGGGCGCCCAGCGCTTATCGGTTAGCAGGGCAAAAGGAGTAAGCCCCGCATCCATGGCTCGATCAATCACGTTGCGCGATTCGGCAATGAATAAGCCATCGTCGGACACACCGCTGCCTGTTGCAAGGCGAAGGCCCACCAGTTGTTTCGGATCGCGTAGCTCGGAATCGGTCATGCTGGAAAATACGCGTAAACGGGCATCGTCTAAGTTGGTGAGCTCGATGAGGGGCATGGCGTTCCTTTGCTGTTGTGGGTTTGTTTGAATTATACGTTGAGGGGATTTTAACCCCGAAGTGCTTGTCAAGCACTAATTAGGTGATTGTGCTAAAATATCGGGTCGGAATATCACCCACGGAAAGGTACATATATGTCAGGGCATTCAAAATGGGCAACCACCAAGCATCGTAAGGCAGCTCAGGACGCAAAGCGCTCCGCGCTGTTCTCCAAACTTTCCCGTAACATCACCGTTGCGGCGAAGGAAGGCGGCGACCCGAACCCTGAAAACAACGCTTCCCTGGCAGCTGCTATCGATAAGGCAAAGAGCTATTCCTTGCCTAAGGACAAAATCAAGACCGCTATCGATAAGGCATTCGGCTCTGGCAAAGACGCTGCTAACTATGAAACGGTTGTGTACGAGGGCTACGGCCCCTGCGGCGTTGCTATCTACTGCGACGCTTTGACCGACAACCGCAACCGTACCGCTGCCGATGTTCGTGCTGCCTTCAATCATCATGGTGGCAACCTGGGCACTTCCGGTTCTGTTGCCTTCCAGTTCGAAAAGAAGGGCCAGATCCTGGTAGAAAAGGTTATCAAGTCCGAGCAGAAGAAGGTTGCCGACAAGGAAAACGCTGTCGATGAAGATGAATTCATGATGGCTGTTGCCGAGGCTGGCGGTTCCGATTACGAAGACGCCGGCGATGAGTGGATCGTATACACCGCTCCCACCGATCTGATGACGGTTAAGAAGGGTCTGGAAGAGCAGGGCATCGAAGTAAAGGGTGCTGAGTTCATTATGGAGCCCACCACGCCTACCGAGGTTACTGTTGCCGATGCAAAGAAGGTTATGCGCCTGGTAGACCGTCTGGAAGAGCTCGAAGACCTTCAGAACGTATATCACACCATGGATATCACCGACGAAATCGCTGCCGCTCTCGACGAAGACGAATAAGCGATTCCCGTATCCGAAAAGGGACTTCTTTAGTTTCATTTTCGACAATCAACTGGCGTTACTTAGTAACGTTACCGTAAAAAGAAAGGCTGCTTTGTGCAGCCTTTCTTTCTTTTAATCAAGGGTCTTTTTCGGACTGGTGCCTGTGGTATAGTAATTGAACTTCAAAGCATTAAACGCACTACTTAACCACACCACGATGCTCAAGGGGTCTTCTTTTCGTGACGCGACAAGCGAACATTCTTTCGTTCGATGAGGTGAAAGCCCGCGAGGCTTCGCTTCCGCGTACCGTTTCACCGTCCTCTTCTTCTCGTAGAGCCTACGAAGCTCATCGAAATGCCGAAGAAGGCGCGGCTCGTCGTGCTTCTTATCGCTCAAACACCCCTCGTGTTTCCAGTGCGCGTTCTTACCGTGAGGCATCGGCATCTCGTTTTGCCGAAAGCAACTATGCCCAGCTGCAGCGCCCCTCTCGGGAGCGCGCCTCTATGCGTGGGTACGATGACCTCAATCCCAATCACGGTGCTCCACGTGCTGGTCGTGGCTACTCCTCGTCTGTTTCCGCGGGCGACCGTCGTTATTCATCGGCTCGCGCTCAGGCTCGCAGGGGTTATCAGGCTCAAGCCTCCTCCGGCTATCGCAATGACGCCGCACCTGGCGCTCGTTCTCGTCGCATAGACGATGCGTCTGCGGAAGGTGAAGAGCACGCAGCAGCCCGTCGCTCGGCGCAGCGCAAGCAGAACGAAAGCTTCTCTCACGAGATCCGTAAGCGTTTCCGAGCCGCAAAGGCCGATCGTGAATTCGATCGCACCATCGGAGCTCGCGAAAGGGCTCGTGCGCGTGCGGAGCAGCAAGAGCAGGGTAGCCGCGCCGCCGTATACGATATGCGCATGGGTTCAACCCAGCGTAAGTCGGTGCGCAGCATGGCTGAAGGCGAAAATGGCAAGCGCGGTTTTTCGCTACCGTTTGCCATGCCTTTTACGGGGTCTATTTCCGCATGGGCAACGCGCGGTATAGTTTCGCTTATTGCCGTTGTATTTGCAGTGACCATGCTCTATTTCCCTTGCCAGAATTACTACAACGAAACGCGTCAGTTACAGCAGCTTCAAGCTGAATACGATGCGCTTCAGGAATACAATACCCAGATGCAAAATCAGGTAGATTACCTCAATACCGATGAAGGCATTGAAGATTATGCTCGCTCTGAGTTGGGATGGATTCGCCCAGGTGAACATGTTGTTTCGGTTGAAGGAGTAACCCCCTCAACCGATACTTCGCGCTCAAACGATCGCGTCTACGCCATTCCCGCTGGTAGCGTAGCAGCTCCCGACACGTGGTATTCCGGCTTTTTGGATGTGATCTTTGGCTATGGCCACTAATTCAAAACGTATTGCAGCTTTCGACATCGGCACGGTAACGTGCCGATTGTTGTTGGCAGAGGTTCAAAATGGCGCGCTTCATGAGCTTGAGCGCCGTTGCGTCATAACTAATCTTGGCGTTGGCGTCGATAAAACGGGCGTTCTCCAGGAAGATGCCATTCAACGCGTCGTTACGCAAATCGGTGAATACGTCGATATCGTAAATAGCTATCGCACCGAACAGCAACCTGAAATCCCCATCGTGGCTGTTGCCACCAGCGCTTCGCGTGACGCCAAGAATTCTGGCATTTTGGTAGGGAAATTGCGCGAGTTGGGTGTAGGGCTTTCCGTTATCGAAGGTGAACGCGAGGCCGCTCTTTCATTCCGTGGTGCTTCGCGCGGGCACGAAGGCGAAAACCTTCTGGTTGCCGATATCGGTGGCGGCTCCACTGAAGTGGTGCTGGGTGTTGGCGGTGAAGCTCCGAAGTTGGCGCATTCGTTCAACGTTGGATGCCGCCGCATGACGGAACGCTTCTATGTTTCCGATCCTCCCGCCGAACCTGAATTGGCGCAGGCTCGCGCCTGGGTCCAGCACGAATTCAGGCCCTTTTTCGAACATGCGAAAAACGAGGGGATTGCAATCGACCGTATTGTTGCGGTGGCAGGCACGGCAACCAGCGTTGTTTCTATGGACAAGAAGATGGAAGTGTACGATTCTGCTTTGGTCGATGGTGTTACGGTTCCAGGCGAAACCCTGAACAACCTGTGCTGCCAGCTATCCAGCATGCCCTTGGCCGACCGCAAGCACGTAGTGGGTCTTCAACCTGAACGCGCTTCGGTTATTGTTGCCGGCTTGGGCATTTTGCTTGAAGTGCTTGCGGCCGCCGATTGCAAATCCTTCACAGTTAGCGAATCGGATATTCTTCAAGGTTTGATCCTTGGCGCCTATGAACAGGGGAAATAAACAAATCTTACTTATTTGCCAAGGTTTGTTCACTGAAGAGCTTTCATGGGAATGATCCTTAACCGCGCGTTGGGAGTTATTTTTGCTATGATGGTAACGCTTGCCCGTCAGGGGCAACACGGGAGCGTGGTGGAATTGGCATACACAGCGGACTTAAAATCCGCCACCTTCGGGTTTGTGGGTTCGAGTCCCACCGCTCCTACCAGTTCTGAATTCAGCAGTGCTCCGTTTTAGTGGGCACTCGGTTATAACGAAAGCGTTGAAGATGACAGACATCGCACCTTGCATGCAGGATCCCAAGATCGTCCAAAACATCGAGGATTTCGAGGCATACTGCAAGACAGAAGATGCATCTGCCCAGCCCGGATCGCCCGCGCTGTTCGAATCGTACCTGAGCCGCTATGCGGATAAAGTCGGCGACATCATCAACACGTTCATTCCTGCAGGTAGCCATCCCGATATGGACAAGTACCTGTACGCTCCGCTTATGAAGTACAGCCAAAACGGCGGCAAGCGCCATCGTCCTCTTATCTGCGTTGCAGCATGTGCTGCGGTAGGTGGCGATATCCGTCGGGCATTTTCCGCTGCTGCCGCTATCGAGCATTTCCATACGGCCGCTCTTATTCACGACGATATTGCTGATGAAGCATCGTTGCGTCGTGGCGAGCCTTGCATGCACCTTACCCAAGGTGAAGGCCTTGCCATCAACGCGGGCGACTTGGCCCTGTCCATCGTAAACGGCATCGTTATGCGCGACCCGTTGCTTTCCGACTCCATGAAGGTGCGCGTTGCCATCGAGCTGGTTTCCATGGCTCAGAGCACGGTGGAAGGCCAAGCTCTTGATATCGGTTGGGCTCGTGATGGTCGCTACGACATCACTCCGGAAGATTATCTGGTTATGGCAACGCACAAAACCGCGCACTATTCTGGCGCGGTTCCTCTGGCTGTTGGCGCTATGGTTGGCGGCGGTACGGAAGAGCAGGTTGAAGCTCTTCGTGCTTATGGTTTGGATACTGGCCTTGCGTTCCAGATTCAGGACGACTTGCTTAACCTGGTTGGCACCAAGGAAGCGAAAGAAAAAGACTATCGCAGCGATATTACTGAAGGCAAGCGCACGCTTGTTGTGGTTCATGCGCTGCAGAACACCACAAAGCGGGAACGCTTGGTAGAGATTCTTTCCTCTAAGGAAACGGATCTGGCAGTTCTCGAGGAAGCGGTTTCCATCATGCGTGAGGCTGGCAGCATCGATTATGCGCGCGCTTATGCAGAGAAGCTAACCGCCAATGCTCAGGAGCGCCTTGCGAAAATCCTGCCCGAATCGAAGATGCGCGACCTTTTAGCGTCGATGGCAGATTGGTTCGTTGATCGACTTAAGTAGTGAAGCATATGGATCCTATTAAGAAAAACGATTCCGGCGCTGCAGTTGAAGATGTGCAGCACAGGCTCGTAAAGGCTGGCTACCTGGCTGAAGACCAGGTAACGGGCACCTTTGGCGCCGAAACGGAAAACGCTGTTTTATCGTTGTGCCGTGATTGCGGCATCGAACCGCGCGCCGAGGTGGACAACGCCGTTTGGACCAAATTGGTTGACGCGTCGTTCGAATTGGGCGACCGCAACCTGTTCTTGCGCGTCCCGTTCTTCCACGGTGCCGATGTACGTACGCTCCAGGAAGCTCTTTCCGCGCTGGGCTTTTCTTGCGGTATTGCTGACGGTATTTTTGGCGTCCATACGGAAGATGCGCTGCGTCGTTTCCAGCTGAACATGGGCTTGCCCACCGACGGCATTGCCGGTGCATTCACGTTCCGCGCGCTTTTGCACCTGCAGCATTCTTGGAAGGGCAAGGATTCTTTCAGCCCTGTTCCCCGTTTGGGCTTTGCCCGCGCGGCTCAGGTGCTCGAATCGAACCTTATCTGCCTTTTCGGCACATCGGAATTCACCCGTTCGGTTGCTGCTCGTATGTCGAACTTGGCGCTTGCCACTACTCCGGCATCGAAGGTTACCAGCGCCGATTCGTTGCTGGTTGCTCCCGATGAAAGCATGTATTTCGTGCAAATTTTGGTTGGCAACGAAAAGCCCGCTTCCACGGTTCCCACGGTAGATTTCGTGGACG
>UQVJ01000023.1 GCA_900544455.1 uncultured Eggerthella sp. | reverse complement strand
GCCGGGAAGCTAATCGATTGAACCACTCGATATGAGTCGGCAAGCGTTACCTGCGCTACCACCTCACCCGAATCGGCAATCAAAGAAACCTGCTTCGGGCGTGCATTCTTGTAATAGATGTCGGTTGATTTACCGTAACCAGCCACCAGTTCCAAACAGCTTACCGATGTCTTGCTACCAGAAGCGCGAGACATCGTTACACTTTGACCGGCCCCCGATCCGGACGAGCCCTCAACCCAGGCAGTGCTCCAATCTCCATCGCTTAAGTTGCTTGCAACGTACGTACCGTATTCGCTTGCGGGAAGAACAGAAGAGGCAGAATAGCTGCTCAAGAGGCACGCACCCATATCCCCGGAGAAGTCCGACAATGCACGAACCGAAACTTCGGTCTGCGTCGAAGAGCTCTCCTTCTTATGGGCAGCAGAGGAGTCGGAGCCCGCAGAGTCATGAGAAGATGCGTTGCTGTCGGAATCGTCGGTCTGCTGCTGCGAGGCGACATTGGAGGAGGGAGCTTCCGCCTCATTCGAAGCGGGACGCATGAACAAAACCAAGCAAACGATAACCACCAACGCAGCGGCAAGAGCCACAGAAAGAACAATCACCGCTCTGTTGACCGGTTTCTTGCTTGCCGCGGCGGGAACAGGTGAGACGGATGTTTGGCCCACGGCTTCCTGTTGGCAACCAGGCTCTGGGGCGGAACTCTGAGACAAGCCGCAATGCACACAGAACTTGTCTTCGTCTTCCAATTCCGACCCACAGTGAATGCAGTATTTCATGAAAGAACCTCCCGAACAGCACTAGGAATGTCCTTGGGCGCCAAGACGCATGCCGACGCCATTGCCAACTCTTCTTCATCACCGAAGCCATACGTGCACCCGATGAAGGGAATGCTTGCTTTCATAGCCACTTCACCATCGTGGAAGCGGTCACCCACCATTACGCGAGGGATGGCATGACGCTCCGCTACCTGCTGATATATCTGCCATTTCGGCATTTCGCCAAAATCTTCAGCGCAATAATAGGCGTCAAACCAAGCATCCAAGCCAAACATCGCACGATGCACCTCGCAATAGCGGGTGCGGCAATTGCTGATAAATGCGAGTTCGTAGCCATCCGAGCAGAGCGCATCGAGCATTTCGGGTACTCCCGGGAACAATCGAGCCTTGCCTTCCTCGGTAAGGCGATCCATTTCATTTCCCACGATTTCCGCCGCCTGGCGCCATATTACTTCGGGAAGGTTGGGAGCAAACGTGGTCCACATAGCTTCCGTAGTCCAGCCAAGCCACTTGCTGATCCATTCATCGGTAAATTCTTGCGGCGGCATGTGACCTTCAGCAACCAGCCAAGCATATGCTTTGCGAAATGCAGGACCATAGATCGCCATACTGTCATGAAGGGTCCCATCGAAATCGAAGAACACTGTTCCCTTAACGCTGGTACCACCCGCAAACTCAATAGCATTTTTTGCCCATAGGGAATCTTTCAGAGCAGCGCGACCCACGCCCACTAAATCGGCTTGGCCCCTCTCCAGCACACGCTCGGCACCTTCTGGGGTCCTCACGCCACCGGTCACAATTACAGGAACCGTTACCGCTGCGCGAATAGCAGCCGAATCTTCGCCGAAATAGCCTTCGGCCTTAGAGCCGTCACCGCGGTAACCGCATAAGCCACCCGAGATATCCAACAGGTCTACTCCCGCTTCTTCGAATATCTTGCATGCCGCAACAGCATCTTCCCTTGTTGCTCCGCCCTCTTCATAGTCGCAGGCACCCAGGCGAAGCGCCAACAGATAATCGGGTCCCACCTCGCTACGGACCGCTTCAATGACCCGACAATGCAAGCGAGTGCGGCCCGCTATGCTTGTGCCCGAATAGTCGTCGGTGCGCTTATTGGTTATCGGGGAATAGAACTGACTCAGAAGATACCCATGCGCCGAATGGATCTCAACGCCATCGAAACCAGCCTCTTTGGCACGACGCGCCGCAGACGCAAAATCGGCAACAACCTGGTCAATTTCCTGTTGGGTCATAGCATGCGCCTGCACCGCTTCCCCTCTTGTTGTGGTGTAGGGCATTGCGCTTGGGGCAGGCGCAGTCAAAGATTCGCCACCTAGGGCGGAAATCGACTTACCACCAGCATGGTTGATCTGCGCTACTACTTTACAGCCATTACGATGGATAACCTCAACAAGCCTTTTCAGGCCTGGAACATCATCGTCTGAGGAAAAGGAAACCTGCCCTTTGCTCGCCTGGCCTTCCTTGCAAATGTAGCTGTGCTCAGCGACCACCAAACCGAAATAGCCGCCCTTCGTCTTTTCGTCGTAATACTCGCACAGAGCATCGCTCACCTTGCCCTGCCCCTCCGATTTCTCGGTAGCCATTGGGGGCATTACCAAGCGATTACGCAATCTTGCCTTCCCCATAGGAAGAGGACGAATCAACAAAGACATATCAGCTCCTTCGTTGCAGCGGCGAAATACTATTAATACAGAATACTTGTTGCCGTGTTTCTAAACAAAAAACGACCCCAGCTCCAACGGTGAACCGCACCCATTTCTTTGATATCGAGAAATGGGTGCGGCCACACAACGGAGTGGGGTCGCACCAGTTTTGACGTTATGCCTCGATCGTCTTGATAAGGTTCACCATTTCAATGGCGCTCGTTGCGCAGTCGAAGCCCTTGTTGCCGGCCTTCGTGCCAGCACGCTCGATTGCCTGCTCGATGGTGTCGGTGGTTACCACGCCGAAGAGCACGGGCACACCGGTCTTCAAACCAACCTGAGCAACACCCTTGGCAGCCTCGTTGCAGACCAGATCGTAGTGAGACGTTGCACCGCGGATTACTGCACCCAGGCAGATAACGGCATCGTACTTGCCCGATTCTGCCATCTTCTGGGCAACCAGCGGAATCTCGAATGCGCCGGGAACCCATGCGATATCCACGTCTTCGTCCTTGACGTCATGACGGAGCAAGCCATCCATTGCGCCGCCGATCAGCTTTGAGGTAATGAACTCGTTGAAACGAGCGGCCACAATGCCAACCTTGATGCCCTCAGATACGAGCTTTCCTTCGAGAGTGTTCATATGCGTTTCCTTTCGCTATCCCCAGCGTTTTGGTGCCTGGGGCTAATTCCATTCGTTTCGGGACGCAGTCCCGTATTTGCTGCAGTTAGATCCGTTATTCCTCGACAGATTCAAGGATATGGCCCATCTTTTCCTTCTTCGTCTTCAGATAGAAGCGATCATGGTCGGTTGCGGGCATCTGAATCGGCACGCGATCGGTGATTTCAAGGCCAAACTCAGAAAGCTGATAGACCTTGTCAGGGTTATTGGTCAGAAGACGCATGGTCTTCACGCCCAAATCGCGCAGAATCTGTGCGCCGATGAAGTACTCGCGCTCATCTCCCTTGAAGCCCAAAGCAAGGTTTGCCTCGAGCGTGTCCATGCCCTTATCCTGCAGCTCGTAAGCACGAAGCTTGTTTACCAGGCCGATGCCGCGGCCTTCCTGGCGCATGTAAAGAACCACGCCGCGACCCTCTTCGTTAACCGCACGCATGGCAGAAGCGAACTGATCGCCGCAATCACAGCGCAAGGAGCCGAATGCATCGCCGGTAAGGCACTCCGAGTGAACACGAACCAGCAGATCTTCTCCATCAGCGATATCGCCTTTAACCAAAGCAACATGGTGCTCGCCATTGAGCTTGTTGATATAGGCATAGGCACGGAAATCGCCGTACTTGGTGGGCATCTTGGTATCAGCCACACGCTCTACAAGCTTGTCGTGCTTCTTGCGGTAATCTTGGAGAGCCTTGATCGAAATGAACTTCAAATCCCATTTCTCGGCAAGCTCGATAAGTTCAGGGGTGCGCATCATCGTGCCGTCATCGCGCATGATCTCGCAGCACAAGCCGCACTCCTTCAAGCCGGCAAGACGCATCAGGTCTACCGTTGCCTCGGTGTGGCCGTTGCGCTCAAGAACACCGTTGGGCTTTGCCATCAGCGGGAACATGTGGCCCGGGCGACGGAAATCCTCAGGACGAGCATCCTCATCAACGCACTTTCGAGCCGTGTAGCCACGCTCCTCAGCAGAAATGCCGGTCGTGGTGTCAACATGATCGATCGAAACAGTAAATGCCGTTTCGTGATTGTCGGTATTGGTGGTTACCATCTGGGGGAACATGAGCTTACGGCACAGATCGATGCTCATGGGCATGCAGATCAGGCCCTTTGCGTACTTCGCCATGAAGTTCACGTTTTCTGTCGTGGCGAATTCTGCGGCACAGATGAAGTCACCCTCGTTTTCGCGATCAGGATCATCGGTGCACAAGATCACCTTTCCCTGACGAAGATCCTCCAAAGCCTCTTCAATGGTGCTGAACTGGAACATTACTATCCTCTCATGTCTCCCGCATCGCAATGGGGAGACGCTTTCTCTTGATGTGCTATAAGAGCTCGGCAATTAAAAGCCGTTGCTCAGCAGAAATTCCTTGGTGATGCCGCCCTGCTTCCGCGATGCACCTTCATGTGCCTTCTTGACATAGGGGCTCACAGCTGAGGCGGACTGACGCACCGTTTCATCTGCAAGCTCCGGCGAACAAGCCAGAAGACGTTCGACGTATTTACCGACGCAGTCGTTTTCAAGATTCACCACGTCGCCCACGCGTTTGGTGACCAAATTAGTCTGAGCTCGTGTGTGCGGAATGATGGAAACGCTGAAGCTCTCGGAGTCGACTTTCGCAACAGTGAGGCTGATGCCGTCTATGGCAATGGAGCCCTTTTCAACGATAAAGCGCAAAATGGGAGCATCGCATCCTATGCGGTACCACACAGCATTGTCATCCTCGCTGATGCTTTTCACGGTGCCCACGCCATCGATATGGCCCGAGACAATGTGACCGCCGAAACGTCCACCGGCGAGCATAGCGCGCTCTAAGTTCACAGGGCTTCCTGGACGCAGCGCACCCAAAGACGAACGGTTCAGGGTTTCGTGCATAACATCGGCAGAAAAGCCGCTGCGCGTAAAGTCGGTTACGGTAAGGCAAACACCATTGGTTGCAATGCTGTCACCTAGATGAACATCCTCGAGCACTTTCGATGCCGCAACGGTAAGCACGCAGGAATGGGCTCCTTTGCGAATGGAAGCGACCTTGCCCACTTCTTCTACGATGCCGGTGAACATTTACTTCACCTCGCATTCGATAAGCAGATCTCGACCGAGCTGTGTCACCTTAGGGCTGGACAGCTCAATGGCATACTTGGGAGCATCGACGCCAAAGCCGCCTACGGGACTCGGCGCAGCTGCGCCGCCGAAGATCTTCGGCGCAACGTACGCCTGCACGCGAGACACCACTTCATAGGCCAAAACCGACCAATTGATCTCTGCGCCGCCTTCGACGATCACGCTATCGATGCCAAGCTCTCCGAGCTTTTCCATTAGGGCCTCGATGTCGACGTGGCCTGCCGACTCTGGAACCACGATGATGTCACATTCACGCTCACGATACGGCAAGTGCTTTTCCAAATCGCGTTCGCAGGTTGCTATGTACGTGGGAACCTCCGCCGCCGTCCTTACTACCTGAGAATCGATTGGGGTACGCAGGTGCGTGTCGCAGATGATGCGGATAGGATTCGAGCAACGGGGTTTGAATGAACCGAATCCACGCAAGGCGGAATCGGCGCTACCACCTTGATCGGCCTCAAAAGCGGCTTCGTCCTCTGCCATCTCCCTTTCGAGCAGATCCTCGAAATCAGATTCATCGATCGCTTGCAGTTCTTCCACATCGGACGATTCGAAGCTGTCCAATCGGCAGGTAAGCAGCGGGTCGTCCTTGATGACCGTGTTGACGCCCACCATGATAGCGGCATAGCGCTGACGATCGGCATGAACACGTTTGCGAGCCTCCTCGCCCGTAATCCATTTCGATTTGCCGCTCCTTGTGGCAATCTTGCCATCGAGCGTCATCGCATACTTCAGGATGACATAGGGTTTTCCCGTTTCGATGTAGTGGAAAAACGCTCGGTTGATTTCTTGGCATTCCTCAACCAAGACGCCCTGAACAACTTCGATGCCTGCCGCCTCTAGCTGGGCAACGCCGCCACCATCAACCTTGGGGTTGGGATCAGGGGCGCCCATAACTACTCGAGCGATACCTGCCTCAATCAGCGCTTCAGTGCACGGAGGCGTTTTACCGGTATGGCAACAAGGCTCAAGCGTTACGTAGATAGTTGCGCCTTCGGTGGCTTCGCCTCGTTGACGGCAATCGGCAAGCGCCTGTCGCTCCGCATGGAGTTCGCCAAAAGCGGGATGCCAGCCTTCGCCGATGATTCGACCATCGTGTACTACAACCGCTCCAACAAGAGGATTGGGATTGACCCAACCAGCGCCGCGCATAGCAAGCCCCAAAGCTCGCTGCATATACTCTTCATCAGTCAAGGAACTGCACCTCCTTTCATATTCGTTGTCGCGAATACCATCTTGAGTGGGTAAGCGACGAACGGAGATGCACCCTGCACGAAAAAAAGCCCTGGAACTAACATTCCAGGGCTTTCACATGACAAACAAGCACAGCCAAACGGCCGATCCGATTCATCGTCTTCTTCCATCCGGACTGTAACCGTTGGCTCTGGACTTGCACCAGATCAACCTTGCTTGCACAAGGGTCGCGGGCTTCGCGATTGCTTCCTTGCAGATAGCTTCGCGTTACCGCCAGTGAGGAGTTTCACCTCGCCCTGAAGACCGTATTCATTTTCCATTGGTTACTATAGCGCACTACAGTGCCCCGTCAAGAAAAAAAGCCGCGAGATAGTGAATCTCGCGGCTCTGTTGAACAGCAAAGTTGGGAGCTCAAGTGCCCAAGCGCTGTATTTACAGGTCCTTGGAGCCCTCTACGCGGCCTTCGAGGTAAGCCCAGAAATCATCAACATCTTGCTGGATTTCTTCGAGCAATGCCTCGTTGCCGGGCTTGAAGAGATGCTTGAAGCGACCCTGGGGCTTCAGGAAGTCCTTTACGGGAATGAGGTTCTTATCGCGAACCGGAGTGAGCTTCCACTTGCCGTTCTCAACCTCGAACAGAGGCCAGAACTTGGAGTTTACTGCCATACGGCAAATCTCTGCAGTCATGGAGGAATCAATACGCCAACCGCGGGGGCAGGGAGCCATAACATTAAGGAAGGCAGGACCGTCAACGGCAATTGCCTTTTCCGCCTTGCTTACCAGGTCGCGCCAATTGCCCACGGTGGCCTGAGCAACATAGGGAACACCATGAGCTGCCATGATAGAGGTGAGGTCTTTGCGCTTCTGGGGCTTGCCCTGCTGTTCCTTGCCAACTTCAGACGTGGTTGCCCATGCACCCTTGGGGGTTGCAGAAGAACGCTGGATGCCCGTATTCATGTATGCGCCGTTGTCGTAGCAGACATACACGATATCGTGGCCGCGCTCCATAGCACCAGACAGAGACTGCAAGCCGATGTCGTAGGTGCCGCCGTCGCCGCCAAAGGCAACGAACTTGATCTTCTTGTCTGCAGGGATTTTACCTGCACGCTGAAGGCCCTTATAAGCTGCCTCCACGCCAGAAATAGTTGCGCCCGCGTTTGCAAATGCATTGTGGATGAACGGAACGTTCCACGCGTTGTCGGGATAGATGGAAGTGGATACTTCCAAGCAGCCCGTTGCCGAGCAGCATACAACGTCGTAGTCGTTGCGGCCCATAAGGACCTGGCGCACTGCCATAGATGCGCCGCAACCGCCACACAGGCGATGGCCAGGAGCCAAGTCGTCGGGGCGGGCAGAAAGTTGCTTGATGTTTGCCATTGGATGCCCCTTACTCTTCGATGCCGAGATACTTGATGGAACCGTCGCCCTCGCCTGCAGCGCGTGCCTCAAGATCGGAGAACACGGTGTTCATCTGTTCGAGGGTGATGTCTGCGCCGCCGAGGCCCACAACATAATCGTTGACAAGTGCATCAACGCCATTTGCGTGGAAAGCGGAGCGAACCTCGAGCGCCAAGGGAGCGTGCGGGGAACCGAAGGAATCGGAGCGATCCAGAACAGCTACAGCCTTTGCGTTTTTGCAAGCTTCAGCGATCTGCTTTGCGGGGAACGGACGGAAAATGCGAGGACGAACAACGCCGACCTTCTTGCCCTGCTCGCGGAGCTTGCGAGCCTGGAAGCGAGCATTGCCTGCGCAAGAACCCAAAACAACGATGATGTAATCAGCGTCTTCGGTTCCCCACGCATCAACCAGTTCGAACGGACGACCCGTGATTTCGGCCCACTCCTTGCCATGACGCTCGAAGGCTTCCATGGCATTGTCGAGCGCATGACGCTCAGTGAGCTTGTACTTCATGTAACCGTTGCCAAGCGTTGCGAACATGCCCTGGCCAACTGGGTTTTCGGTATCAAGCAAAGGATACTTTGGCTCATAATTGCCTACGAAATCCTTTACCACCTGATCTTCTTCCATCACACAGCAATCCATAGCATGCGTGGTCACGAAGCCATCGAGCGTGGTAAGCACTGGAAGCAGAACATTAGGATCTTCAGCAACCTTGAATGCGATGATGGTGTTGTCGTAAGCCTCCTGAGCGGTTTCGGCAAACATCATGCCCCAACCGCAGTCACGAGCACTCATGATGTCAGAGTGATCGCCGTGGATGTTAATAGGAGCGGAAAGTGCACGATTGGCGTTTGCCATAACAATGGGGCAACGCATACCGGAAGCGATGTGCAGTTCCTCCCACATGTAAGCCAGGCCCTGAGAACTTGTTGCGGTTGCAACACGCGCACCAGCAGCAGAAGCACCAATACATGCAGAAAGCGCAGAATGCTCGGATTCGGTGGGGACGTATTCGGTGGTTACCTTTCCGTCAGCAACGAACTTTGCATAGCCTTCAACAATGGTGGTCTGAGGAGTAATGGGGTAAGCCGCCATAACGTCAGGGTTAACTTGACGGAAGGCGTCTGCCACCATCTGGTTGCCTGTAGCGGAGAACATCTTCTTTTCTGCCATGGTTACTCCCCCTTCGCTTCCTGCTCCTGGGCTTCAGCCTCGGAGATAAGCTCGAGTGCACCGAACTTGCACTCCTGAACGCAAACGCCGCAGCCCTTGCAGTGGAACAAGTCGATGCCCGTCATTGCACCATCTTCGACCTCAATAGAGGAATCAGGGCAATAAGCCCAACAAAGCATGCAGTTGGAGCATTTTTCGGAATCCCAGATAGGACGATTGGAGCGCCAGCCGCCGGTGTAGCAGTTGGCAGACGTGCCGCCCTCGGGGCATACATAACCGGTCGGGAATTCTTCTGGCTTCCAGTTTTCGTAGTTGGAGCCATCAAACTGGTACTTGGACATTACTCTTGCACCTCCTGGTAAGCGCGCTCAACGGAGGCGAGGTTCGCGTCGATCATTTCCTGGGAGAACTTCTTGCCGAAGGTAATAACCAGGCGTTCCTTGACCTTTTCAACCGGGAAAAGACCCGTGATCTTTGCCAATGCGCCTACGATCGGGGTGTTTGGCATGTCCTTCTTGATGGTTGCAAGCGCGATGCCCGAAGCATCAACCACAGCAACACGCATGCTATCGGGGGCGCCTACCGCCGCACGGGCTTCAGCGGCCGTCATTGTGGTGTTGAACAGGAGGATACCGTCTTCGGGCATACCTTCCATTACGTCCGTGGAAGCCAACAGGGTGTCATCCATGATAATGACAATATCGGGATTCTGAATGTTGTTGTGAACCTCGATGGGGTCACTGGATACACGCGTATACGCCTTCAGGGGTGCTCCCGTACGCTCCGGGCCATATTCGGGCATAGCCTGGATGTAGTTGCCCTGCAGCAGTGCCGTGTCCGCGACAAGCTTTGCCGCCGTAACCGCACCTTGGCCAGCACGTGCATGCCAGCGGATTTCGGTCAACTGTGACATACCTCTCCTCTCGCTTAAGGTTTGCTTTTTTTTGAAAGCTTCTTAATTGTACCGACCGCACGTTTTCGCCCTTTAGGGGTTTCCGAACGTGTTGGATATAGCTCGGTAGACGGAATTCAGCTGTTGCCACTGGTTGGGTTGTCGGGGCGAACGGCAGGTAACCGCTATAAGTACTCCTTTAGTACCTCACAAAAAAAATGTTACTCTTAGTGCCCTAACGATAAAAAAACGGACCAGACGAGACAAACCCATCTGATCCGTTAATTCGCTCAAAGCTGTTTTGGCAACTTCCCGAGCCGCGCATCGCTATGCAGCACTGCATTGAATGGCGACTTTGCGCTTATGTCCAGAACTCAACCATTTCGATGAGATCCTGGTATGCCCATGCATATACATCAGAATACCAACCGGTTTCAGGTATGAAACAAACCAAGGTGGAATACAGCAAGCTCAAGAACACCAATACGCCTAAGACGCGAAGGAATAAGCGATGCGCAAGCACCTTGGGAACCGCAGGACTTCCTACCTTCAATTCAGTGCCGCTATCGTCATGCTCCCTGTCAGGAGCCAAAGCATCATTCGCAATAAAGCAAAGCAAGATTGAAGGTATCAGCATCAGGATGCTGTAGTCGGCGGTATAGCGTTGCAGAATCCCCGCCATCTGAGCATCGAGACAAGCAACGATGAGCGCGGATGCCAGCATGGTCATAACGACGCTGGCAACAGTATGAGTCGAACGCTCCCTGATGCGATAGGAAAGAATCGGCTTGGCAAATGCCAGTACCCACAAGATGGGCAAGCATGCCAAAATACCGCCAAAGGTTACTTCCTTGATAGTTTGACCGAGGTAGGTTGTGTCAAATGTGGCGGGCTGAAGCCAAGGGAATACACCGGTTGTAGTTGGGGTTTGCAGGAAATAGGCGAATAGAGCCGGCAGTAAGCGACCAGCATTCATGCCACGTTGCGTCATATCGTTAACCGTGAGGTTGTAGTTTGCGCCAAAATCGAAAAATGAGCCGAAACGTGCACGGTTGTACATCATGATGCCGGCAGCAACCACAAAATAGGGCGCCAGAAGGCAGACGAATTCCCTTGATCCCCTCTTCGTAAACAAGTGCCTTTCCGTAATGAATTTGCGCCAAAACAAAGGGAACGCCAACAACGAGAAAATGAGGAATTGGGGCCGGCATGCAACCACAAGCGCCATGCACAGAGAACCAGCAAGGTACCATCCCGCTGCTTTTTCCGTTGACCTGCCGTGAAGCCAAAAATACAAGCCCCACACAGTAAACGCCAAGGCCATAGCAATCGGAAGCGAATAGAACGTCGGGAACTTCGCCAAATACAGCATCCCAGAACAAGCCACCAAGGGCATTTGAAGCAAAAGGAACAGGCCCAAACTAACACGCTTGAAATGGTGTCGCGCGAAACGATCCATTAAAGCTGTCACACCCAGCACAAACATGATGCAGGCAATTAAAACGCCAATTGCTGTTGGAAAACTCGATCCTGTAAGCAGATAGAAAGGCAAATAGAACAAGAGGACCGGCAACACGCCGAAATACACATAGTAGTGGCCCTCATAGTAAGCCACGTCAAACAGATATGATTCACCTGTCTGCTTCTGCAGCTCATCACGCGCACCCTTGTCGTACGGGTTGTCCATGTCTACCAGCCACTGAGGAGGCTCTACCTCTAAATACAGCTGGCCGTCTGCCATTGCTTTCGCCAATTCAGCATATTGCTGAGCGTTATCTCCACCAACCTTATAGGTGTTTACGATGCTGCGACCATCCCAGGATCCTGAGTTGTAGTTCGCCGTAGCAATGCCAACCTGGTTTGACCCAAGTAAAAGATATGCAGTAAGAACAAAAATCTCACACGCCGTTGCAAGCACAATGCACGCACGGGAAAACCTTGGATGCTCTTTAACGCGGCAACGATAAATGCTCGATCCAGGACGAAATACATAAAGCAAAAGCAGGACAGCAAACGTGATGAAATAACGCAAACCGTTGAACTCAAACGGCTGACGCTCATTGATAACAACCGTATTTAAAACAACTGGATACCGTGCGTCATCATTCACGATTTCGATGCGCAGGTTCTGAATTGTGCCCGAGCTTTCAAGGTAAAGATACTGGCTTTGCTCGCTATACGTTGAAACGTCTACTTCAGGAACCCCAAACGTGTATTCCGTCGTTGAGAAATAAGTCTCGTGCGCGGCGTCGGTAAAACTGATTTTCACCTTAAGATTCTGAGCAGCCTGCGAATTGTCAAAGTCAAGATGGATATTATGGACAACTTTGTTCAGGTCGTAAAAATCTACGGCAGTTTTGGATTCAGTAAACTTGTACTGCTCGCTATGCCCTAAGCCGAAATTTGAAGTACCCGTATCGTTGGCATCGAGGCTAATGCGATCTGCCAAATTAATCGGCTCATAGTTCTGCGAACGGAAGTAGTTCATATTGAACAGAAAGATTTCGAGGAGCAGCGCAACAACTGCAACCACGAAAATGCGAGATAGCGCATGTTTAATTCGACCCCGGTTAACGTTAACGAGGTCTATGCAATCTGATGCAATGTCTTCAATAGGCTTCATAGCGAATCATTTTACAAGATACGCTCGCACCATATTGGTCACGCACTACTCTTTCAGAAGAAGCTCGAGAATAAAAAATCCCCGCATCGAATGATGCGGGGATGATTCAGGCAACTAATTACAAGCCAAGCGTGGAAACAACTGCGTCGAATACAACCTGAGGATCACGGTCGCCGTCGATTTCCTTCAGGAGTTCGCAACCACGATAGTAGTCGATGAGCGGTGCAGTAGAGCTTTCGTAAACATCAAGGCGGTTGCGTACCGTAGCCTCATTGTCGTCATCGCGCTGGTACATTTCGCCATTGCACTTGGGGCAAGCAGCATCAGCATCAGAGCCAATGTAACCACAGTCGCGGCACATACGACGAGTGGTAAGACGCTTGATGATTACTTCTTTATCAACATCAACGAGAAGCGCAGCATCAAGAGGACGCTCGAGCGAAGAAAGCTCAGAGTCGAGCGCAACTGCCTGAGTTGAGGTGCGGGGGAAACCGTCAAGGATGAAGCCATTAGCGGTGTCGGCATCCTGCAAACGCTCTTTAACGAGGCCGATTACAACTTCATCAGGTACAAGATCGCCAGCATCCATGTACTTCTTAGCCTCGAGGCCAAGAGGAGTCTGGTTCTTAACGGCAGCACGAAGCATGTCGCCAGTGGAGATATGAGCAAAGCCATACTTCTCTACCAGCTTAGCAGCCTGAGTGCCCTTACCTGCGCCCGGTGCGCCCAGCAAAACGATATTCATGGAAATGTTCCTTTCGTAACACGATAGAAATCGATCAATCTATTTTAACAAATTGAAGCGCATTAGGCGCAAAGTGACATTCCTCAAAAAGAAAGGCGGCTAATTGCCGCCTTTCTTTTTACTTGAAGAATCCGTCGTAGTTGTACATTTTCAACTGCGATTCGATCTTATTCATGGTGTCCAAAGCAACACCGATCATGATGAGGATCGAGGTACCACCAAACGCTTGGATCAATGAATTGTTCGTAAAGTAGAACAAAATAGAAGGGACAACCGCAATGGCAGCGATAAAGATCGCACCAGGAAGCGTTACCCTGTGCAGAACATCTTTAATGTACTGCACGGTATTCTGACCAGGACGAATACCGGGAATAAATCCACCCTGACGCTGAAGGTTTTCCGCAGTGTCTTCAGGATTGAAAACAATCGATGTATAGAAGTATGCGAAGAACACGATAAGCAGCGCAGTAAGGATCCAGTTCACCCAACCTGCCGAAATAGCATTGGCAACCATGGTGAGCCAATCAACATTGAACAAAGCGGCAATCTGCGCAGGGAAGTAAATCAAGCAGCTTGCGAAGATGATGGGGATAACACCTGCAGCGTTGATCTTGATGGGAAGGTACGAGCTCTGACCGCCCATAACCTTACGACCCTGAACGCGCTTTGCGTAGCTGATAGGAATACGACGCTGAGCACGCTCTACGAAAATAATCGCAGGGATGCAAAGCAGCACCACAACCAAAATGAGAACAGTAACTGCAATGCCCATGCCCATATCTGCATTCAGGTTGATCGACGAGAAGATTGCCGAAGGAACCGAAGAGATGATGGACACGAAAATGATCAGCGACATACCATTGCCAACACCGTGCTGAGTGATGAGTTCGCCCATCCACATGATCAGGGCTGTTCCAACTACAAGAGTAAACACAACCAAGATGTCGGTGACGATCTCAGGAACAGCGGTGCTGAAAACAACACCATAAGCCTCGGACTTGAAGAGGAAGAGGTAACCAATAGCGTTGATCAAGCCCAGACCAAGCGTAAGATAACGCGTAACCTGAGTGATGCGACGCCTGCCCGTTTCACCCTCTTTAGCCCAGCGGCCAACGGCAGGGATAACGCCCTGCATCAACTGCATAATGATTGATGCAGTGATGTACGGCATGATACCCAGTGCAAATACCGAGAAATTCGACAAAGCTCCACCAGTGAAAAGGTCGAGCATAACCATCGAGACACCCTGCTGAGAAAAAGAATCAGCAAATGCCTGGAAAGGAATGCCCGGCACTGGCAGATAAGCGCCGAATCGGTAAAGCACTAAGATACCAAGAGTGAACAGGATTTTGTTCCTGAGCTCAGGTACCTTGAACGCCTGTACAAGGGAACTTAGCAAGGCTCTTCGACCTTTCCGCCAGCTGCCTCGATCTTAGCCTTAGCGGAAGCGGAAACCTTGTCAACCTTAACGGTTACAGCCTTGGTGATTTCGCCGTCGCCCAGAACCTTAACAAGATCGGTGGAATGCTTGATGATGCCCTTAGCAACAAGGGATTCACCGTCTACCACTTCGCCGGCTTCGTAGTACTTCTCGATACGGCCAACGTTAACGGGAAGGTACTCAACATGGTTGATGTTGCGGAAGCCGGGGAGCTTAGGAAGACGACGTGCCAGAGGAGTCTGACCGCCTTCGAAGCCGTTGCCCTTAGCGCCGCCAGAACGAGACTTCTGACCATTCAGACCACGACCAGCGGTCTTGCCGGTACCAGATGCGGGACCGCGACCTACGCGCTTGCGGCTGTGACGAGAACCCTCAGCGGGCTTCAGATCCTTAAGTTCCATGTTTTCTATATCTCCTTTTTACGCTGTCTCTACTCCACGTATTGGAATAGAGGTCGGCAGCTCGCCGCCGACGAACTTACAAACTAGATCATTATGCCATAGGTTGATATTAAATACGACAAGAACTCAGTAAGTTAAAGAGAGTCCAACATAAGTCCAACAACTGAAGTGACTGACTCCGATTTAGCGAGCCAGAAAGTGAAGCGGAATCCAATAAGCTATCCGAACTTTCCATGAACCACAGTTAATTCGCATAATGCCTACCACGGAAAATAAAAATGACCCCGCTCAATGAACGGGGTCATTTTTGATTTAGAGTTCTTCTACCTCTACGAGGTGCTGAACCTTGAAGATCATGCCACGAACGCCAGGATTGTCTACCTGCTCGACCGTGCGACCGATCTTACCAAGACCAAGAGCCTTCAGGGTGCGACCCTGATCGTACTTGTAGCCGATGGAGCTCTTTACCTGGGTGATGCGCAGTTTCTTTGCGTCAGCCATTACTAGTTCTCCTTCCAGCCATAAATCTTAGCTACAGAGATACCGCGACGAGCAGATACTGCCTCGGGGCTCTGCATTTCCTTAAGACCTTCAGCAACAGCCTTAACAATGTTAAGAACATTGTCGGTGCCGAGGGACTTAGCAAAAACATCCTTTACGCCAGCGAGTTCGAGAACGGCACGAGCTGCGCCGCCAGCGATAACGCCGGTACCAGGAGTAGCGGGCTTAAGGAGAACGCGACCAGCGCCATACTCACCGATGATGTCGTGAGGAAGCGTGCCTGCCTCGGTCAGAGGAATGGAGAACATGTTCTTCTTCGCATCCTCTACGCCCTTCTTGATGGCGGTGGGAACTTCCTGGGACTTGCCCATGCCGATACCCACGCGACCCTTGCCGTCACCAACAACTACCAGAGCGGTGAGTGCGAAACGACGACCACCCTTGACAACCTTGGAGACGCGATTGATATAGACGACGCGTTCCTGAAGTTCGGGAACGCCTGCCTGGTTTTCTTGCTTACGAGCCATAGACCTTAACCCTCTCTTAGAACTTCAGGCCTGCTTCGCGGGCACCATCAGCAACTGCCTTGATGCGACCGTGATACAGATTGCCACCGCGGTCAAATACAACCTCGGTAACACCGTTTTCCTGTGCTTTCTTACCGATGATCAGACCGAGAGCTGCAGCGCCTTCTACGGTAGCGCCGCTCTTCTCGGTTGCCTTGAACTCGGGACCGAGGGTGGAAACACCACAGATGGTCTTACCGGCAACGTCGTCGATAACCTGAGCATACATGTTCGAGTTAGAACGCGTAATGCACAAACGCGGACGGGCAGCCGTACCAGAGATCTTGCCACGAACACGAGTGTGACGACGGCGCAGCCCAGCCTGTTTCTTTTGAAGCTTCTTCATAAGTAGATTCCCTTCAATACTTCGCTACTGAGCTACTACTCAGACTTTGCAGCCTTGCCGAGCTTACGACGGACATACTCGCCTTCATAGCGAACACCCTTGCCCTTGTAAGGCTCAGGCTTACGCCATGCGCGGATGTCGGCAGCAACCTGGCCGACCTGTTCCTTGCTGATGCCCTTTACGATAATCTCGGTCTGGCTAGGAACTTCGAAGGTAATGTTCTCAGGAGCCTTAACGACAACCGGATGAGAGTAACCGAGCTGGATCTCCAGATCGGAACCCTTGAGCGCAGCACGATAGCCAACGCCTACGAGCTCGAGCTTCTTGGAGTAACCATCATGAACGCCCTCTACCATGTTGTGGATAAGGGTACGCGTAAGGCCATGAAGGCTCTTTGCCTGACGAGAGTCGTCGGGACGCTCTACAATAACTTCTTCGCCCTCAACCTTGATGGACATCATGGGGTTGAATTCACGAGTAAGTTCGCCCTTGCTGCCCTTTACGGTAACAACATGGCCGTCAATCTTAACCTCAACGCCAGAAGGAATAGCAACAGGGATCTTACCAATACGAGACATTTGTGCTCCTTCCTTCCTACCAGATGTACGCCATGACTTCGCCGCCGACGCCTTCCTTGCGTGCGTCGCGGTCGGTCATAACGCCCTTGCTCGTCGAAATAACAGCAGTACCAAGACCACCGAGAACGCGAGGAAGCTCGTCCTTGCCAGCATAAATGCGCAGACCAGGCTTGGAAATGCGCTTGATGCCGCGAATGGTGCGAGCCTTCTTCTCACCATACTTGAGGGTGATGGTCAGAACGTCGCGGGGCTGAGCCGGCTCGATTTCAAAGCCGTTGATGTAGCCCTCTTCCTGCATGATGCGGGCGATTTCGACAAGCTTCTTGCTGGACGGCATGGAAACCGTCTGCTTGCCAGCAGAGTTTGCGTTACGCACACGCGTAAGCATATCTGCAATAGGATCGTTCATGCTCATTGTTGTGTTTCTCCTTTGTTCATGATGAGCCGAAAAGCCGGTTCGCATGCACCCATGATGTATGCGCCTTGACTAACGGCACTCAACAACGTGACTGGGTTGATAAGGTTCCTACCAGGAAGCCTTGGTCACGCCGGGCAGTTCGCCTTTGTTAGCGAGCTCACGAAGGCAGACGCGGCACAGACCGAACTTGCGGTAGTACGCACGGGGGCGACCACAGCGAGCACAGCGATTGTGCTGACGCGTCGAGAACTTCGGCTCTCGCTTGGACTTGGCGATCATCGATTTCTTAGCCATTCAAAATCCTTCTTTCCTATAACCAATTCTCGAAACGAGAAGTTAGTTTTCCTTTTTGAACGGGAAGCCCATGGCATCCATAAGTGCCTTGGCGCCTTCATTGTTTTCAGCCGTGGTTACGAACGTGATGTCCATACCACGAGTGCGATCGATCTTGTCGTACTCGATCTCGGGGAAGATAAGCTGCTCGGTGAGGCCCATGGTGTAGTTGCCTCGGCCGTCGAAGCTGTTGGGGTTGCAACCACGGAAGTCACGTACGCGAGGAAGCGCAGTGGACATCAAGCGGTCAAAGAACTCCCACATGCGGTCGCCACGAAGGGTAACCTTGCAACCGATTGCCTGACCCTCACGCAGATGGAAGCCTGCGATGGACTTCTTAGCGCGAGTAACCATAGGCTGCTGACCGGTGATGGTACGCAGGTCAGCGATAGCGCCGTCAAGAAGCTTCTTGTCGCCAGCGGCACGACCTACACCCATGTTGATAACGATCTTCTCAAGGCGAGGGATCTGATTAACATTGGCAAGACCGAGCTCCTTGAAAAGCTGGTCGCGTACTTCGTTTACATACTTTTCTTTCAGACGAGGAGTAGCCATTGTCCTAAAAAACCTTTCTCGATGAATTAAACGCAAGATTTCCGACCTTGCGTCCCCCGCATTACGCGGGGGTCATAAAAGCACGGCTAAATATTTTAGTCGATATCTGCGCCACAATGCTTGCAAACGCGAACTTTTTTACCATCTTCACGTTTGATGTTGACGCGAGTTGCCTCCTTGCAGGAGGGGCAGATCAGCATAACGTTCGAGACATGGATGGGAGCCTCAACGGTAGCAATGCCGCCTTCAGGGTTTGCCTGAGTTGGGCGCATTGCCTTCTTCATCATGTTGACCTTTTCAACGGTGACGCGCTGAGCCGAGGGGTTGGAAGCGATT
>UQVJ01000022.1 GCA_900544455.1 uncultured Eggerthella sp. | reverse complement strand
TGGCAGCATGCGATACGCGAATGGGGGCGCTCTTTGAGGAAGGCACGCTTCCACCGGCTCGGTTTTGGGAATAAATGTTATCAGTGAGGCGCGACTGACCCAAGGTTGGCGCAGAATGCCTTGGGTCATTAGATTGTTGTTGACGTCGTGAAACGTTTGAGCGATTGTGAGGAACGGCTTCGTTTTGCCTGGATGCTCTTCGTGAATTATCGGTGCGTGGGGATCCCGCACCAGCACGCGATGGCGAGCGCGTTATTTGCGTAGAAGAGCTTTGCCTGCGTTCAGGGTTGGTTGCAGGACGGCTAGCAGCTGGCTTCTGCTGATTCCTTCCCGCTTGGCTCACTGGATACTTAGGGGCTTGTACTTGCGTTCGCTTAGCGCCTTGTTCACGTATGCGATTAATTCGTTCAGAAGAGCGAAGGGTGCGATCGACGGGTTCGGGGCTTGCTGGCCTACGAGGTGGATATGAATACTGGTTCGATCGACCGGTAGTTGAGTCGCTTCGAGACTGCCTCTGGCTGGTTTTTTGCGAACGGGACTGACGATGTGCTGCATCTGGTTTACGGGGAGTATTTTTTCTCTTGTCAGTCATAGTTTATTGGGGAATATCAGTAGAGGATCCGTTCTCATTTTCTAGCGCCATAGCCGCCTTCATACCACTAACGCCTTTTGCAATGTAGTAGGAGGTGGTAATTATGCTCAAAATCAACCCCAAATAGGCAAACCAGAAGCCCCATGAGTATAAGCCAACACAAAGCCCAGGTAACCACGAGACCCCAACCACGCCTAAACCTTCAAACAGAGGAGCATTAAGTAGAATTCCCGCAAAACCGATATAGAGACAAGTAGTAGCGAACTTGCCTAGATAAATAACCGGCACACGAACCTTCCATCGAGATAGAAGATAGCTTCCGCCAACAAGCATAAGAAGATCGCGCGCCACCACAAAGACGATAATCCAAAGAGGAAGGCGTCCAACCAAGAACAGCCCCAGCACGCCAGAAATCATAAGGAGACGATCGACAAAAGGATCGAGAAGTTGACCGAGCTTGGAAACAGAATTGGTTCGACGCGCAACTTGACCATCAACCCAGTCGGTTGATGCAGCAACAGCAAACACAAGAGTAGCGGTCAGATTATAGCCGTGGAAAAGAAGAAGCAGGAAGGCGGGGATCATGCAAAGGCGAATCGCGGATAGCAGATTTGGGATAGTGAAAACCTTATCGCTAACATTATAGTCGGTGCTTTGTCCCATATAAGTCCCCCACGCAAGAACCGGGCCCAATGGCCCGGTTCCCAAAATGTACCGTTAAAAGCTAAGAGGCAACTTGCTAGACGTTTGATTCATTAGCGGCAGCGGCTTTGGCTGCTTTTGCTTCTTTCGCTGCTTTGATTCTAGCAGCTTTCTCCGCTTCTTTCCTTGCCAGCTCTTCCTTTTCCTTTTCACTTAATTCGGGTTTTTTGAAGATTTCCACTTCTTTTACCTTAGAAGGATGAACAAGAACGGGATCCATGGAGAGGCAGCCTTTTGGACACTCGCGGACGCAAGTGTCGCATTGAATGCATTTAAAATGATTGATCGACCAGGTGCCATCTTTCTTGTTAACCGATATAGCGCCAGTCGGACAGCGCTTCTCGCAGATACCGCAGTAGATACAGTTTTCGGCACTAAAGGCAACTTTTCCCCTCAGTGCAGCAGGATGTTCAGGCTCCTCAAACGGATACCGAACTGTTTCCGGTTTTCCAAAAAGAGACCGAAGGGTCATTTTGCCAAGTTTGAAACCACCCATAGGTCTTACCTTTCTGTGCAGCTAATGCAGGGGTCGATTGTAAGGACGATCATGTTGACGTCAGAGATTTCGCATCCCTTTAGCGCCATGGTCATACCTGCGATATTTTGAGAAGTAGGTGTTCTGATGCGCATACGCTCAAGATACTTGGTGCCATTGCCCGCTGCGTAGTAATACACCTCGCCTCGTGGTTGCTCCAAAATGCTAGAGGCTTCAGCGCCGTCATCGGGGGCTCCCTTTACGGGATTCAGGATGGATCCATCTGGAATCTTATCGATAAGCTCGTTGACAATGTCAATGGATTGAAGCACCTCGTTTGCACGAACTTTAATACGGGCATAGCAATCACCTTGGGTGTCGAGGATAGGCTCGAAAGAAGAGAGATTGCCGTAAGCGCCAATTCCTAAGCAGCGAACATCATTGTTGAAATTGCTAGCGCGAGCAAAGGGGCCAACCATGCCATACTCTCGTGCATGCTCTTCGTCTATAAAGCCAACGCCAACGGTTCGATTTTTCACTGATGAATCCTTCAGGAATGCGTTGCAGATTTCTGAGTATTCTTTCTTCAGCGAATTGAGGGTATCCTTGATTGCCGCAAGCGTTGGCTCCTCGATATCCTTTGCAACACCACCAAGAAGGGTGTATGAGAGAATAACGCGTCCACCTGCCACAGTCTCAAAAATATCAAGAATGCGCTCGCGAAGACGCCAACAGTGCATGAACAGTGCTTCGTAGCCAAAGGCATCCGCAGCCAGGCCCATCCAAAGCAAATGGGAATGAATTCGTGAGAGCTCATGCATGATCACGCGTAGGAATTCAGCGCGTTCAGGTACCTCTACGTTCATCATGCTTTCAATAGTCTGTGCATATCCATAACTATGGCCAAAAGCGCAAATACCGCAGATTCGCTCTGCTACATAAATGTATTGATGGATATCCCGTGTCTCAACAAGCTTTTCAAGACCACGATGAACAAAACCGATCTGAGGGAGGACATCCACTACGGTTTCGTCCTGAACGACAAGATCAAGATGAAGCGGTTCTGGCAGCACCGGATGTTGAGGGCCAAAGGGAATTACTTGAGCCTTACCCATTGCTACTCCCCTTCCTTGGCTGCAGATTCAGCCTGTCGTTTTGCCTTTGCCTTCATTGCCGCACGAACTTTTGCAGCTTTTTCGGGATCCATGCTGGCGAGCTTATCCTCGAGATCGCCGCTACTCGAGGCGACAGCAGCTTTGGCCGCCTTTGCTTTCATGGCAGCACGAACCTTAGCGGCCTTTTCGGGGTCCATTTTTGACAGTTTAGCTTCGATCTCTTCATCGCTTTGGACTGAAGGCTCGGTATCTTGCTGTTTTGCCTTTGCGGCACGTGCGGCCTTCGCAGCAGCAAGCTTAGCTGCTTTTTCGCGAGCAGCAAGCTGGGTTGGAGTAACGATGGTCATGGGTGCTTCAGTTCCTTCAGCGAAAGAATAGAACTTACCCTGAAAATCGATAAGGTTGCCAACGATATTTACGCCAAAAAGATCATGCGCTTCGTTTTCAAAAACAAAAGCGGCAATAAATAGTTCCGTAACTGAGGGAACCTCCGTTACGCCTTTTTTGATACCGGAGACCTTGTAGTTAACCATTTCGGCATCTTTGATAAAAGTATAAATAAGCGTGATCGAATCATCTCGCTCGAGCTTGGGACATAATTGGGCTAAACGGTAGCCGTTATCTTTGCGCTCTTTGCAGATATCAATGAGCTCGTCGAGCGATATCGAGCGGAAATCTTGCTTGACTGCCATGTGTTATGCACCCCTTTTCTGCTCTTTGATCTTTTTTGCTTTTTCCTCAAGAACAGCAACGCCTTCAACAACTGCATCAATGATGGCTTCTGGCCGAACCGCGCAACCAGGAGCATACACGTCAACTGGAATTGCTTTATCCACTCCACCAATTACGTTGTAGCAATCGTGGAATATACCGCCAGAACATGCGCATATTCCACAAGCGACTACAACCTTAGGCTCAACCATTTGGTCATAGATTTCCTTGACCACATCAATATTTCGCTCATTGACGCTGCCGGTAACTAAGAAGATATCAGCATGCTTGGGGTTGCCGGTGTTCACCACGCCAAATCGTTCTGCATCATAGAGCGGCGTCAGCGCGGCAAGGACTTCGATGTCACAGCCGTTGCAGCTCGATGCATCGTAATGAATGATCCAAGGAGATTTCGAGATATGAGACATGGATTCTCCTTACAGGTATATGAGAAGAGCAATGTTGATGCCTGCGAAAACCAGAGTAACGATCCAGGCCGACTTAAGCATCAGTTGCCATTTAACGCGTGCAAAATTATTGTCAATCCAGATTTCCAAGAAGTAGACCAGCGCTAACGCCACAACCACAGCAATGATGCATGCAGGACTGTTCCATACGAAGAACAAAGCAATCCATGCCATGAACAGTATGTTTTCACACCAATGCATAACGTCAACCATGCCAAGAACCCGGCCAGACATTTCTGTGGTAACACCCTTAACCAAGTCCTGGTGCGCATGATGTGAGTAGGAAAGATCAAACGGCGACTTACGAAGCTTGATGGTCAAAATGAAGAGCATGCCTACAAACACACCAACAGTTGATCCGATTATGGGGGCAGGTACATGAAGGATGGCCTCGACATCAAAGCTACCAGTTGCCAAGAAATATGCCACTGCAAGCAGGAGCACCATAGGCTCGTATGCCATAACTTGAAGGGTTTCACGATGAGCGCCAACTTCGGCAAATGGAGACCGAGCAGCATATGCAGCCATGATGAACAGCATTTCAGCAAGAGTAATGACGAAAATGCATAAAAGTAGGTTTCCGCCACTGAAGAAAATGCCGCCTGCAACAAATGTGAAAATTAGAGCCCAGAATACATAGGTGCCAATCGCGGAGTTAACGCCAGCATTTTCTTTCATGAAGAGCTTTCGTACGTCGTAGTAAGGCTGCAGGATCGGCGGTCCAACCCTTCCCTGCATACGAGCGGTAATTTTACGGTCAAGGCCTGCAAGCAAACAACCCAGCACGGATGCCACGATGGCGAAAACCGCCGAGGCAAGAAGGGTTGTAAGGATGGTGATAATAGTATCCATTCAGATTTCCCTTCTCTCTACAAGATTCCCGTTACAACCAGCGAAGAATAAACGGCCCAGCCGAATGCGGCGACAAGCAACAGGTAACAGGCAATCGTCCCGATTGGCCTGATCTTACCTTCGCCGAAAATCGGTTCAAGATACCAGTTTCGAGCGGTTGCCTCCATAGGTTGCGAAAGCGAATTGATAAACACCCTCTTTTCGTTGTCGATGGAAACGCCAGAAAGATATACATCCTGTTTGCGCATGTTCTTTCGGAATTTGCGCAAACCCCCTAAGAGCACGATCGCAAGCACAATAACAATTATTGCTGACAAATAGAGATCGTCATCAAGAACAGGTTGAATGGCGATGCCAAGCACCGATCCAATGTAGGGCTCAACTAGGTAATCGGAAATCAAGGGGATAGCAGCGCAAGCAGCAAGTGCCATAACCGTAAACGTCATCGTTGCAACCCATTCGCTCCAATGAACGGTTTGCTCAATGCTATCTGGAGTGCCAGTAATGCCAGCAAGCTTGCCGATCCACTTTGCCCAAAACATGAATGTAGCAGCAGAGCCAAAAGCAAGCATCAACAAGAGCGCGAATTGACGAGTGTCGACGAACGTTACCAGTGTTGCCCATTTAGCGACAAGCATGCCGAAGGGAGCCAAGAACATAATCATGATACCGACGATCATCATGCGCGAAAGACGTGGCATGCGTTCAAAAAGCAGGTCCATATCTTCAATGTCTCGAGAGCCAATATGATGCTCTGCCGTACCTACGCAAAGGAACAAAAGACTCTTAGCGATGGCGTGGAAGATAACCAAGAACACTGCTGCCCAAATAGCTTCCGCTGTGCCAACGCCAGCGCATGCGGTAATCAAGCCAAGATTTGCAATGGTTGAATAGGCAAGTACGCGCTTTCCATTTGATTGGGAGATTGCCATGAACGAACAAAGAAGGAAGGTAATGCCACCAACCAGGATAACCAGGATAGAAGGAGCAAATGAAACTGCATAAATAGGTGCGCACTTGATAAGCATGAATACGCCTGCTTTAACCATGGTAGACGAATGCAGCAATGCAGAGGTGGGCGTCGGGGCAACCATAGCGCCTAGCAGCCATGTGTGGAAAGGCATTTGCGCGGCCTTCGTTATGCCGGCCAAGCTGAAGCAAGTAAGCGGCAGAACAACAAGAGCAGGAGCAACTGTGCCAAACACGATGAAGTCAGTGAAATCGATGCACTGGAAGTTGATAGCCAGATAGTAAAGCGCGCCCAGGAACGCAATACCGCCAACGAGGTTCATAATGATTTGGCGAAATGAATTAGCAATAGCTTCGTCAGTTTTGGTGAACCCAATAAGCAAGAAAGAGCAAAGGGTGGTTACCTCCCATGCAGTGAACAGCCAAATCAAATTATTAAAGAAGATAATGCCGTACATTGCGGAAAGAAATACAAACATCAATGCGAAGAACGTAGGCCTGCGATCGGGTTGTTCGGTATCGGGGTGATGGATACCGAAATAGAAATCATGCATATAGCCAATGGAATATACGCAGATTCCAGTTCCGATGATGCCAATGATCAATGCCATGATCAAAGACAGAGAGTCGATGTATAAGGCCTTGTAGCACATAAGATCATGTGCAAAATAAAACTCATACACCAGCGAGCCGCCAAGCTGAACAATAGCCAATACAAGGGCTGGAACATTCTTGTACTTTACGCCGAAACAGATGATGACAATGCCGATAAGCACGCTAATGCCAAGACATGCGTAATTAACGATGTCTGACTGGAACGTAAAATACGTACCGGTCGTTCCAATATTCACAACAACCAAGGCAATAGATGCTATGGCGATGACTGCGGAACCGACGCATACGATTACGTTGCGTGGCTTCGTCTTGCGTATCACCACCAGCAAGCCCGCAATTACCAACGGGAACAGGATCAAAAATCCTATCATCTCCATGGGCAGCCCCCTTATCTGGGTTCAAATTAATAAAAGCGACATGACGTCGCATTACAGTTACTTTAGTACGAAATAGTAAGGCGAAGCCGAAGCTTCGCCTTACTTGACTCTGTGATCGGTAAACGGGACACCTTATTTGTCGGCTAGCAGTTTTTCAAGTGTGCGCCAAGCTAACTCAGCGCATTTCACTCGAGCAGGCATGCGAGAAATCGACTCAAGCTCAGCGGCTTCGTCGAGGTCTTCCTTATCTTCCTCGGTAAGGGTTTCTCCTTTGATCATTCCAAGAAACAAGCCAACCAAACGCTTAGCCTCTTTTACGGATTCGCCGGTAATGAGGTCGGCCATCATATCGGCAGATGCTTGAGATACTGCACAGCCGCTGCCAGTAAAAGAGGCCTCTTCGATAACGTCACCTTCAATGCGAAGCTGCAAAGTAAGTTCGTCACCGCAACTGGGGTTTATGCCCTCGTGCGAACAAGTGCAACCTTCCATCTCGTATTTATAATCTGGATGAGAATTATGCTGCATCAAAGCGGCGGTATAAATGTTTCCTACGGGTGCATTAGCCATTGAATATGCTCCAAACGGTGTTGAGTCCAGAAATTAATGCATCGATATCACTTGTATCGTTGTAGAACGCAATTGAAGCACGGCAGCACGATTCCACGCCAAGCCAGGTAAGCAATGGCTGCGCACAATGATGACCGGCGCGAATTGCGACATTGCAGTTGTCAAGAATACTAGAAACATCATGGGGATGGATGCCTTTCACGTTGAAGCTCAAAGCACCATGATGCTTCGATGCCTCTTCGTGTCCGATGATCTCAATAAAGGGAAGCCCCCTCATCTGATCCATCAGATAATCCATAAGAAGCCTTTCGCGCTTCTCGAGCGTTTGCATGCCAAGAGCACTGACGTAATCAAGAGCTTTGGCAGTGGCGTATATGCCCGCAGCATCTTGGGTTCCCGCCTCGAACTTTTCAGGGACCGGCGCCCAGACGGCATCAGTTTCCGATACGCTATCAATCATTTCGCCACCTGTGAGGAATGGCGGCATGCCATCGAGCAATTCATGCTTCCCCCACAAAACCCCGATACCGAAAGGTCCAAATACCTTGTGACCGGAAAATGCGAAGAAGTCGCAACCAATCTGCTTTACGTCAACGGAAATATGCGGCACGCTCTGCGCGCCATCGACAACAAGGTATCCGCCGACAGCGTGAACTCGTTTGCCAAGTTCAACAACAGGGTTCTCGATGCCGAGCACATTGGAAACATGAGTCACGGAAACGATCTTGGTGCGTTGGTTAATCTTCCTGTCCATTTCCTCAGCCGTGATAATCCCCTGTTTATCAGGGCGAAGATACACCAAACTAGCACCAGTTGCACGACACACCTGTTGCCATGGAATAAGGTTCGAGTGGTGCTCCATAATGCTAATGCAAACCTCATCACCCGGCTTAAGAACAGAAGCACCGAAAGATTTTGCGACGATATTCAGGGCCTCACTGGTGTTTCGGCAAAATACAATGTCCTGAGATTCAGATGCTCCGATAAATGAGGCAACGGTATGACGCGCATCGTTGATGGCCTGGGTTGCCTCGACGGACAAGCGATACAAACCACGGAGCGCATTAGCATTCATTGTCTCGTAGAACGAACGCTGCGCATCCAGTACGCAGGCGGGACGCTGCCCCGTTGCCGCACTATCAAGAAATGCAAGATCAGCGTTTCTTGATAGCAGAGGAAAGTCGTCTTTGTAGGGATTCACCCTAATTTCGTTAATCTGATCGGGGGTCATTAGTCACACTCCCCTTTTGGATCGTCAAAGTTTTCGGCATCAATGCCCTGTGTTGAGGCTAACTGCGCAATTCCATTCTTGATTCGCTCATCTTCAAATGCCATATGAGCTTCTTCAAGAGCGGCGACAGCGAACAATGATTCGATGGCTTTATCAGACAAGCCACGACAAGATAAGTAGAAGTGCTGTTCTGGGCGAACATGGCCTATAGTGGCACCGTGATTACCCATAACGTCATCTTCATCGCATAGAATTACCGGTACCGTTTTATTAACCACGTTCTTATCGGCAAGAAGAACCGTTTCTCGCTCGTTGCCCGTAGACCCTTTGCATCCGTGAACAAAGTCAATAGTGCCACGCAAGGTCTTCTTCGATTCGCCTGATAGAACGCCATTGGCATCTAGGCTGCTTTCCGTTGAATGGCCGCGTTGTTTGATCGAGTAATTGAAATCCCTTTCTTGATGCCCGATTCCAAGGTAACGCGTTGCGACATCGATACGCGATTGGTCGCCGCGCAAATCTGCCGAAAGTCCAGTTGACGCAGAATCAGCACCAAGAACACGATGCGTAACCATTACGTGTGCGTTATCGTCGAGTACGTATCCCGAATCATCGAAGACAGTCCAGCACCCATTAAGAGCCTGGATGGAATCTACTTTGACCTCCGAACCGACACCAGCGAATACGCGTAACCCGCATCCTGCGAAACCGGATCCGCCGGAAATGCCCTCATAAGAGATCGTAAGCGAAACCTTGGAATGGGGAGCAGCTATAACATCGACGCATGCTGCGTTGGCTATCCCTTCTTTGGCGGATATACGTACCGTAGCGCTGCTAACAGCGTTTTCAGATGCAGCGAGAACCAAGTGACCGTCAGAGACAGATTCGAGGTAAGCATATGCTTCGCCTCCCATGCCTGTTTCAAACGAATTGGAAACATTGTTTTCAAGTTCTTCAAGAACGGCTTTACGTTGGTACGAGGAAAGAGCGGGAATGTCCAAATTCTCCGGGTTCGCATCCCCGACAGCCGCAACTGCTACAGCGCGCGTATCGACATTACCTTCGTTTCGAGCATCCAGCTTTTGCTGAAAAGCTGACAGAGCTGAATCAAATGCATCTAATTCCCCGAGCTCTATGCCGTTAATTTCGAATTCAATATCAGAGCTGATCTCAAGCCCCTCTGGCAAAGCAACCTTTTTACTGTTCACGTGCAAACGGTGCCAAGTTGGGGCGGGCATTGCGTTAGCCGACTCTACGGCAACCGCGCCAAAAGATTCAATGTTGGAAGCATCCATTAACCAATCGCCCCTTCCATCTCGAGCTTGATAAGATTGTTCATCTCGACAGCGTATTCAAGCGGCAGTTCCTTGGAAACAGGGTCCGCAAAACCATTAACAATCATGCCGCGTGCCTCTTCTTCGGAAATGCCACGGCTCATCAGATAGAACACCTTGTCATCACCGATTCGTCCAATAGTGGCTTCATGGCCGATGTCAACATTTTTGCAGCGGATGTCCATGGTGGGAATGGTATCGGAGCGACTCATGTCGTCCAACATGAGGGATTGGCAAGAAACACTTGCGGCAGAGCCCTCGGCTTTTTTCGTGGCAACAACGGAACTGCGGAATGTAGAGATACCACCACCCTTAGAAATGGACTTCGTCTCAATGGCAGCAGAAGTATCAGGTGCGTTGAGCACAACTTTGCAGCCAGTGTCGAGATTCTGCCCTGCGCCTGCGAAGGTGATTCCAGTAAACGTGCAGGTGCTCTTTTTGCCAGAAAGAATGGACATCGGATACAGATAACCGACATGGCTACCGAAGGAGCCACTAACCCATTCGATAGCACCGCCCTCGTCGACAATCGCACGTTTCGTGTTCAGGTTGTACATGTTTTTCGACCAGTTTTCGATAGTCGAATAACGTAATTTAGCGCGTTTGCCCACAAAGAGCTCTACGGCACCAGCGTGGAGGTTAGCTACGTTGTACTTTGGCGCACTGCAACCTTCGATAAAGTGAAGATCCGCATCGTCTTCAACAATGATGAGGGTGTGTTCGAACTGCCCTGCACCCTTTGCATTCAGACGGAAATAGCTCTGAAGTGGGAAATCGAGCTTTGTTCCCTTAGGTACATATACAAAACTACCGCCCGACCAAACCGCTCCATGCAAAGCCGCAAATTTGTGATCGGTCGGAGGGATAAGCGTCATGAACTTCTCGTGAATGAGGGCTTCCCATTTAGGCTCTTTAAGAGCCTCTTCGATTCCCGAATACACGATGCCCATTTTGGCAGCGGTGTCTTGCATGTTGTGATAAACCAGCTCGGAATCATACTGAGCTCCTACGCCTGCCAAATATGAGCGTTCTGCCTCCGGGATGCCTAAACGGTCAAAGGTGCTCTTCACATCGTCCGGGAGGCTGTCCCAATCGCTTTTCTGGTCAGTTGCTGGCTTGACGTAGGTAACAATATTGTCCATATCCAGCCCATCGATAGCAGGACCCCAATTAGGCTTACTCATTCGATGGTAGGTTTCGAGTGACTTTAAACGGAACTGGAGCATCCACTCAGGTTCGTCTTTTTTTGCGGAGATCTCACGAACGATATCGGGGGTAAGGCCCGCAGCCAGCTTTTCCGCGTCAGCATCACTGAAACGAAAATCGTACAGGCTCCTATCAACATCCGCTACTTCAGAACGCTTCTTCGTCACAGATGCCTCCTATTCAGCAGTTGCTTCGGATTCAAAACGTTCGAAGCCCTGTTCGTTAATCTGGTCGATAAGAGAAGCGTCGCCTTCGGTTACCACCTTGCCGTTCACGACAACATGAACGCGGTCGACGCTTAAATGTTCAAGAATGCGGGTATTATGCGTAATCACGACAAGAGCACCGCCGGTGTTCTTCTTATACGTTTCGATGCCACGCGAAACGACACCAAGAGCATCAACATCAAGGCCGGAGTCGGTTTCATCGAGGATAGCCAACTTAGGCTCAAGCAGTAATAGCTGAAGCATTTCGAGCTTTTTCTTTTCGCCGCCCGAGAAACCAACGCCTAACTCGCGGTCTAGATACGAATTATCAAAGCTGAGCTCTTTTGCCAATTCACGAACATGCTTGCGGAACTGCTTGCCTTTCATGTCGAAACCTTCACGGTCTGCAACCATTGCGCGTAAAAAGCTAGATACAGGAACACCAGGAATTTCGGTTGGGGCCTGAAAACTCAAAAACAAACCAGCGCGAGAGCGCTTATCGGGGGAAAGCTCGGTGATATCCTGGCCATCGAAAATAATGGAACCAGAATCAACGGTGTATTCAGGGTCACCCATGACAACACGACCGAGAGTCGATTTACCAGCGCCATTCGGGCCCATTACTACATGGGTCTCTCCTGCACCAACAGTAAGATCGATGCCACGAAGGATAGGCTTTTCGTCAACCGAGACCGTGATCCCCTGCACAGCAAGAAGTGAATTCGCGTCAGTCATCATGTTTGCCTTTCGTTAATCATACTAGTTTGCTAGGATTAAAATAATCGCTTCAGAGGTAATGTCAAGGCGTTGCAACTCATTTGCAATAAACGCAAAGGAATTATCGATTGGCGGTACATCGCTAGTTCAGGAAAGGATTCGCATGCTGATTTCCACTAAAGGCCGTTATGCCATGCGCTTCATGATCGATCTTGCTCTTCGAGGCCCCGAAGAGAAGGTTTCCCTCCGAGAAATAGCAGAATTTGAGGGCATTTCCCTTAAATACCTCGAGCAATTGGTGCGTCCACTCACGCAGGCTGAACTTATTAAGGGCATGCGCGGCAAAAACGGTGGCTACTGCCTTGCGAAGTCAACCAATGAAATAAAAGCTGGTGATGTATTACGTGCCGTTGAAGGCACTACCATTCCCGTTGCCTGCAGCGCTCTTGAAACTGGATGCGAGCGCGGATTCGAATGCAACGCGGTGCGGTTCTGGGCGGGCCTTGATAAAGTTATCGAAGAATACGTGGATGGCGTAACACTTGCCGACTTGGCTCACCACTAGCCCGAAAAACTGCACCGTAGAGCAAAAGCGGAATCAAGGCACCCTTTAACGCGAGACCAACCGTTGCTGGTATGCGCATACAACTGCCGCAGGATGGCTTTCCTGCCGCACCACCCCACGAAGGCTTTCCACTGGCAGACGGTAGGTGTTGTTATTCTCTGAGATGTGCATCGCAATCACCTCTTCTAGACCGGGATGCAGAAGGCTTTTCAGCTCTTCGGAAGCCTGCCCGTTGCTCAGATGCCCGCGCTCAGAGGAAACGCGTTCCTGCAAGGCACGTGGATAGGGGCCGTTTTTAAGCATTGCAGGGTCATGATTAGCCTCGATGGCCAAAATCCGACAGCCCTGCAAAGCCTCATGCGCCGCTCCTGTGACTACACCGGTATCAGTCATATAACCAAGTGCATCGTCTTTTGCCCAGAGGCGGAACCCAAAAGAAGACACAGCGTCATGCGATGTAGCAAAAGCGAGTACCTGCATACCAGCCAGAGAAAGCTGGTCTTCGGCGTCAAAACCAATAACCTCAGTAAGCAGAGCGGCCTCTTGGATAGGCTTGCTGATCGCATACGTAGCCTGATTTGCAAACAAGGGGACCTGCAAATCTCGTTTTGCCAGTTCGCGGTAAAGAACCTTAAGACCCTTCGTGTGGTCGGAATGCTCATGCGTAATAAGAACCGCCTTGAGCTTGCCCAGATCAAAACCAGCTTCAGCCGATCGCGAAAGCACGTCACGCTTGCAGATACCGCAGTCGATCAATATGCCTTCCCCGGTTGCGATGTTCTCGACAAGGGAGGCGTTTCCCTTACTGCCGCTGGCGAGGACGTGTATGCGAAGCTGCGCGTTGGAGCTTGGTGCCGTTCGGCAAGCCTCCTGGAGGGAGGCTCTGTTGTTGCGCGCATCTTCTATTTGTTCACGGCTTAAGCCCTGCTCATTTGTTTCTTCCATAGTTCCTTAAATCATACGATCATGAAAATAGGTTATCTGCACTGACGGCACGAAGGTGGCGAACGGCTTCGCGTAAAACCACGCAAGCTTTCTGAATTTCTTCGCTAGTGGTTCTAGAAGAAAAAGAAAAGCGAACAGTTCCGCGCAGCCATTCAGGCCGCACCCCCATTGCAGTAAGAACATGACTCGGCTCAAGAGAACCCGATGCGCATGCTGAGCCGGCTGAAGCACAAATCCCTTTCTGATCAAGCAACGCCAATAGCGCCTCACCTGAAACATTTTTAAATGAGACGCTCAAAATCCCCGACAAACATTTCTCTTGACTGCCGTTAACGGCAACATCATCCATGAATTCCTCTATATATAAGCGTATCTGTTCACGCAGACCCCACACCCTCTTTGCCTCATGACAAACATCAGAGGTATCTTCCTCATTGAGTGCAGTCCGGCATTCACCAAAAGCAAGATGAGCTGCCTTTTCCATTCCGACAATCGCCGCTATGTTCTCTGTTCCCGCTCGATACCCCCGTTCCTGGGCGCCGCCGCTAATAAGCGGTTCCGTTTTTAAGCCGCGTTTGCAGTAAAGAAAACCGACGCCCTTGGGACCATGAAACTTATGGGCAGAAACAGAAAGCGCGTCAACTCCGAGCTGACTGACATCAAGCGGAATATGGCCATATGCTTGAACCGCATCGGTGTGAAACGGTACGCCATGCTCGTGGGCAATGGCCGAAAGAACCGATATTGGCTGAACGGAACCCACTTCGTTGTTTGCCACCATAATCGAAGCAAGGATGGTATCAGGTCGTATGGCTTGCCTTAAACTCTCAGGGTCTACCACGCCACTGGCATCTACCGGCAAATACGTTACCTCGAAGCCTCTTCGCTCCAGCCAACGAGCCGACTCTAATACTGCATGGTGCTCCACCGAAGAAACGATAATGTGGTTCCCGCTATCTTGGTTAGCTAGCGCAATTCCTTTCAATGCCGCATTGTCGGCCTCGCTACCACCGGAGGTAAAGCGAATCTCGCTCGAACGCGCATTGATTGTCGAAGCCAAGTATGTGCGCGCACGCTCAAGAACCATTTTTTCATGCTGTGCTGGGGCATATAGGGAGGATGGATTAAAGTACTCCGAGCAAAAATATGGTTTCATAGCAGCATAAACTTCGGGAGTCATTTGGGTTGTTGCCGCATTGTCAAGATAAATGACATCAGAGCACGCCATAGTTATGCCTTGTTCGCCGATTCGATCGTTCCGCCGCCTACTACGACATCGCCCTGATACATAACAAGAGCTTGCCCAGGGGCGACCGCCCTGACCGGCTCTTCAAATCGAGCAATAAGCGTATCCCCCTCCATGTGCACAGTTGCTTTACGAGGTACAGCACGATAGTTAACTTTGACCTCGACTTCAATGGGTTCTGTAATTTCCGCAACCGATATTAAGTTGACATCGGAAGCAGTAACCTCAGTAACTCCAGCTGAACTTGCAGGTCCCACAACAAGGGTATTGGTTTTAGCGTCCTTATCAAGAACGAACAAGGGCTCCCCTGCAGCAATACCTAGACCTTTACGTTGGCCGATGGTGTAATGAACCAAACCGTGATGCATTCCAAGCCTGTTGCCGCTTTCGTCAACAATGGAACCGGGAACAAACATTTCGCCCGTATGTTTTTCGATAAATGAGGCGTAATCGCCATCAGGAACAAAGCAGATATCTTGGCTTTCAAGTTTATCGGCATTGCCAAGCCCCGCTTCGTGCGCTGTCGATCGAACCTGGGTTTTTTCAAGTTCACCAACGGGGAAAAGCATGTGTTTTAAAGTATCTTGGGTTAAGTGGTAGAGCACATAGCTCTGATCTTTCTTGGGATCACGCCCGCGTAAAAGAAGATAGCGCCCTGATTCTTCGTCAAACAGCCTACGAGCATAATGACCCGTTGCTACGTAATCAAAGCCTAGTTCACGCCTGCGTTGCTGAAGTGCCTCGAATTTTAGGAAGCGATTACAGTCGATGCAGGGATTAGGCGTACGCCCCTCCAGATAAGCCCGACAAAACCTATCCACTACACACGTTCCGAAAGTGTCGGTGTAATTGAAGACGTGATAAGGGATACCCAGACTGAAGGCAACCCCTTGAGCATCTTCGACATCTTCAAGGGAGCAACAGGTACGGCTTCCTTCTTCCAAAATCACGCCATCGCTATCGAAAAGCTTCATGGTTGCGCCCATGACTTCGTATCCAGCATCTACCAACAGCTTTGCCGCAACAGAGCTATCAACTCCGCCACTCATAGCGCAGATTACGCGTTCTTGCCTGCTTTCCACGTACGAATCCATTCTGTGTCAAAAGCTACCTGCTCAATTTTTCATTCATACTGCCGGTTCGATATCCGGCTAAATCGAGCGTAACATACGCAAAGCCCAGATCGTTCAAGGCGTCAACAATAGCCGCTCGGTTTTCATTGCTTAGCAAAACTTCCATTTGAGCAACGGGTACCTCGATACGAGCAATGTCATCATGAATGCGAACTCGAAGCTGAGTGAAACCCATGCCAGCAAGCACCTCTTCTGCCTTATCTACTAAAGCAAGTTTATCGATGGTTATCTCGCTCCCGTAAGGGAAGCGTGTCGCCAAGCAAGCGTTAGACTGCTTGTTCCAGGTTGAAAGCCCCAACTCTTTCGAAAGAGCACGTATGTCTGCCTTGGAAAATCCAACCTCACGCAAAGGGCTTTTCACCTGCAGTTCTTCTAGGGCTTTCAATCCAGGACGATAATCACCAAGATCATCTAAGTTGGAGCCATCAGCAATAGTGCTAATGCCAAGCTTGGCGGCTTCTTCGAGCAGAGTGCTGAAAATTATTTTTTTACAGATGTAACAGCGGTTAGGGGCGTTAAGGGAAACAGCGCGTTCTCTTAACGGATCGACATGGCAAACAATCTGCTTGATTCCGTATTTTGCGCAGAAAGCCCTAGATTCGGCGAATTCGGCACGTGGAACAACTGGTGCGTCTGCCGTCAAAGAAATCGCATTTGAACCTAATGTTTCCTTGGTAACGTAGCTCAGCAGACTGGAATCAACTCCACCTGAATATGCTATAGCAACCTTGCCATACGAACGCAGCACATCTTGAAGAAGTCGATGTTTGTCCTGTAGCGTCGACATCAACCGCCAACCTTTCGCACCCTAGTAATAGCACTCTAACAATACCAGCCAAGTAATATTAGTAACACCGCGTCACATAATCTATGCAAGCAAATAATTAGCGGCAGCAAAATGGCGGAATGGATTACTAGCGAAAGCGCAACAAAGTCGTTGAAAATGAAGAGGAACTTTTGCAATCCTAAAATCAGAATGTACGTTCGCCAGGTAAATCCATGCCGTTCGGAATTACTGACCATAAACGAAACGCGCCGCGCACATACTTGACACATTCGAATACGTTTTCTTTCCGCGGAATAAACAACGCTCTTATGCCCAACGAAAGGTTTGCCAATGAACATCAAAAACATTGTAGTTGCAGGCGGCGGCGTGCTTGGAAGCCAGATTGCCTTCCAGTCTGCCTATAAGGGATTCAACGTAAAGGTCTGGCTCCGTATGGAATCCTCTATCGGTCGTGCCAAGCCAAAGTTTGAACGAGTTGAAAAAATTTACCAAGAAACGCTTCAGGCAATGAAAACCAACCCTGCAGCGTATTGCCGCGGTCTAGCCGATAGCCCCGAGCTCACTGAAGCCCAAATCGACGAGCTTATTGCGAACGCAAAACATGCCATGGATCGAATTGAATTTACCCTAAGCCATGAAGAAGCAGCTAAAGACGCCGACTTGGTTATTGAGGCTATTGCGGAAAACCCAGCCGAAAAGGTTGAGTTCTATCAAACTATGGCTAAATACCTGCCCGATTCAGCAATAATTGTTACTAATTCATCAACTATGCTCCCAAGTGCATTTGCAGAAAGCACCGGACGCCCCGATAAGTATCTGGCGCTGCACTTTGCTAACGAAATCTGGCGCAATAATACCGCAGAGGTTATGGGGCATGCAGGAACCAGTCCCGAGGCGTATAACGAAGTGGTCAAGTTCGCCGAAGCCATTGGCATGATTCCCCTGCAATTAAAAAAGGAGCAACCAGGTTACATCCTGAACAGCTTGCTCGTGCCTTTCTTGAATTCAGCGCAAGCGCTACTCGCAACAGGCGTTGCCGATCCAGAAACCATTGATAAAACGTGGCAGCTGGGAACCGGCGCTCCGCTTGGTCCTTTCCGCATCCTCGACATTGTGGGCCTTACCACGGCATACAACATCGTAATCATGAATCCCGAGGCAAAAGACCCAGAAACGGTTCCTGGAAAGATTGCGACATTGCTGAAGGAATATATCGATGCGGGGAAAACCGGAATTAACGCTGGCGAAGGATTCTATAAGTACTAGTTCGAAATCATCTAGTGCTATACCTTCGCGAACAGGCGGACAATAAAATGAACGCCTCCCATTTTCGCAATATGAAAATGGGAGGCGTTTCTACACAACTTGCCCCATGATGAAGCGAGCTAATCACGGAAAACCAAGGGCTGGCTTTCCGTGATTAGCAGAATCCTACCCGATTACTAAGTTGTACGCTTCATTGCGAGAAATGCCAAATTCGTCGCGTAGAGCTTTAACGATGTCCTTTTTCGAAAGAACCCCCTCTGCCAAAAGCTCATGCGCACGAGACGCTGCATCGTTTGCCTGCTCGGCATGATCGCAATGGCGCTCTTCTTCGGTAGGGGCATCAATCACGATGACGATCTCGCCCTTGATACTGCCTTTTGAGGCGCGAGCAGCAAATTCATCGCGCACGGAGGGCGCTAGATCACGATACACCTCTTCGTGCACTTTCGTAAGCTCGCGACATACCGCCACCCTACGTAACGGAAAGACATCTGCGATACACGCCAGCGCTGAGGCAATACGCTGAGGGCTTTCGTAGAAAACCAAGGCGGCATCGAGCCGTCTCAAGCTCTCCAGTGTGCGCTTGCGCTCGCCATCCTTACGAGGAAAGAATGCTCCGAAATAAAATGATTGTGTCGGGAATCCGCTGGCAACGTACGCGGTAGCAACTGCCGTTCCGCCTGGCAATACCTCTACGTGAGCACCTTGGTTGTGCGCTTCATCGACCAAACGCTGCCCAGGATCGGAAACGCCCGGCATGCCGGCGTCGGAGGCAAAGCCAATAACTTCACCATCAAGCACCCTGCGCACAATCTCACCCGCACGCTTGGAAACCGTAGCTTCATCCAATCGCTCCAATCGTTTTTCAACACCTAAAGCCGCCAGAAGCTTGCCGGTAACGCGCGTGTCTTCGCAACACATAGTGTCGCAAGCCTCAAACGCCAGCAGCGTACGTTTGGTAACATCACCCAAATTTCCCAAAGGCGTAGGGATGATAATTAGTTTTCCGGTTTCGCGGGACAAAGTTCCTCCTACAGAAACAGACAAAGCTGCAACGCAATCTGCGCTCAGCTAAAGGCAGAAGACAAGTTGGAGAGATAGAGGCTCGTGATTGCCTGTGATTGCGCGAATGACACCCTGTATCGAATCCCTGAATCTTCATCGAATGCATAAATCAGCGAACGCATGAAAAGAAGGTTTGCTTTTGCAAACCTTCTTTGAGCAAGACAGCGGGTATCTTAAGTAAACCCATGGGCAACCTTGAGACACAGACGGCCTGATTAGTCTTCTACGAAAGCAATAACCTCAACCTCAACAAGAGCACCCTTAGGAAGCTTATCGATGCCAACAGCGGAACGAGCCGGAAGCTTCTGGCCGAACGACTTCGCATAGACAGCATTGAACTTAACAAAATCAGAGATATCTTCAAGGAAGCAAGTAGTTTTCACTACATGGTCAAAATCGGTTCCGGCGGCAGCAAGAAGAGCACCAACATTTTTCATAACCTGCTCAGCTTGCTCCTCAATAGTGGCTCCAACCAGCTCGCCAGTTTCGGGGCTTAACGCAATCTGGCCAGAAGCAAAAAGAAGACCATTTACCACAACACCCTGAGAATAGGGTCCGATAGCCGCAGGTGCTTTTTCGGTGCTAATAGAATGCATAGTTTCCTCCTAGAAAAAGGTGGCGCATAATATACGTCATGCAACAGGTACGTTAACCATAGTAACCTTTTGCCAATTGAATGGCTCTTATATTGGGCCGCAAAACCGTAAAGATCAAAGGACGCCCATGCTGACGCTTAGCACATTCGAAGAAGCAGCCAAAAAGGTTAAAGAAGTCACCCAAGAAACAAAGCTAATTTATAGCCCCAACTTCAGCAAAGAAACAGGCAATGAGGTTTTCCTTAAGCCTGAAAACATGCAGCGTACGGGAGCTTACAAGGTTCGAGGCGCTTATTACAAAATCAGCACGCTAACTGAAGAAGAACGTCAACGTGGCTTAATCACCGCTTCAGCAGGCAACCATGCTCAAGGTGTTGCCTATGCAGCCAGCAAATTCGGAGTCAACGCAACTATCGTAATGCCCACTACGACGCCCCTCATCAAAGTAGAACGCACCAAAGAACTGGGCGCTGAGGTTATTCTTGCGGGCGATGTGTATGACGAATCGTACGCTCACGCCATGGAAGTGGCCGATGAGCGAGGGCTGACATTCATCCATCCCTTCAATGATCCCATCGTGGCAGCCGGTCAGGGCTCAATCACTATGGAAATCGTGCAGGAACTTCCCTTGGTAGATGCCATTTTGGTGCCTATCGGAGGCGGCGGACTCGCAACGGGCGTATCAACTTTGGCGAAAATGCTTAACCCCAGAATCAAGGTTATTGGCGTTGAACCCGAAGGGGCAGCTTGCATGAAGGCTTCACTTGAAGCGGGCCATGTAGTAAAGCTTCCTCATGTAAGCACCATTGCTGACGGCACCGCGGTACAGGAGCCGGGTGACCAAATCTTCCCCTATATACAGGAAAACCTCGATGAGATTATCACCATTAAGGATGACGAGCTTATCGTTGCATTCCTTGATATGGTTGAAAATCATAAGATGATCGTCGAGAACTCCGGCCTCCTTACGGTTGCCGCCTTAAAACACCTCGATTTTAAAGGCCAGAAAGTTGTTTCCATTCTTTCCGGTGGCAATATGGACGTAATCACCATGGCATCCGTGGTCCAGCATGGCCTTATCCAGCGCGACCGCATTTTCACGGTTTCCGTGCTGCTCCCCGACCGACCCGGCGAATTGGTCCGCGT
>UQVJ01000021.1 GCA_900544455.1 uncultured Eggerthella sp. | reverse complement strand
CGTGAAGGAATGGCGCTTGGTCAGTACATTGCCGGTATGGGCTTTTCCAATGTTGGTTTGGGGATTGACCACGCTATGGCCCATACGCTTTCCGCCCACTACGACACGCCCCATGGGGTTGCCTGTGCGATGCTTTTGCCTGTCGCCATGGAATTCAATAAACCAGTGGCTGCTAAGCGATTGGCGGATGTTGCTGCTGCTATGGGCGTCGATACCGAAGGGATGGATACCGAATCAGCGGCTGATGCTGCTATTGAAGCGGTGCGTAAACTTTCGTCCGATGTCGATATTCCTACAATTTGCGAGGGTCTTACTGAAGGGGATCTTGACAAGCTTGCATCAGATGCGATGTCCGATGCCTGTTTCCCAGGCAACCCTCGTGACGCGAGTCATGAGGAAGTGGTGGATCTCTTCAGGAAAATAATGGCTTAATTGATCTATGGTCATGTTGGCCCCTGGACGATAATCCAGGGGCCATTTTTATTGGCAAGAAAGGCTCAACAGTTGCGGGAACGTACGCAATTCGGGGCAATATGGCCAGCAAATAGCAGTTTGTTTCATTGAGGTAACACTCATGATTCTTCGGTGTTACGAGGCTTTTCCGTCATCGTTAACAAATGCATATAACGTCTTTTGAACGTGTTACGAGTGCAATGATCGTCTTGTCGAAAATGTGCTCGTTAGTAACAGGTTTAGGAGGTACGCACAATGCTTGACACAGGAGCAACCGCATTCATGCTGGTAAGCGCAATGCTGGTCTTTCTTATGACTCCAGGCGTTGCATTTTTTTACGGCGGACTTGCGCGTCGTAAAAACGTCGTCAACACCATGTTCATGTCGTTCGTGATTATTGGGGTGGTGGCAATCGTTTGGATCTTGGCGGGCTGGAGTTTGGCCTACGGTGGCGACGGTTCCAATCCGTTTTTCGGTGGTTTTGATCAGCTCGGGTGCATGGGCGCTGTGACTGATATGCTCGCCGAGGCGGTAGACCCCGGTGACGCCACGTATCCTGCAATCGTGGATATAGCATTTCAGGCTGCATTTGCCTGCATTACTGCTGCTATCGTTGGCGGCTCTCTTGCTGGGCGTATGAAGTTCGGTGCATTTGTAGCCTTTATCACTATCTGGATTCTTCTGATTTATGCTCCTCTGGCTCATATGGTATGGGGTGGCGATGGCAGCTTTATTGGCGACCAGATTGGCGCTCTCGACTTTGCTGGTGGCGACGTTGTCCATATCAGCTCTGGTCTGACCGGTTTGGTTCTCTGCCTTCTTCTTGGCAAGCGTCGTATTTTCGGTGCGGTCAACCATCGCCCGCACAACGTTCCCTTTGTGGTTCTTGGCGCAACCTTGCTTTGGTTCGGTTGGTTTGGTTTCAACGGCGGTTCCGCCTTTGCTGCTGACGGCGTCGCCTCCTTGGCCCTTCTCAATACCTTCGTTGCATCTGGTACTGCAATGATTTCTTGGATGATCGTTGAGACTATTAAAACCGGCAAGCCTACTCTTGTCGGTGCCGCGACGGGTCTTGTTGCGGGTCTTGTTGTTATCACCCCGGCAGCAGGCTTCGTCGAGCCTTGGGCGTCTATCGTGATGGGTCTTATTGTATCCCCCGTATGCTACTTCGCCATCTCTTTCTGCAAGGCTAAGATTGGCTACGACGATGCCCTTGACGCTTTCGGTTGCCATTGTGTAGGTGGCATTGTCGGTGGCATCCTTACTGGCATCTTCTGTGTTCCGGAGTTGTCTTGGACTGATTTTGGTGGCCTTATCTACACTGGCGATCCTACGCTTCTTGGGGCGCAGTGCTTGGGCATCTTGGTCACCATCGTGTTCGTTTCTGTTGGTTCCCTCATCATCGGTCTTATCGTGAAGGCAATCTTTGGTGGTCTTCGCGTAACTAAGGAAGAAGAAGCAGCAGGTATGGACATGACGGCTCACAGCGAATCCGCATACCCCGCCTTTATTGGCTTGGATTAATAGAAGGGAAGTGTTTGACTAATGAAGCGTATTGCAGCAGTTGTTCGTCCTGAAAAGCTTGAACCTTTGAAGGAAGCGCTCTTCCAGGCAAAAATTTCCGGAATGACCATCTACCAGGTTCATGGTTGCGGAAACCAGCACGGTTGGAAAGAGTATTTCCGTGGCAGCGAGGTCTTTTTGAACATGATCCCGAAGGTCAAGTTTGAGATCATTGTTGAAGATTCCCGGGTTGATGAAATTGTTGATGTGATCGTGGGCATTGCACGCACGGGTGAAGTCGGAGATGGCAAGATCTTCATTTCATCAATTGACAGCGTGGTTCGTGTCCGCACTGGCGAAAAAGACGAAGCGGCGGTTTAACCTCTCCTGCAAAGGGAACTCAACACCTCTCACACGCTGCTAAGTCATAGAGAAGGAGCCTCGGCCTATTGGCTGGGGTTCCTTTGCGTTTTAGGGAGGTTGCGATGGGGGAGGTATAGCAGGGCATCGACAATGTTTCTTATTGGTAACATGCTTTGTTATGCGTGTTGATCGGCACCGTTTACCGAAAAATGCGCTATAGTTCTATCGATAGTTATACAGACATAAGAAAGGATCGCAAGATGACTCGCAAGATCGCTATCTTCGACACAACCTTGCGCGACGGTGAACAATCGCCGGGCGCCTCCATGAACTCTGAGGAGAAACTGGTTATTACGCGTCAGCTACTGCGTCTTAATGTCGATGTCATTGAAGCGGGCTTTCCTGTGTCTTCCCCTGGCGACTTCAAATCGGTTCAGCAGATTGCAGCCGAGGTCGGAGATCGTGCTGTTGTTTGTGCTCTTTCTCGTGCAGTCGAAAAAGATATCGATTCAGCCGCACGTGCTTTGGCTGAGTGCAAGCGTCCTCGTATCCATACTGGTATTGGCGTTTCTCATAGTCATATTTACGACAAGCTTCGTACCACGCCTGAAAAAATTCTTGAGCGTACCACGGCTGCCGTTAAATATGCCAAGAAATACGTCAATGATGTTGAGTTTTACGCAGAAGATGCGGGCCGCGCTGATTATGAGTTCCTTGCAAAAGTAGTCGAGGCAGCTATCGCTGCTGGCGCTACTGTTGTCAATATCCCTGATACCACGGGGTATTCTCTGCCTGATGAATTCGGCCGTCGTATTAAGTACCTGATGGAGCATGTCTCCAATATGGATAAGGCAACGCTTTCTGTTCACTGCCACAACGATCTTGGTATGGCAACGGCGCTTTCCCTTGCTGGTGTTGAAAACGGTGCCGGCCAGATCGAGTGCACCATTAACGGTCTTGGCGAACGTGCTGGCAACACCGCTATGGAAGAAGTAGTCATGGGCATTAAGATGCACGGTAAGGAGCTCAATGCCCACACCGACATCAATACTCGCGAATTTGTTCGCGCATCTCGTCTTGTGTCTTCCATTACTGGATTTATCGTTCAGCCCAACAAGGCAATTGTTGGTGCTAACGCGTTTGCTCATTCTTCCGGCATTCACCAGGACGGCGTCATCAAGGCTCGTGATACTTACGAGATTATTGACCCGCGTGAAGTTGGCGCAGGTCAAAGCTCTATTATCCTTTCGGCTCGATCTGGTCGTGCTGCTCTTCGTCATCGTGTTGAAGCTTTGGGCTATCACATCGAGGGGCAGGCTTTTGAAGATCTCTACAATGCTTTCCTTGATCTTGCTGATAAGAAGAAAGAGGTATACGACGAGGACCTTGAGTCGCTCTTGGGTGAACACGGCCGCAACCAAGTTGCTCACTATACCCTGAAATCTGTTCAGATTTCTTGCGGCAAACCCCTTACCCCGACGGCTACCGTTACCCTCGCCGATCCCGAGGGACGTGAATTTATTGCATGTTCGATTGGTACAGGTCCTGTCGATGCTTTGTATCAGGCTGTCAACCAGATCGTTGATATCGAAAACGAACTTTCTGAATTTGCTGTTCAGAGCGTTACGCGCGGAATCGATGCTTTGGGCGAGGTAACTATTCGTGTTACTGCAGCAGATGGTGAAGTATTTACTGGCCGTGGTGCAGATGGCGATATTATCGTTTCTTCTGCTAAGGCCTATATCAATGCGCTTAACCGCCTGATCTCCCATAAGCAGGAAAAGGCACAATAACTTGTATTGCCTCGATTGCGGGACAAAGATCGATGATGGCGAGCTGCAGTGTCCTCACTGCGGCTCGCTTGTCAATGACATGAAAGCTCGAATAGCTGCCGCGGAAGAAATAATTGTATATACGGATGCGGTATCGCCTTCGCAGACATCTAAACTGCCTTTAGTTTCCGAACGTTCCTATCAAGATTATTTGGGCAATCCGCTTGATCCTGCTAATAAAGTCGATCCTTCTAGTGTTATTAAGTCCGCAAAGGATTTGAAGGCTATTCCCAAGATTGGCGACGAGGATCCTTTTATTACCAAGCCGATGCAGCGTATCGTTGCTGATAGTGGGCAAGTTGTTGCGGATGTTGATCGAGAGCCAAAAGCTTATCGTCAAACGCAAAAGCATCGACGCTTTCCCATAGGGCAGGCTATTGCCGGCGTATTTGTTGTTGCTATTTTGGTTTGTGCATTGGTTTTCGGCTCGGAAATCCAATCAGCTATCCAGTCTTTTGTTGCACCTGAGGTAAACGCTGGTGGTGCTGTATCGCAAAATGATCAGGATTCGGCCCAATCTGCTGAGCAGGCATACGTAGAAGGCGATTTCTCATCTGATCTAACGTATGCGTATGCAAATCTTGCTTCTTTGCGCAACGATGTTGATGATGCTGTAGAGGACCTGGAGGGCTACTATCGGGTATCGAACAGCGAAACGCGCGATAAGTATGCGGATAAATGCGCTTCTTTGATCGATGGAATAACCCAGGAGCGTTCCGGTCTCTCTTCCTTGAGGGAAAAGGCACGGATTAGCTCAGATAGCGAGCTGTATGCTAAATATCAGAAGATCGATGAGCTGTATGGCTATCTTCTCGATAGGCTCAGTGTGATTTCTCAATGTTGGGAGTTAAGCTTAAGCTTTGACAATCCCAAGAAACACGATTCTGAGATCTTGGCTCCGTTAAAAGCCGATCTAAAGGGCGGCAATTCGATCTCTGAGGCGGCATTCGATAGGCTTTATCCTGAAGCCGACCCGTCAAAATAGTGTTGATTACAAGCATTATTTAGACGCCACCCTCTTAAACTGTAAAGGGGGTGGCGTTGGTTTTCTATTTATGATATAAAAATGTACGCATGTGAAAACATGATTGCTTTCGATGTTTGGAGGAAGTGGGTTTATACCCGCTTCTTTTGTTTGTTCGGGGTTTTGAAGGAGGGACTACGTGTTAAGTGCAAAAGAACGCAAATTGCTTGAGGCGTTGGAGCCTTTGGCTGCTTCCCATAATGTTGAAATCGTCACCGTTGAGGTAGTCGGTTCCCGAAAAGCTCCCACAATTCGCGTTTACTTGGATTGTGATGGCGGTATCGGCTTCGATGAGCTTGCTGCTTCCCAAAAATGGGTTAACGAATTGATGGATGAGCTCGATCCGTTTCCTGGCGCTTACACGCTCGAGGTTTCCTCTCCGGGAATAGACCGTCCCCTTCGTACCCTCGAGCATTTTCAGCGCTTTGCTGGCGAAAAGGTGCAGCTTACTCTTACCGAGCCGCATCAGGGCAGGGCAAAGTGGACTGGCAAACTTTGTGGCGTGCGCGACGAGGGCGTTATCGTCGAAGTTGATGGCATCCAGGAAGTTTTGCCCTATGCGCATATTAAAAAGGCGCACATTATCGGTACTATTGATTTCAGCGGGTAGAAAGGATTTTTTACCATGGCAGCATCTGAATTGATTGAGGCCCTGCAGGCTTTGGCTCATGAGCGTAAGATCGATGAGTTTTACCTAATCGAGCGCTTGGAAGCCTCTCTGGCTAAGAGCTATCAACATATTCTTGATCTCGAATATGACGCTCGTGTTACCATCGATCGTAATACGGGCAAGATTTATGTATATGAGCTTGTACCCGTTGGTGAACCCGATGAGGAAACTGGCGAATATACAGAGTTTGAAGAGCGCGATGTAACTCCTGATGACGTAAGTCGTATTGCAGCGCTAAACGCGAAGAATGTTATCGGCTCTATTGTGCGTGATGCGGGTCGTCAGTCAATCTATGAGGAATTCTCTAGTCGTGTAGGTGATCTGGTTACCGGTACTGTTTTGCAGGGTACCCCTGATTTCACCATCATCAAGATCCGTGACGGTGTTGAAGCCGAGCTCCCTCATTATGATTTGAAGAGAAATCCTGATGAGCGCAACGAACGTCCTCGCAATGAGCACTATCGCCATAATCAGCGTCTTAAAACTTTGATCGTTGAGGTTCGCGACCCAAGCTCCGATTTACCGAAAATGCGCGGTGAGCATACCCGTCCTTCGATCGTTGTGTCCCGTACGCATCCTGATCTGATTCGTCGTCTTTTCGAGATCGAAGTTCCTGAAATTTATGATGGCTTGGTTGAGATCAAGTCCATTGCCCGCGAACCCGGTGAACGTTCAAAGGTTGCCGTTTCTTCCCGCGAAGCCAACCTCGACCCCGTAGGCGCTTGTGTTGGACCGAAGGGTTCTCGAGTGCGTATGGTTGTAGAAGGCCTTCGCAACGAGCGCGTCGATGTCATTCAATGGAATGAAGATCCTGCCGTATATGTCGCAAATGCACTTTCGCCTGCTCGCGTAACCCGTGTCGACATCGACGATGAGAACAATTACGCTACGGTTATCGTGCCTGATGATCAGCTTTCGTTGGCTATTGGCAAAGAGGGCCAGAATGCTCGCCTTGCAGCTCGCCTTACGGGTTGGCATATCGACATCAAGTCTGCCTCTTTTGCTGGTGAGCCACTTGTTGCCGATGCGTCGCTTATAGATGAGCCTTTGGAAGAGGAATCCGAGGATGGCTTGTGCGCTTTCGAGGCCGAAGACGGTACTCGTTGTCGTAATCACGCACGTCCTGGATACCGCTACTGCGGCATTCACGCAGAACTGGAGGAAGGGGAGTAGCTTGGCAAACGTGGCTGGAAAGACACGTCAGCGAACCTGCATTGTGTGCAGGGAAAGCAACACGAAAAGCGATTTGCTTCGTGTTGTTCGTACTCCTGAAGGTGCGGTCGTTTTCGACTCCACGGGTCGCATGAACGGTCGCGGTGCATACGTATGCAGTGTTGCCTGCCTTGATAAGGCCATGAAAACCAAGCGCCTCGATTCAGCGCTTAGAACGAAGTTGACGGAAGAAGATTGCGAGCGTATCGCCCAGCAGCTGCGTGAGGCGCTCTCGAATGAGGATAAGTAGACGAGGAGACCATATGCCTGGCATGCGTGTACATGAATTGGCAAAGGAATTTGATATGACCAGCAAGGAGCTGCTCGATCGCTTGGCGGAGATGAAGATCCCCGCCAAGAGTCATGCCAGCATTCTCCAGGATGCCTATGTGCAGAAGGTTCGTAAGAATCTTGAGCCTGAGATTAAGCAGCGTGCGGGTAGGCTCGAGGACGAAGAGGCTCAAAAGCTTGCCGACGAGCAGGCAAAAGAAGCAGAGCGCAAGGCTGAGGAAAAGGCCGAGCGTCGTGCTGCGGTAGAAAAGGAACGTGAAGCTCGTGAGGCTGAACGGGCTCGCCGCGAAGCCAAAGCTCACAAGGATGAGAATGAAGCTCCCGCTAAGCGAAAGATCTCATCTTCTCCGTTTGAGAGCCTTGCTTCCCAGATTGAGCGCGAGCGCGAGCGTGTAGAGCGCGAAGCGGCAGAGGCGCGCGAACGTGCTGCTGCTGCAGCACGCGCAGCTGAAGTTGCCAAGAAGCAGGCTGTCGAGGAAGCCCTTCACAATCGCAATAATCGTAAGCATGCGAAAACCGCTGCTCCGGTGAAGAAGCAGGCTCCTAAGGCTGCGCCGATTTCGAGTGGTTCGAATTTCTCTTCATTGCTCGACCAAATCAACAATGAGCGTGAGCGTTTGCAGAATCAAAAGCAGGAGGCTGCTGCAGCAAAGAAGAATACCCGCGATAACAATCGCAAGGGCAAAAAGAATCACCGCAAAGGATTCGAGCCCTCTGTTCCCGAGCTTGAAATTGCCAACAATGAAGCCCCAGCAGAGGATCGTTATGCGCAGATGGCCGTTCAGGCAGAAAAGCTCCAGCGCGATAAGGTTCTTGCTGAGGCTCGTGCCGCCGTTGAAGCAGCAAGTCATGATGGTCAGGGCCGTCGCAAAAAGCGTAAGGAAAAGCGAGAAGCTGAAGCTCGCGAGCGCGCTGAGCAGGAAGCTTTGGAAAAGGGCTTGGATCCCTCTTTGGTTCTCGACGATTCTGTTGTTGAGATCCCCCAGGGTTCAACGGTTGCTCAGTTCGCTGAGCTTGTAGAGGCCTCTCCGAATGATGTCATCAAGCGTTTGTTCCTTCTTGGTTCTCCTCTTACGCTTACGCAGACGATGAGCGATGATTTGGTTGAGCTTATTGCCGATGACCTTGGTCGCAAGGTTCGCGTCGTTTCTCCTGAAGAAGAATTCGCTGTTGTCTATCACGATTCCGAGGAAGACCTTTTGCCTCGTCCGCCTATCGTTACTGTTATGGGCCATGTTGACCACGGCAAAACCTCTCTTCTTGATGCTATTCGTCAAACTGGCGTTGCCCAGAGCGAGGCTGGCGGCATTACTCAGCATATCGGCGCTTCAGTCGTTAACATCAATGGTCGTCAGATTACTTTCATCGATACCCCTGGCCACGAAGCGTTTACTGCTATGCGTGCCCGTGGCGCTCAGGTAACCGATGTTATTGTTCTGGTCGTTGCCGCTGACGACGGTGTTATGCCTCAGACCATTGAGGCAATCAACCACGCTAAGGCTGCTGATGTTCCTATCGTTGTTGCGGTTAACAAAATCGATAAGCCTGGTGCTACGCCCGATCGTGTTCGCCAAGAGCTTACGGAGTATGGCATTATCCCCGAAGAGTGGGGTGGCCAAAACATGTTCGTTGATATTTCGGCGAAGAAGCGCCTGCATATTGACGACTTGCTCGAAACCATTCTCCTTCAGGCTGACGTGCTTGAGCTTAAGGCTAATCCCAATGCTCCGGCTTCCGGTTTCGTTATTGAAGCCAACCTCGACAAGGGCCGAGGTCCAGTCGCAACCATGCTTATCAACCGTGGTACGCTGCATCCTGGCGATGTGGTTGTTGCGGGCACCTCTTATGGTAAGGTCCGTGCGTTGATTGATCCTCGTGGCTCTCATGTTGACGCAGCTAAGCCCGCTGATCCGGTTGAGATCCTTGGTTTGAATTCCGTTCCCACTGCCGGTGACGAATTCCGCGTGTTCGAGGACGAGCGCGATGCTCGTCGTTTGGCCGAGGAACGTGCATTGCGCGCTCGCTTGGCCAAGCAGGAGGCTCGTTCTCATATGAGCCTGGACGATCTCTTCTCTCGCATCGAGGAAGGTAAGACCACTGACCTTAACCTTGTTGTTAAGGCCGACGTTCAGGGTTCTATCGAAGCGCTGCGTGATGCCTTCTCGAAGATGGATCAGTCGGAAGTTAAGATCAACATCATCCATGCTGCTGTTGGTGGCATTACCGAAACCGATGTTACGCTTGCTGCGGCTTCTGATGCCATCATCATTGGCTTTAATGTCCGCCCGACAGGCAAGACTCGAGAAGTCGCTGAGCGTGAAAAGGTAGATATCAGGTTGTACCGTGTTATCTACCAGGCTATTGAGGATATCAATGCTGCTCGCGTTGGTCTTCTTTCGCCTGATATCGTTGAAAAGGACACCGGCATCGCAGAGGTTCGCGATACCTTTAAGGTGCCTAAGGCTGGCACTATTGCTGGTTGCTATATCACGGAAGGTGAGCTTAGCCGCGACGATAAGGTGCGTATTGTTCGTGACGGCACCGTTATCTACGAAGGCAATATTGGCAGCCTCCGTCGATTCAAGGACGACGTCAAGACTGTTGCTCGTGGTTATGAATGCGGCATTGGCATCGAGGGATACCAGGATCTTAAGGTTGGCGACACAATCGAGGGCTTCCGTATCGTTGAAGTTGAAAGGACCGAATAATGAAGCAGGGCTCTTCCAGCCGCAAGGTCAACGAGCAGGCTCGTGAAGTCATTGCAAGTATCTTGCTTTTCGAGATTAGCGATCCACGCTTGAACATGGTTACCATCACTTCATGCGAGGTTAGCTTTGATCGCAGTGTAGCTAATATTTATTACACTACCGAACCGTCACGTTATTTGGAGGTTGCTGCTGCGTTTGAAGCTGCTGGTGGCAGGATCCGCTCACTTATGGCCAAGAAGCTTTCTTGGCGTATGGCCCCAGAGCTTCGTTTTATGCTCGACTCCAGCGTTGACGAGGCGGAACGCATCGCAAGCGCACTCGCGCGCGATGCTGCAAGGAATTCATCAGACGAAGAGGAATAAGTGCCTACCCTTCAGACGAATACTTCGCTGTCCGAAATCGCCGAGCGCTTTAGTGCGCTCGACGATTTTGTGATATGCGGTCACATTAACCCTGACGGAGATTGCCTCGGTTCACAGCTAGCGTTATGCCATGCTTTGCGTGCAATGGGCAAGACCGCTCATTGCGTACTTGCAAAAGCCGATCAAATAGAGGCTAATCTCAAGTTTCTTCCTGGTGTTGAAGAGATGGAGGTTGCGTCAGAGTATCGTGGGCCTGTTTCTGTTTTTGTAGCAGTTGATGTGCCTACTGTAGAACGTATCGGGTTAGCCTCTGAGCTTCAGTCGAAAGCATCGGTCCGTTTCACAATTGACCATCATGCTACCGATGGGTCTATGTCGGAATATAACTACGTAGATCCTGAATCTCCCTCGGCAAGTATGCTTATTTGGGAGGTTTGCAAGTATCTTGGATCCATAACTCCTCAGGTTGCCCAATGTGCGCTTACTGGTTTGGTTACCGATACCGGTAGATTCTCGTATCAAAATACCAATTCCCGTGCATTTGCTTGTGCTGCAGAAATGATGGAGGCTGGCGCTAATCCAACTCAGATCAGCCGTGAGTTTTTCCAGAGCAGATCGCTTGCCAGCATGAAACTTGAAGGGATCATGCTGGATCGAATGAAGCTTCTTCGTGAAGGCTCTTTTGTCTATTCCTATTTGGATAAGGACGATTTTGATGAGTGCGGTGCCATCAAAGCCGATGCGGAGGCCCTTATCGATACCCTACGAAATATTAGAGGTGTTCGAGTTGCGCTCATTTTGAAGCAGACGGTTGCCGGTGAGGTTCGTGGCAGCCTTCGAGCAAAGGACGACGACACTGACGTTGCTCAGGTTGCGCGTTATTTTGGCGGCGGCGGCCACAAGGCTGCGGCTGGTTTTACCTTCAAGGGATCGCTCGATGAAGCTCTTGGTGAAGTTCCAGCTGAAGTAATCAAGCGATGCTTTTCTTTGTCGGCCGGTGATTGCTGATGGCCAAGCGAGGTGAGTCTGGGCTCAGTAGGCTTGTTGCTATCAACAAACCTGTTGGCATGTCGTCCCATGATGTTGTTAATCGTTGCCGCAAGATTTTCGGCGAACGCCGGGTAGGTCATACTGGTACGCTAGATCCACTTGCTTCTGGCGTTCTTGTGGTATGTGTTGGGCCTGCAACGCGTCTTGATGCGTTTATGGTTGGACACGGTAAGCGCTATCGTATGGGCGTTCGTTTTGGGGTTGGCACGGAAACGGATGATGCTGAAGGCTCGGTAATCAAGGAATGCGGTATTCCTTCCGAGGTATTTGAAGAGGAATATGCGCGTTCCTATGTTGCAAAAATGGTAGGCAAAGGTACCCAAATACCTCCTGTTTATTCCGCCATCAAGGTAAACGGTCGCAAGTCTTATGATGCCGCGCGCAAGGGGACGATTATCGACCTTGAGCCACGTGAATTTGAGATCTTTGACGCTGAGTTTCTTTCGGTTAATGAGCTCATTGACGATGCGGGTCGCCAGGTTGCTGAATGGGAGGTCGAGATGAGCGTTTCTAAGGGTACGTATATGCGTGCTATCGCTCGTGACCTTGGTCGCGACCTCGGTACTGCCGCTCACGTAGGTTACCTTGAGCGCACGATATCTGGTACGGTTGCGCTTGAAGATTGCGTTACTTTGGAAATGCTTGAGCAATCGCCCGATTGCGGTACCATTGATCCCCTTCGTGCATTAGGCATGCGTTATGCATTCGTTCGTGATCTTGCTGACAAGGTTGCAAATGGGTCTCCATTGCATTGCGAAGATATAGCGCTTAATGAACCTATCTCCCAGGATGTTTTCGATCCTTGCTGCTGTACTACCAGTGTGTTCGCTTCGACAACACCTCCCGAAGATGGGGAAGTGGTTGGCATTATTGCACAAAACCGCCTTAAGGCATTGTATGAATATCATGAGTCCGAGCATCGCTATCGTCCGCGATGCGTGTTTTCGATAGGTGTTGAACGTGGCACAGCTTTATAAAGTCGATGAATCATTTGATCATTCGTTGTTCGAGAATTCCTCTTGTGCTTTTGGCGTTTTCGATGGCGTTCACAAGGGCCATCGTTATCTACTTTCTTGCGCGCAGGAAACAGCAAAGGAAACGGGCGGTCAATCTATTGCGCTGACTTTTGACATTGACCCGGATGAAATCTTTCATCCTGATAGGTTAAGAAAACTTTTGAGCAACAAACGCCGTCTTCAGATGCTTTGCGATAGTGGGGTTGATGCAGTTGTGGCGCTTCCCTTTACCCGTGAATTTGCGAGCCTTTCACCTGAGGCTTTCTTGAAGGAAACGTTCAATGGTCATGCTCCTGCACATTTGCATGTAGGGCTTGATTTCCACTTTGGCTCTCGCGCTTCGGGCTCGGTTGCGGACTTGGGGGAATGGGGGGCTGTTGTTGGCACCCATATTGACGCTCACAACCTTAAGAGCACCGACGGGGCACCTATTACTGCTACGCGGATTCGTAAGCTTTTGGGTAAGCATGATTTGGACGAGGCGACCAAGCTTCTCGGTCGTCGTTTTTCGCTTGTGGAAAAAGTCCGTCCGGGGCGTGGCGAGGGTGCCGATATGGGTTTTTCCACCGCCAATCTTTTCATCAAGCCAGAGCGTAGGGTCCTTGGTGAAGGCGTGTATGCCGCTTATGTAACCGTTGATGGCGAAAAGTATCGTGCTGCTGTCTCTATGGGTGTATCGCCGGTGTTCAAAGACGAAACCGATGCTACTTGCGAGGTTCATATTCTTGACTTCAATAAGGATATTTATGGCGAGTACATTGAGGTCGAGTTTGTCGAGTTCCTTCGCCCGATGATTAAGTTCGACTCCACCGAAGAGCTTATTCGCACGGTTATGGGTAATATCGAATACTGTCGCAAGCTTCCTCTTTAGGGAGCCGTCTTTCTATCTTTTTTACATCGAGCAGGCTAATGCTTGCTCGATGTCTTTTCCTGGGTTGCTCAGAGGGGGGCAATATTTTTTCCGACGAAGACATACGTAAGGTTCGCGAAGCGAACGATCTGGTTGAATTATTCGCAGAGCGTTCGGTGATGCGCCAGAGGGGAAAGGACTTTTGGTGCTGTTGCCCCTTCCATCAAGAGAAAACACCTTCCTGCAAGGTAGATTCGGTTTCTCAGACCTGGCATTGCTTTGGTTGTGGTGAAGGCGGCGACATCATTTCATATGTTCGCAAACTTGACGATGTCGATTTTGTCGATGCTGTTCGTTTTTTGGCTCGTCGAGCAAACATTGAGCTTACCGAGTCGGCTCAAGCTTCCAAAGCTCATAGCCTTAAGGCTCGATTGAAAGCGGTTTGCTCCGAAGCCGCTTCTTATTACCATATGCTGCTTATGCGCTCTTCCGACGAAGGGCCTGCTGCTGCACGCGCCTACCTTTCTGGTCGAGGTTTAGGTGGCTCTGTTCCAACCTCCTGGAATCTCGGATACGCTCCTGGGAGAAGGCAATTAGTTTCCCATCTTCGTTCTTTGGGTTATACGGAAAAGGAAATGATTGAGGCTAATGTTGCTGTTAGGGGTTCTCAGGGCGTTAATGACCGTTTTTTCAATCGTGTGATGTTTCCGATCAGTGATGTTCGGGGGGATTGCATTGCTTTTGGTGGACGAGTTATTGGTCAAGGTGAGCCGAAATACCTTAATACCGGCGATACTCCGATTTTCCATAAATCTGAAGTTTTGTTTGCCCTTGATAAGGCTAAAGCCCGGATGACTAGCACGGGTGATGCTATTGTGGTTGAAGGATACACCGATGTGATCGCCCTTCACGAAGCCGGCTTTACCAATGTGGTGGCTACCCTAGGAACTTCTCTTACTCGTCAGCACATTCGGCTTCTTTCCCACCATGCGAAATCGCGCATCATTTATTTATTTGATGGTGATGAAGCTGGTCAGAGAGCCGCCGATAGGGCTCTTCAGTTTATTGATTCGTCCATTACGCCTGAAGCGGGTATCTCTCGCGTCGATCTCTGCGCTGTGACCTTGCCTGACGGCCTTGATCCTGCCGAGTTCGTAGCCGCATACGGTCCAGATGCTTTCAAGACTGTTTTGGATGGGGCGATTCCCCTTATCAAATTCGGCATTGACCGTCGGCTTTCGCGGTATGACCTTCAGACGCCAGAGGGTAGATCTCGTGCCACTAACGAGGCGTTGGCTGTTTTGGCTCCCATTAAAGATTCGCTTCTGGCAAAAGATTACGCGGTTTATATCTCGAGTCGCGTTCATGCTCGTGAGCAGGATATTCTTTTGCGTCTTTCGGATCTGAAAGCTTCGGCGCCAGTAGATTATTCGGATCGTTTAGGTGCCGATCAGCCACGTAGACCCTCTGCGAGGGTTTTAAGCTCTGCCGAAAGGAACCGGCTTCGTACCGAGCGTGAGTTCCTGAGCCTTTGCGCTCATAACCCTGCTATGATTCCTGACTTTATGAGCGAACTAGGTCAGACCGAATGGCATGAGAGGGTTCACGGGGAGTTGAGCGGGATTATGATGGAACTGATTTCTGCAGACCCCGCCCTCACTGTTGCCGACTTGATAATGCGTGCTCAGGAGAAATGCAAGTATGCGGCGCGCATCTTAACCGCTTCAACCGTTCAAAGCGAAACGCCGGCGCATGATACGTTACGTTTTCTTGCCGATGAGTTAGCTATTGGCGATATGGAATCTGCCATTTCCTCTATGCGCGACCAAATGAAACAGGCGCAAAGTGATGAAGAGCGCGATATGGTGTTCCAGGCTATCTATATGCTTCAAGCCGAGCTCAACTCTTTGCGCGCTAACCATGTGAAAACAGAGTAAACGGTTAACCACTGCTATACTACAAACTTGGTATACTACGCGCTTGCTGCAATAGGTGAAGCGCTTTTTGACAAGAGAGGGTTGCTCTATGAGGACCATGAATATTGTTCTTTCTCCTGATCCGGGTTTGCGCCAGGTTTGCGAACCATGTCAGGTTGGCGATAAATCATTAAAGAAACTCGCCAAGCAGATGCTTAATACTATGTATGCAAACAACGGATGTGGTCTTGCCGCGCCGCAGGTTGGCCTCAATAAGCGCATGGTGGTTATTGATTGCTACGATGGTCCAAACGAAACCTCAAATCCTCTTGTGCTCATCAATCCCGAGGTTGTAGAGCTGAAGGGTGAAAAGATAACTGCTGATGAAGGTTGTCTTTCTCTTCCTGGCATTTCCGTTCCTATAACTCGCAATGAGATTTCGCGCGTTCGTTTCTACGACCTTGATGGCAAAGTTTGCGAGTTGGGAAGCGGTGGCCTTTTAGGTCGTTGCTTCCAGCATGAAATCGATCACCTGAATGGTATAACCTTGCTCGAGTCGTGTTCTCCCATGGACAAGGTTAAGGCTCTTCACGACTATCATGTGGCTCTAGCGAATGGTGCCAAGCCGGGAGAAACGGAATAGTATGCGCGTTGTTTTTATGGGCACCCCGGTATTCGCTGCAGATATTCTTCAGAGCCTTATCGAATCGCATCATGAGGTTGTAGGATGCTTTACCCGACCAGATGCAGTACGTGGGCGTGGGAAAAAACTGGTCTTTTCTCCCGTGAAAGAACGTGCCGTTCAAGCCGGAATTCCGGTATATGAATTCTCGTCTATGAAGAGCGATGAAGCGTTCGAGGCTCTGTCCTCCCTATGCCCTGATGTTGCTTGTGTAGCTGCATATGGGGCTCTTCTTCCGAAACGGGTATTGGAATTACCCCGTTATGGCTGCCTCAATGTCCATGGCTCACTTCTTCCTCGCTGGAGGGGGGCGGCTCCTATCGAGCGCGCTATCCTCGCAGCAGATGAACGCACTGGCATTGGCATCATGCGAATGGAGGAGGGCTTGGATACGGGCGATGTTGCTGAGGAGCGTTCAACTTCCATATTTGGCAAAAGCTCCGATCAGCTCTATTCCGAGCTTGCGGTGTTGGGCGGTGCTGCTTTGGTAAAGGTGCTGGATTTGCTTGAAAACGGCGACCCTGTTGGCTGGCGTCAGCAACCTGAAACCGGTGTTACGTATGCTGAAAAAATCGAGAAGGGCGAACTCGATATCGCTCCGTCTCTTTCAGCCGACGACGCTTGGCGCAGGGTGCTTTCGTCAAGTGAAAGCCACGCATGTCGCTGCGTTATCGCGGGCAAATCCCTTTCTGTTTTAGCGGCGCATCCTATATCGGTTGATGATTGTCCCGTATCGGTTGCTCGTGGCGATGTCGCCTTTGCGGCAAAGCGTTTATTTTTGGGATGCAAAGATTCTATTTTAGAAGTAGTTACCGTCAAGCCTGATGGAAAGAAGCCCATGGAAGCAAAAGCTTTTGCGGCGGGTATCCAGGGCATAAAGCAGGGCGGTATTGAATGGCAGGAGATTCATGGATAACAACAACGGCGAATACAAGCAGAGAAACAGTGCTCCTCGTGGGGGCAGACCGGCTGGTAAGGGCGGGTATCGCGGAGGTAAGCCTGGCTCCAACAAGGGCAATTTCCGTGGATCTAAACCCTCGGGCAGAGGCCGTGGCGGAAAGCCTGGTTTCTCTTCCAAGGGCGAAGGCCGTGGTGGCTCTGATTTCAAGAAACGCAACGGACAGGGCTCCAAGCCTCGTTACAATAAAAGCGATAAACCCTTTGAAAAGGACGAACGTCGATCGAAGCGAAGCTTTAGCGATGATAGGCGCTCAGGGGATCGTGCTGCTGATGGCAGCTATAAGGGCAGCTATCGTGGAGGCGACCGCAACCGTCGTTCTGATAAGCGAACTTTTGATGGGCACAATCGTTCTGAGCGCGGTTACAAGGGCGGAAACCGCTCGTTTGGGGACCGCCATCAATCTTCACGAGGCAAAGAAGGCACTGGCTCGGATCAGCGTACGCCTAACGGTTTTGCTGGTTTCGATCGTGGTAGCCTGGGCGGCACCAAAAGCTTGGGTTATCGAGCCGGTCAAGGCAAAAAGAAGCGGTCTTTCACTAAAGCGACGCCTGCGCGTTTGTTGACCCATGAGGTTCTTACTTATATTCGTGAAGAGGGCTGTTATCTCAGTGAAGGTGTAGACAAGTTCATCACCTATTCCGACAAGCCAGTGAAGGAACGCGCGTTTGCGCGATTGCTTGCAACCGAGGTTGTTTCTCGCAAGGGTTCGCTCGACGAGTTGATTGACTCCGTTCTTACTAATCCTGAAGAGCTTGAACCCGATGTTCGTGATGCGCTCCGCATGGCATTCTGTGAAATCTTCTACTTGAAGAAGCCTGATCATGTGACGGTCGATCAGGGCGTTGAAGTTGTTCGCTCATTTGCGCCACAGGCAAAGGGTCTTGCTAATTTTGCTCTGCATCGTGCAGTTGAAATGAAAGAGCAATTCCCATTTGGCGATATTGAAACAAGTCCAAAAGCAGCAGCTTTATCTGAGGGATTTCCGCTATGGCTGACAGAGCGTCTTATTGGAGAGCTTGGTCACGATGAAGCTCTCCGCTTCATGCAGAGGTCAAACAACCCTGCACCCTTGTTCTTTATGCTGAATCTTGCTTGTGTTGATGGTCCGAAGGCTCTTTCGGAAATGGTTCAGCGTCAGGTTAAGATTGTGCCTGTTTCCAAATCGATCGATCTTCCTTTGGCGTTTCCGGTATTCGGCTTTGCCGAACGTACCGCTGTGACCGATGAGTATATTGCAAAACTTTTGGCGGATGGCGGGCTGGTTATCAGCGATGTCGCGGCCCAGAATATTGCTTCTCTTGCCATGCCCGAAGACAAGCCTGAGCGATTCCTTGAAATCGGTGCGGGTCGTGGAACAAAGACAATTTTGCTTCAGAATGCTGCTCTTACTCGGTTCGGCGAGCAGATTTACCTCGATACTCTTGATATGGATGTGCAGCGTACCGAGGAGCGCAAAAAACAACTGGCTAAGGCCAACATCAATCAAGATGAGGTGTTCGTAAAAGACGCGACCAATCTGTCTTCGTTTGATTCGGATTCTTATGATGCGGTATTTGTAGATGCTCCTTGCTCCGGCATCGGCACGTTGCGTCGTCATCCCGATATTCGCTGGCGCATGAACGAGGACGATGTTGCATCTCTTGCTGCCATGGGCGAAAAGATGATTTTGGAAGCTGCACGCCTTGTTAAGGTTGGTGGGCAGCTTACGTTTGCTACTTGCACGGTTCTAAGTCAGGAGAATCAGTTCGTTATTGATTCGTTCCTTAAGAGCGAAGTTGGCTCCGGGTTTGAGGTTGTTCGCACGGTTTCTACTGATGCGCTATCTCGAGAAAAGGTCACGGGTCCGATTTACGATGCTCATTATGCTTGCGTTTTGAAACGAGTGAAATAGAGAGAGTATTGCAGGCCGCCTTTATGGCGGCCTGCTTCTTTTTCCCTAGACCTGATAGATATCTCGCCGTATAATCATCAAGACCTTTAATGGCGGTACAGAGAGACCGATAAGGTGCAAACATACGCTTCGCATGTTTTGTGAAGTCTGACTGATTGCCCCTCTCTTGCTTGGGCATTTTTTGTATACAGGCAGGGGAGCGTCAAGGGAGGCGTTTATCCAGTGCGCCCTTCTTGATTGCACGGCTTCTGCTGTACGCACTTCGATCAAACGAAAGGAGCGTGCATGCAAGAAACGGAACTTGAGGAATCGGTGGTTATGGACGAATCCGAGATTGATCGGACGCTCGTTCGCATGGCTCACCAGATTCTCGAGCAAAACAAAGGGTGCCAGAATCTGGCGCTTGTTGGTATTGTGACGCGCGGTGATATTCTCGCGCATCGCTTGGCAAAGCTGATTGAAGGAATCGAAGGAACTCAGCTTCCTGTTGGCTCCCTCGATATTAGCTTTTATCGTGATGACTCCATCCTGAACATTGCTCCTGTTGTTCAGGGAACGAACATCCTCTTTTCTCTTGACGGCAAAACCATTGTGTTGGTTGACGATGTTCTGTACACCGGTCGTACCATTCGTGCAGCTCTCGATGCGTTAATGGATTTTGGTCGTCCTGCTCGCATTCAATTAGCTACGCTGGTAGATCGTGGCCATCGTGAGCTTCCTATCAGAGCTGATTTTGTTGGCAAGAACGTCCCTTCCGCTTCAAACGAAAGCGTGCGTCTGTTCCTTAACGAAGTTGATGGAGAATCCTGTGTTCGAATTTCGCGCGTTGCTCCTGGTCAGCATGTTGGCTCTGCGCCCTTGAAAGGAGAGGCCGATGTTCGCTCATAAGCATTTGCTTTCTATTGACGATTTGTCCCGCGAAGACATCATGACTATCTTGAAACAGGCACGCACGTTTGAGGAAATCAACGAGCGTCCTATAAAAAAAGTTCCTGCACTTCGCGGTAAAACCGTATGTAATCTGTTCCTTGAGCCTTCCACGCGTACAAGAGGCTCATTTGAGTTGGCTGAAAAGCGCCTGTCTTGCGACTCTTTGAACGCAGGCGGCAGCGCATCTTCTACCGTAAAAGGTGAAAGCCTTGTTGATACGGTACGCACCCTCGATTCAATGAAAGTCGATATGTTCATCGTGCGCCATAAGTGTGCCGGAACGCCGTTTATTGTATCTCAGAACACCAATGCGGCAGTTATTGACGCTGGTGACGGCAAGCATCAACATCCTACCCAGGCGTTGCTTGATCTTTACACGATTTGGAAGGAAAAGGGCACCTTTGAGGGCTTGAAGGTTGGCATTGTGGGCGATGTCTCCCATTCGCGTGTTTGCGGGTCCCTTGTTCCTGCGCTTCATCGCATGGGTGCGCATGTTACGTTGATTGCTCCTGCTACGCTTCTGCCCGCTCGCCCTGATGTGCTGGGCGCTGATGCTGTTACCCCGTATCTCGATGATGCTTTGCCTGATCTCGATGTGGTTTATATGCTCCGCATTCAAATGGAGCGTTTGGAAAGCGCTCCATTCCCAAGCCTTCGCGAATACAATCTTCTGTACGGCTTGACCCGTGAACGTGAGCGCCTTATGAAGGAAGATGCCATCATCTGTCACCCTGGCCCCATCAATCGAGGCGTTGAGCTTGATAGCTACATGGCTGATGGGCCTCATTCGGTTATAGTCGACCAGGTATTTTCCGGTGTCTGCGTTCGCATGGCGCTTATTTATCTTCTGTTGGGAGGATCCGATGAAAACACTCGTTAAGAATATTCGCGCCATCGATCCCGCTCTTGGTCTTGATGAGGTTTGCGACATCCTTATTGAAGGCGAGCAGATCGTAGAAGTGGGGCAAGATTTGAGCGCGGATGGCGCTGAAGTTCTTGATCGCACTGGATGCATTGTGGTTCCCGGTCTTGTTGATGTTCATGTACATCTTCGCGATCCTGGCCAAGAGTATAAAGAGACCATTGAAACGGGTACGGCTGCAGCTGCCCATGGTGGTTTTACCGGTATTTGCTCTATGCCTAACACCACGCCAACCACCGATAATGCTGCCACAATTGATTATGTTCTTGATCGGGCTCAAAGCGCAGGTCATTGTCGAGTGTATCCTTCGGGTGCTTGTACTATGGGTCTTAAGGGCGAATCGCTTGCCGAGATTGGTGATATGGCGGCACATGGTGCAGTAGCCTTTACCGATGATGGTCGAGGCGTGCAGAGTGCTGGCATGATGCGCCGGGTCATGGACTACGCAAAGATGTTCGGTTGTGTGGTTATGAGTCATTGCCAGGATGAAGAGCTGGTTGGCCCTGGTCAGGTAAATGAAGGTGTGGTGTCCACTCGTCTTGGCATGGCGGGGTGGCCCGGGGCAGGCGAAGAGCTTCAGATCCAGCGTGATATTGCGCTCTCTGAGCTTACCGGTTGTCCTATTCACATTCAGCACATTACGACTGCTCGTGGCGTCGATATCGTTCGCCAAGGTAAGTCTCGTAATATCAAAGTGACTTGCGAAGCGACGCCCCATCATATTGTTTTAAACGAGGATGATCTCACGTCCACGTACAACACGAATTTGAAGATGAATCCGCCGTTGCGAACCAAGGCCGACAACGATGCCATTATCGAAGGCATCAAAGACGGTACTATTGATTGCATCGTTACTGATCATGCGCCACATGCCGCCCATGAAAAAGCCCGTGAATTCGAGCTTGCTCCGTTTGGCATGACTGGGCTTGAGACTTCTCTCGGTGTCGTGCTGACTTACTTGGTTCGACCCGGTCATATTGATTACAACCGTATGGTTGAGCTCATGGCAATCCGCCCTCGTGAGATTCTCAGGATTGACCAAGTTCAAATAAAGCCCGGAAACGTTGCTGACCTCACTATTTTCGATCCTGAGAAGAACTGGATCGTTAATGCTGATGATATGTGCTCTAAATCTAAGAACAGCGGATTTATGGGCTATGAATTGATTGGACGTACCAGCGATGTATTCGTTGGCGGTACGTTGACTTGTAAGGATGGTGACATCGTTGAGTAAACTTCTGGATAACACCAGCGCTGGCAGCAGGCCTAAAGCATTGCTGGTTTTGGAAGACGGCTCAGTATATGAGGGCTTTTCGTGTGCGGCTGAGGGTGAGGTGTTTGGTGAAGTGTGCTTCAACACCTCTCTTGAGGGGTATTTGGAGATCATTTCCGACCCCTCGTATGCCGAGATCGGAAGAGCGTCGTGTAGGGAAAG
>UQVJ01000020.1 GCA_900544455.1 uncultured Eggerthella sp. | reverse complement strand
CACCGGAAGTCTGGGTGCGCAGCAGCACGTCGGACTCGCCGCGAACGTTCGACTGTTCACCCGAAAGGTCGCGCACATAGAACGTATCCTGCATGGATCGGCTGGGGTGATCGGCGGGAGCATTCAGCGCCGTGAAGTTGTACCAGTCGGTTTCAACTTCGGGGCCGGTTGCAACGGTGTAGCCAAGACCCAGGAAGATCTCGGAGATTTCATCGGAAATGGCGTTGATCAGGTGACGCGTGCCCATCTGCTGGGAGCGGCCGGGCAACGTGATGTCGATGGCGTCGGCTTCCATGCGAGCTTCGAGTTCCGCATGGGCAAGCTCGCGCTTCTTGGCTTCCAGCGCTGCCTCGATTTCATTGCGAGCAGCGTTTACCGTCTTGCCCACCTCGGCGCGATGCTCTTTGGCTACCTGACCCATGGCGCGCAGGTAACCGGTGAGCGTACCGGATTTGCCCACAACCTCTACGCGGATCTTCTCCAGCGCATCGGTGTTAGGTACTTTGCCGATAGCAGAAAGCGTATCGGCATGCAGGGACTTGATATCGTCGATAACTGACATTCCTTGCAACCTTTCTTCAACTTCCGCAGGAACGCCGCCCAAGGAAAGCGTTCCCAACACATAAAAAGAGCCCTTCTCGTCTTGGTAAATCCAAGGACGAGAAGGGCTCTCGCGGTACCACCCTGGTTGATGCTGTTCGGCGAAACCCGCACAAGCACCCACTTATGCTGCTCTATAACGGGAGCTCCCGTCGGGGCTAATAACATCCATGGCAAAGCCACCCTGCTTTTACTCCGATGCTGGTGAAGGGAATCGCACTGCACGCTTGCTGGAGCCTTTCAGCCTAGGGCTCCTCTCTGTGAGCTTGCGGTATCGCACTGCGCTGTCTTCGTCATCGCATATGTTGGGAAGTATAGCATTTCATATCTGCCGCCCTCTCGAAAGCCACAAAACTTGCGCTTGAAACAACAGGATGGAGCTATGGGCTCTACTGGCTGCAAGGACCTTGGGCTCACCGCCGCACACTATGAGCCTTGCCGCCGGCTGGCCAGCTCACGAAGGTGAGTGCTGGACCTATCCAACTTTTCAGCTGCAACCACAATACGCCTTCCCTCTTCTTCCGGATTGGCCCGTTCTTTCTTGCCCGGTCGTCTCATCAAGATGCGTCGCAGCTCGGCGGCATCGGCTTTCAGCTGCTTTTTTCATTTCCCATCTGCACAACAACAAAAAAGCGAAGCCTATCGGGAACATCGCCCCCTTCGGCTTCGCTTTTTTGCTAAAAGTACACGCCACGCCCCAGCGCCGCACAAGCGTACTGCGCCAAGCACAACCCGCAGCAGATAAGGCCCGGATCCATAGCGCTTATGGTAAAACCACGCTTGGTGCCCTCTTGCTGATAGGATTGCCCAGCCATCTGGAACTGTTGATAGGCGCGGCGATAGTCGGTATTGTTCGGATCGAGCTTCACCGCTTTGCGAATATGCTCAAGCGCAACCAGCATATTGCCCGCGCCTTTATTCGCAAGCGCGCTTAGGTAGTACCAACGAGCATTGCGCTCAGCGCTCACAACACTGCCCAGCAAAGAAAGAGCCTGATCGTAGCGACCGGCATTGATAGCCTCAATGGCACTACGCACCGTAGCGCTATCGACAGCCGAAGCCTCGGGGTGAATGGGAGCAGAAGCGCCAAAGCCTCCAAAGCCGAACAGATCCTCGAAATCGACCGTGGTCCAACCGTAAGGCCCTTGCGACTGGTAGCCGCCTTGCCCCTGCTGACCAGCTCCCGTGTACGATCCGCGCGTGTAAGGGTTACCCGCAAAAGGGTTTCCCTGACCCTGATAGCCCGCGCCTGCGCCACTTGCTGCAGCACGCGCATCGCTTGCCACATACTTTTCGGGATTGATTATGCGGTCGTATGCCTCGTTGACCTCATTCATGCGCTCGGCGGCCTTGGGGTCGTTCGGGTTCAAATCGGGATGATTCTCACGTGCCTTCTTACGATAGGCTTTCTTGACTTCATCCGCCGACGCGCCAGGACTTACGCCCAGAACCTCGTATGGGTTCTTAACCATGTTCTACCTTGCTCTCTTCTGCGTTGTAGCGTTGCCATATTCCGGAATACAGCACGCTGCGCAGCACATGCACATCACGCTCCAGCGGCAAACGCTCAAACGCATCGGCTGTAGCTGCAGCGAGAAACTCCAAGTCTTCACGAAAATCTTCGATCAAGCGACCGGAAGACGAAAAAGGGTTGTAGCTTCCCGTCTCTTGATCTTGCCGCAGATCCATTACGGCATCCATGACATAGACGAATTTTCCCAATCTCGCACCAAAACGCCGCAAATCCGTTGCCCAAAAGTCATCCTTGGTGGCAAACAAGTTGCCTAAGAGAATCCCAAAGCGATTCGCCGCCGCATCAGGGTTCGACGCTCCACCCACCAACGAGCTCTCGGGGGCTTGGGGGCAGTTGCCTTCACCCAGCGCTGCTTCTTCTATGGCATGGATATCCGCCATGGCTTCCTCTATAGCTTGACAGGCTTGGGGGATGCGGCGCTTCGCCTTACGATATGGAACCTCCAGCGCCACCGCAGCCGCCCTTGCCTTGGCGGAACGATCGTCGCGCCAATCGTCAAAGCACTTGTGGTACGCCATGGCAATGCTAAGATCTGCCGCATAATCAGTGAACTCAGACTGAGCCACCTGTCGTGGCTGAATTGGATGCACGGGGCAACGCTTTTGCGAAGCATGTTCTTCCGGCTCGTACAGCGAACCCAAAACCATAGCCAGAAACGTCATGTCGTAGGAAACGGCCAAACGGCACCGCTGCCCATAGCGGGCACGAATCGATCGGCATACGCCACAGTACACCGCATGGTAGCGAAGCTTCTCTTCTTCGCCCAAGCTTTCCAAGTTGGGAAGAATGTAGCCAAACACCCAGATCACTCGGCCTTTCTGGGTTTTCTGACCAAAGCCGCAACCAGCAGAGCAGCCACGGTAAGGCCAAGCAAGAGGGGCGGTGCTTCCGCACCTGACGTTTTCAGCAAACCAGCCATGCTAGAAAGATCGGTAGAAACAGGTGGTTTCCCCCGTATGGCAGGCGGGGCCTGCAGGATTCACCAGAGCGAGCAGGGTATCGGCGTCGCAATCGTAACGAAGTTCAACCAGCTTCTGAGTATTGCCCGATTCTTCGCCCTTGTGCCAGAATTTCTGACGGCTACGCGACCAAAACCAGGTTGTACCCTGGCTGATGGTACGGCGTACCGCCTCTTCGTTCATCCATGCCATCATCAGCACTTCGCGGGTTTGCTCGTCCTGAACAATGCACGGGATAAGCCCATCGGCGTTATAGGTAAGATCCTCAACCTGCAGCGCAGCGGTTTCACGTTCGTTCATGGCGACCCTTTCGTTGTGCGCAGATCTGCGCATGCTTCCTTTCATCACCTGCAAGAGTGGCACAACTACGCCACCAAAGGGCAAAAGAGCAAATGAGTTCCATAGAGGGCGGGCTTGGTATCCCCCGCCGCAAAATCCAGCAGCACACAACACCTTGCTGCAATCATTCGGCAACGAATCGATAGAACACTCCGCGCACACCCCAATCGCTTATGCTGCTGGCGCCAAATGCACGCCATGTTGCAGGGCTCAAATCAAGTGCACGGCCCAAAGGGGCCAAAGCTCCCGTATCGGTAACTTTGGCTTCCACCGTTTTACCCGCATAGAAAATTTCAACGTTGCAACCCAGAAGATCCTTGTTTTCCTGCGGCACGGCAACAGTTAGGGCGTAGTTATTCAAAGGAATGCCCGAGGCGGTTTCGTCCCATCCATCGTTGGTTTCAAGGCTATAGGCAGAAGCCAAGCCCTCCGACCACCCATCTCCTTCGGGACGCAATTGCTGAAGCTCCTGAAACTGTACAGGATCTTGATCTTCCACATAAAGAGGAAGATCTTCAGCTGGCCCAACGGCAGGCAGAATTGCCGCAACAATCAGCACTACCGAGGCAACGACAGCACCGAAGAAAGCAAGGAAACGAGTTTGCTGGGAACGAATAGCTTCAGCGCTTTTCCTTCGCGTGGGCATCGTTAAAGCCTTACGGGAATCCCCTGGGAACGCATGTATTCCTTCACTTCGCGGATGGTGAGCTCACCGAAATGGAAGACGCTTGCCGCCAACACAGCATCAGCTTCGCCTTCGATGATGCCTTCAGCAAAGTGCTCAAGTTTACCAACACCACCGGAAGCAATGACGGGAATGTTCACCGCACGGGAAACCGCTCGCGTTAACGCCAGGTCGAAACCGTCTTTGCTGCCATCGCGATCCATGCTGGTAAGAAGGATTTCACCTGCGCCGCGTCGTGCTGCCTCGGCAGCCCACTCAACAGCATCGAGGCCGGTGTTCTTGCGACCGCCATGCACGTACACTTCCCATTTGTTGGGGTTGCCAGGAACCCGCTTGGCATCGATGGCGCACAGGATAGCCTGCGTGCCGAATGCCGCAGCAGCCTTCGTGATAAGCGAAGGGTCGGCAATAGCGGCTGAATTCACGGAAACCTTGTCGGCGCCAGCAGCAATCATGGTGCGAATGTCTTCCACACTGCGGAACCCGCCGCCCACGCAGTAAGGCAAATGCAATTCTTCGCTTGCGCGGCTTGCCATGTCCACCGTGGTTGCACGGCCCTCATGCGTTGCCGTGATGTCCAAGAAGATAACCTCATCGGCGCGCTGCTCGTCGTAGCGCTGAGCCAGCTCGATAGGATCACCCGCATCGCGCAGGTTGACGAAGTTGACACCCTTCACTACGCGACCGTCTTTAACATCCATGCACGGTATTACACGCTTCGTAAGCATTGGTTTCCTTTCTTGTGGCCTTATCGGCTGACTTGCTGCCCGGCAGGGCAAAGTTAGTCAAAGCAGGTTGCGGGGTGCCTTGCGGGTAAGCGAGACCGCTCGCCGTTTCAAGCTTTCCATTTTTTAAATTGAACGGCAGAACGGAGCGCATAGCGAGCAACGCGAGTGGTAGCGGAGTGGGCGGCTCGATTACCCGCAAGGCACCCCGCAACCGGACAAGCAGAATTTACTCGCAGAGCTTCACTGCTTCTTCGACGCTCAGCGAACCTTCATACACCGCACGACCTGCGATAACTCCCTCGATAGAATCGGCGACGGAAGCCAAGTTCTTCACGTCTTCAATGCTTGCCACACCGCCCGACGCAATAACAGGATTGCCGAACACGCGCGCAACCTCGACATAGCGCGCTGCATCGATGCCCGTTTGCATGCCGTCGCGGGAAATATCGGTATACACCAGATGTTTGAACCCAAGCTTGCCCATTTCAGCGATAAGCTCTTCAGCGGGAACGCCCGCACCCTCACGCCAACCAGCTACGGCAACCTCACCGTTCTTCGCGTCGATGCCCGCCGTGAGCATGTCGGGATACTTGGCCAAAGCAGCTTTGGCGAATTCGGGGTCGGTTACCAGCGTAGTGCCCAGCACCACACGCGAAACGCCGGCTTCAGCCAAGCGATCGATGGTTTCAAGGCTGCGAACACCGCCACCCACTTCGATCTTCAAACCGGTTTCCTTGATAACGCGCTCGATGATATCGATGTTTTCAGGCATGCCACTTCGAGCGCCATCGAGATCGACCACGTGGATCCAACGCGCACCCTGCTCCTTGAAAAGAGCTGCCTGGGCCACCGGGTCGTCGTTATATACGGTTACCGCGTTGTAGTCGCCCTTCGCCAGGCGAACCGCTTTACCGTCCAAAATATCAATAGCAGGAAGAATATCCATGATGTTCCTTTCGCTGATGCCCAATGCGTTCTACTCGACTGGGCAAACCTAGGCAGGCATTTGCCGCTACTGCCTATTTGCTGGCTTCAACCACTTTGAGGAAGTTCGCCAAAACCTTAGCGCCGGCATCCGACGACTTTTCCGGATGGAATTGAACACCGAACACCTTCCCTTTCTGCACTGCGCACGGAAACGTTACCGAGTGCGTGGTAGTGGCCACCGCGCATTCGTTTTCGGGGGCGATGTAGCTATGCGTGAAATAGAAATACTCACCTGGGGCAATATCCTCGAACAGAGGGCATTCAGCAGTGAATTCAACAGAGTTCCAACCCACATGGGGAACTTTGTACTGCACGCCCTGACCGTCCGCGGAGGGCATACGAACCACCGTGCCGGGAACCACACCCAACCCAACGGGCAAATGAGGGTCTCCCTCAACCCCATCGACACCTGGGCCAGCCGCGCCTTCCACGCCTGCCTCGAACAGCAAGTGCTCACCTAAGCAAATGCCCAGAAAGGGCTTCCCGGCAGCGATAGCGTCGCGCACCGCTTCCATCTGCCCCGATTCCACCATATGCTTCGAAGCGTCGGCAAACGAGCCCACGCCAGGCAGCACAACCGCATCGGCAGCTCGGATAACCTCGGGGTTGTCGGTGATATGGGCATCGCCGCCTACCGCCCTAAGCCCGCGTTCGACACTCTTCAAATTTCCCTTGCAATAGTCAACAACGGCAATCATCGGTTGCTTTCAGCCTTTCTGGTAGAAGAATCGGGAAACGGGGATGCACCCCGATTCCCTACAAAGAGCCCTTGGTGGAGGGAAGCTCGCCTGCAATACGCTGATTGATCTCAAGCGCTTGACACATAGCGCGACCAACCGCCTTGAAGCATGCTTCCACGATATGGTGGGCGTTTTCGCCTGCCACCATGCGCACGTGCAGCGTAACCTGCGCATTCGTCGCAAATGCAATGAAGAATTCCTTGGCAAGCGAAGTATCGAACGTGCCGAGCAGGCACAGCGGCACGTCAACATCCCAATGAAGCTGGCCCCTGCCTGAAACATCAACAGCAGCAAGCACCAAGGCCTCGTCCATGGGAAGGTACTGGGAGGCAAAACGCGTGATGCCGCGCTTTTCGCCCATAGCCTGCGCAAACGCTTTGCCAAGAACGATTCCTACATCTTCTACCGTGTGGTGGGCGTCTACCTCGATATCGCCTTTGGCCTTAACGATCAAATCGAACAAACCATGACGACCGAATGCATCGAGCATATGGTCGAAAAAGGCGACGCCCGTTTCAATGTCGGTCTTGCCCGTTCCGTCGATATCGAGCGAAAGCGCGATATCGGTTTCTTTAGTGGTGCGGGAAAGCTCCGCTGCGCGTACTTCCTGAGCCACCGCTAGCTCCTTTCGTTCAGAATCTCCGCCAAAGCATCCAAGAACACCTGGTTTTCCTCGGGGGAACCGACGGAAACACGCAGGCAGTTCTCCAGATACTGAGAGCGCGAGAAATCGCGGATAAGCACGCCGCGTTCATAGAGCTCCTGCCAAACCTGCCCGGCGTCAGCCACACGGAACAAGACGTAGTTCGAGTCAGAATCGAACACGGTAACTCCGGGCAGTTTCCCCAGCCCTTCAAGCAGAACGCCGCGCTGCTCGATTATCTGGTTGATACCCGGCACAAACAGCGAACGGTTTCGGTACACCGCCGTAGCAATAGCCTGAGAAACGGAATCTACCGAATAGGGCTGGCGAACCTTCAGGAACTCGCGGATAACGCTGGCATTGGCCAGCAGATAGCCCATGCGAACGCCCGCGAGGCTGAACGCCTTCGAAAAGGTACGCAGGATTACCAGGTTCTCATACTGATCAAGGTACGGGCGCATCGAAAAACGGCTGAACTCGAAATACGCCTCGTCGACCATGATAAGGGCATCGGAGGAGTCGAGCAGCTTCTTCAAAAACGTCTCGTTTGCCATCTTGCCAGTGGGGTTATTAGGGCTGGTGATAACAGCGAAATCGATGTCGCCCTCAGCCATACGGGCAAGTACCGCCTCTTCATCGATATCGAAGTTTTCCTTGCGGGGGATGTTCACTATCTTGGTGCCCGTAAGGCGCGCATTGGCTTCGTACACCGAAAAAGTGGGCGGCACGTTCAAGAAGGTGCGCCCAGGGCCACCCCAGGTAAGCGCCAAGTTGAAAAGCAATTCGTCGCCGCCGTTGCCCAACAGCACATTCTCACGTGAAAGCCCGTTTGCTTCGGCAATCAGATCGCGCAACTCATTGCCCAGCGGATCGGGATAGCGATTGAAAGGAAAACCCTTCAATGCCTTCCTGATTTCCAGCTGAACCTCCTCTGGAACATTGCTGGGGTTTTCGTTGGCGGAAAGGTACTGCTTGGCGGGCAGGTACTTTGGATCGTAGGGCACAATACCTGCAAGGTTCGGATGGGAGGTGCGTACGCCGCGCATGAGCTACTTCGCCTCCGCAGCGCCATCGACCTCGCCAGCAGCCTGGGCATCCTCGAATGCCTGCTCAACCAGCTTGCGACGCAGGCGAACACTTTGAGCATGAGCCCAAAGCCCCTCGTGATCCGCTAGAGTAATAACGGCTTCCGAATCGCGCATCAAGGCAGCAGGAGAATACTGCAACACGCTGCTCTTCTTCACGAATTCGTCGACGGAAAGCGGGCTAGAGAAGCGGGCCGTGCCGCCGGTGGGGAGCGTATGGTTGGGGCCGGCAACGTAATCGCCCACCGCTTCGGGCGTCCATTCGCCCAGGAAGATGGCACCTGCGTGGTGAATAGCGCCCAGCAGCTCCATGGCGTTGGACAAGTGCAGCTCGAGGTGCTCAGGGGCAATGACATTCACAGTGCTCAGAGCGGTTTCGGTGTCGGGGCATACGATAATCAAGCCCTTGTTGGTAAGGGAAGCCGTGGTGATCTCGGCACGCGTGGACCCTTCCATATGCTTTTCAATAGCAGCTTCGACAGCATCGGCATATTCGGCGCTAAAGGTTACCAGATAGCAGCTAGCCAGCGGGTCATGCTCGGCCTGCGCCATAAGATCGATGGCAACCAGTTCAGGCAGAGCGGTTTCGTCGGCGACCACGCATACCTCGGAGGGGCCTGCGATCATGTCGATTCCCACATCACCGGAAACAAGCTTCTTTGCGGCGGCAACAAAAGCATTGCCAGGGCCGGTAATCTTATCTACCGGCTTGATGCTCTTGGTTCCGTATGCCAGCGCGCCGATAGCCTGGGCGCCGCCTACAGCATAGATTTCGGTTACGCCGGCAACGCGGCAAGCTTCCAGAATGGCAGAATCGAGCGAACCGTCTTTCGTGGGCGGGGTTACGCACACAATGCGCTTCACGCCTGCAACGGAAGCGGGAATAGCGTTCATCAGAACCGAGGAGGGATACAAGGCTCGGCCGCCGGGAACATAGATGCCCACCGAATCGAGCGGCTCGACCTTCGCACCAACCAAAGCACCATCTTCGCGCATGGTGAACCAGCCCTGCTGCTTCTGGCGCTCGTGGAAATCGCGGATCTGGGAAGCGGCCTTCTGAATAGCTGCAGCTACCTTCGGATCCACCTTGGCGATAGCCTCGTCAATAGCCTCCTGCGAAACGCGGAACTCGTCCATTTCCACGCCGTCGAATTTAGCGGTGTACTCACGCAGGGCCTCATCGCCGCGCTTGCGCACATCCTCGACGATATTGGTTGCAGCAACCAGGGCATCGGCATTGAAAGCGCCAACGCGGTTGAGCATCTTCTCTTCGAAAACCTGACCGGGAGCAAGTTCGATTCTTCTCATGGTTTAGTTCTCCTTCGTCTGGGAATAGAGCACGTCGGCAAGCTGGCCAACACGCGGATTGGTACGGTACGAGCACGGGTTGGCAAAGAAGCGAGCGGTGGAAGCAAGAACGTCGTCAACTACCACCAGGTTGTTCTCACGGAGCGTAGTACCTGTTGCGGTGATGTCGATGATGCGTTCTGCCATGCCGGTAATGGGGGCAAGCTCGATGTTTCCGTGAAGCTTCACAATTTCAACGGGCATGCCCATCTTGGCATAGTAGGAACGGGTGATGTTGGGGTACTTCGTGGCAACACGGATGGACCCGAGCTTGCGATAGCGGCTTTCTACCGCCTCGGTAGTGCCCGCCGATTCCGCTACCACGAAACGGCAACCCCCGAACTTCAGGTCGGCAAGCTCGACAACGTCAGGCGACGCTTCGATAAGGGAGTCCTCGCCGCAGATGCCGCAATCGGCAGCGCCCAACGCGACAAACACCGGCGCATCGGTAGGACGCACAAACAGATACTCCACGTCACCGTTGCGCAGCATAAGAGTACGCCCCGCATCTGCCAATCCCGTTACGTCCAAGCCAGCAGCCTCGAGGGTAGCAATGGCATCTTCCTTAAGCGACCCCTTCGGCACAGCAATGCGCAGCGGACGCGCCGCCTCCGAAACCTCAAGGGCAGCCATGACCTGCTCTAGATAGAATGCAAAGCCAGCAGCAGGAACCTTTTCGGCGCCATACTGCGCAAGCAGATTGTCATAGCGGCCACCGCCGCCCAAAGGCGAACCTACGCCAGGGGCATACGCTTCGAATACCAAACCCGTGTAATAGTCAAACGAGCTCATTACCGAGAAATCGATAAGAACCTTGCCCTCCAAGCCCGATTCGATCAATGCGTTGTACACGCCTTCCAGCTCGCTGATGCCGCGAGCGCAACCCAGCGGCTCGAGCATTGCGCGCACCTGCGCAAGCTCGGCTTTTCCGCCACGCAAGCGGGAAAGCGAGAAGATGGCACGGGCAATGGCGGGAACCACACGACCAGGATTGGCGATGGCGGGGTCGGCCAACTTGAAGCGGGCTTTGTCCTCCGCTTCGCTCGAACCGCCATTGGCGGCGCGCTCTGCGGCGGCAACAAGCTCTTCCAGGTACACGAAATTAGAGGTGTGGTATGCCTGCATAACAGCCGTTTTCCACTGGTCAGAAGCGCCACTGGCATCAAGCAAATCGCGCAAAACGCCCGCGGAGCCCAAGGCAATGGTGAACGTTTTCAAGCCACATTCGGAAAGAGAAGAGGCAAGCAACGAAACCAATTCAACGTCGGCTTCGCTTCCTGCAGCGCCAATGCACTCAGCGCCACATTGCGTTAGTTCGCGGGCGGCAGCCTCTGCCGTTTTCTCACGGAATACACGCTGGGTGTAGCGCAAACGCAATGGCTGGCCCTGTGCCACCCCACGCGTTGCGCACATGCGGGCAATCTGCATGGTGACATCGGGGCGCATAGCCAAAAGGTCGCCGTGGGAATCGAAAAATTTGAACGGAGCCTCGGGCACATGGCCGCCAGCTTCCATCACATCGAGCACTTCCAACGTGGGTGTTTCTACGGGGCGATACCCTTTCTGCGCAAAGCAGGCACGGACCCGAGCCGTAAGATCTTCGCGGACAAGCGCCTCATCGCTCATCACATCACGAAAGCCAACGGGAGTGATGTAGTTCATGTTCCTTCTTCCCTAGACACATGCTATTCCTGAATGCTCGCATGACGCATTGGATGAAAAGCTCCAATCGTCTTTGCCTGCAAGCAACGCATATTGTTGTCAATTTATTTATTATGCCCGCTTGGCGCCTCCCTGCGGCTAGCGCTTAACATCTTTACAGGCATTTTACGGAAGCGCTTCCCCTAAACCATCGCGGCAGCCAATGCCAGACGCATCAGGCACGCTATATGATTGCGGCTAGAGTCCAAAGGCAATCGCAGTCCAAGCGAGCACCGCGGCAATCCGCCATTCAGACGAGCGCCGCAACAACGGCGACCTGAGCGTCTGGCATATAGGTTGCTGGCGACTAGGAGGTGCAACGTTTCCGTTGGTGGTACTTTATCACAGTAGAGCGCTAAAGCAATTAAAACATGCCAGTTTTACATTTCCTGAAGAAGGTTACGCCACACTTCGATACAAATTAGCTGATCAAGATGACTGAACGCGTTCATTAATAGAAGAAAAGGCGTATAATCAAAGGCAATAACAGAGCCTGAGGGGGCGATTTACATGGGGTTCAAAAACATCCTCGTGCCGTACGACAATTCCGAGCACGCAAACAATGCACTTAAGGAAGCCATCGAAATGGCAAGCGAAAATCCCGAAGCGAAAATCCATGTAGTTGAGGTTGTCGCTCCGCCGCAAGACCTGGTGTACAGCAGCATCAACCAAACCGGTTTCGGCATGGGCGTTTCGGTTGTTGCCAAGGGCGATTTCGCCAAGGTAGTCGAAGAGCGCAACGCCGAGCAGGACAAAGAGCTGCAAGAAACCATCGCTGATGTAGTTGAAGGCTTCCCTGGCAGCCTTACCGCAGAAGTGGTTTTCGGTATCTACACCATCGAAACCATTATCGAGACGGCAAAGCACTATGACTGCGACCTTATCGTCATGGGCTCACGCGGACTGGGCGCTATACGAGGCGCAATCGGCTCGGTCAGCTACGGCGTGCTTCGCTCCGCCGAAATCCCCGTGCTGGTAGTTAAATAGGAAACCGGTTATCCGCAGAGCCTATTCATAGGCAGCGGCATCTAGCATATTCCGCGAGAAAGGGCAGTGAGAGCAATCTCGCTGCTCTTTCTCGTTTTTGGCTTCAATGAGAGTTACGGGAAAAATCAGCTCTCAACGATCAGCTCAAACTAAAAGCAAGCCAAACGCAAACGAACCCGGAATGAGCTACCATTCCGGGTTCGGCACCAAAGGCTCGACGTAACGACGCCGAGCCTGACTTAATTGCGCGAAAAAATTCAGCTACGCCAAACCGAGCCAAGTTTGCATAGTGGGCGCCCAGCCCGTGAAAAACACGATAAGAATCAACGCAGGCACACCGTACTTCACCCATAAGCGCGTCCACCTCGGGAATGCAATGCCCTCGCCGCGATCGGCTTCAGCCATGAACTTATCCCAACCCCAACCGCGCTTGGTGGTGCAGAACAGCACAAACAGCAAGCAACCGATGGGCAGGATGTTATTGGAAAGGATGAAGTCCTCCAGCGACTGAACATCGCCAATGCCCGGTACCAGGAAATCCGACCAAATGTTGTAACCGAACACGCACGGCAGGGAAAGCAGCACCAGAATAGGCGCGTTGATTGCCACTGCACGCTTGCGGGAAATGTCCCACTGATCCATGGTGAAACGGAGAATTGCCTCGAACACGGCAATAACCGAAGAAAGCGCCGCCGCTGCAACGAACAGGAAGAAAAGCGTGCTCCACAAATGGCCCAGAGGCATCTGCTCGAACACGGTAGGCAACGTGAGGAACACCAAACCAGGACCAGCATCAGGGCTGATACCGTATGCAAAACAAGCTGGGAAGATAATGAGACCCGCCATGATGGCAACCAAAGCATCGAGCAAGGCAACGTTTACCGCTTCGCCCGTAAGCTTTCTGTCGCGCGTTACGTAGCTGCCAAAGATAGACATGGAACCAACGCCGATCGAAAGCATGAACATGGCTTGGCTCATAGCGGCATATACGATTTGGGGGAAGCTGGCATTGGGGTTGTTGAACAGGTTGTCGAAATTGGGCAGCAGGTAGAATTCCAATCCCGTCTGACCGCCCTCTAGGGTAAGGGAGTGCACACACAAAAGAGCCATGATAACGAACAGTGCAGCCATCATTACCTTGGTAATGCGCTCGACGCCCTTTTGAACGCCCATGGCGCACACGCCAAAACCGATAGCGGCAACCAAGAGCATCCAGCCCGTGAGCTCCATGGGGTTGCCAAGCATCGATCCGAACACCATCGTGACGTCTTCCGTGCCATCGAACGTGCCCATGGCCGCTTTCACGAAGTACGCAATGGTCCAGCCGCACACCACGGTATAGAACATCATGAGCAGATAGCAACCAATCAAACCGAGCCACTTGAAGCGATGCCACTTCGTCCCCTGCGGCTCTAGCGCCTCATAGCTGCGCGCCAGGGAGCGGTAACTGGCACGACCCATGGCAAATTCCATCACCAACAGCGGCACACCGAGCACCACCAGGAAGAATAGTATGAGCAGTACGAATGCCGCGCCGCCGTATTCACCCGTGATGTAGGGAAAGCGCCAGATGTTGCCCAAGCCGATAGCGCAGCCCGCGCTGATAAGGATGAAACCAAGGCGGCTCGAGAACTTCTCGCGTCCTTCGTCTACGATTTCTTTATCTGCCACAGCAGTATCTCCTCTGCTTTGAATTGCAATGTTCGAAGTATACGCTCTTGCACTCCGACGCAAGAGCGCAAGCCGTCAAATCACCTCGACGAGGCGAAGGCCGGTCGGCTTGCTACATATTCAGCCAGAATGTGATTTTGGGCACCCATCCCGCCACGAAGATAATGATAATCAGCAGAGGCACACCGTAACGCGTCCACACATACAGGAACTTCGGATAGGGCATGCCCTCGCCCTCGTTTGCCTCGGCAAGGAAATTCTTCCAACCCCATCCGGAGCGGCGGGTGCAGAACAGCGCAAACACCAAAGCGCCCAATACCAGAAAGTTGTTGGAGACCAAGAAGTCTTCCAGCGATTGGATGTCGCCGATGCCAGGAATCTGCACGCCCGACCATACGGAAAAGCCCAAGACGCATGGCAGGGAAAGCAATGCCAGCAAGGGTCCGTTGATGGCAACAGCTCGCTTACGCGTGATATTCCACTGATCCATCGAAAAGCGCAGGATATTCTCGAACACTGCGATAACGGTTGAAAGCGCGGCAAAAGCCATGCACAGGAAGAAAATCGTGCCCCACAGCTGACCGAGCGGCATTTGCTCGAACACAGCAGGCAGAGTAAGGAACACCAAGTCAGGACCGGCATCAGGTGCAACCCCATAGGCGAAACACGCCGGGAAGATGATGAGGCCCGCCATAATGGCAACCAAGGTATCCATTCCCGCAATGCGCACCGCTTCGCCCGTCAGTTTGTTGTCACGCCCAATGTAGCTGCCGAAAATGGACATGCCGCCGATGCCAACGGAAAGCATGAAGAACGCCTGGCTCATTGCGGCGTACAAGATTTCCGCAAAGCTGGCGTTAGGGTTGTTGAACAGGTTGTCGAAATTGGGCAGCAGGTAGAATGCCAAACCCTCCTGACCGCCTTCAAGAAGACACGAATGCACACAAAGAACGGCCATCAGCACAAACAACGCCGCCATCATTACCTTGGTGATGCGCTCTACGCCCTTCTGCACGCCTGCCGCGCAAATTGCGAAGCCGAGCAGCGTGACCAGCAGCATCCATCCCGCCATTTCAACTGGGTCGCCGATCATGGAAGAAAAAACAGTGGGAATATCGTGCGTTCCGTCAAAGGTTCCTATGCCGGTTTTGAACAGGTAGGCAACCATCCAACCGCACACGCTGGTGTAAAACATCACCAGCACGTAGTTGCCCACAAGGGTAAACCACTTAAAGCAATGCCACTTGGAACCGCGGGGTTCCAGAGCGTCAAAGCTTCGCGCTGTCGAGCGGTGGCTTGCGCGGCCCACCGAAAACTCCATTACCAGCAGCGGCACACCGAGCACCACCAGGAAGAGCAAGATCATCAGAACGAACGCGGCACCACCGTATTGTCCCGTGATGAAGGGGAAGCGCCATATGTTGCCCAAACCGATAGCGCAGCCTGCGCTGATTAGCAGAAAGCCCAAACGGCTAGAGAAGCCTTCACGCCCCTGCCCATCTACGGAAGAGCCGGTGCTGGTAGTGTTTTGGCTGGCCATGCAAGCCGCCTTTCTGTCGAAAACGAAAACGGTTATGCCAAAAGACATAACCGTTCAATGATACGCGTTTTATAGCTGAAGCAGCTCGGCAACCTACCCCATTCGCGCCTGCAAGGAAGCCAGCGGTATTCGACGCCCCACCGCCGGGAACGCAGCCGATGGATTTGGCAGCGCGTATTATCTAAAAACCAGCAGCTACGCCCCAGCATGAATGAGAATCGGCAAGCCATTCGCTAGGAGTTGATTTCCCGCAAGAACTCTTCGCCGTAGCGCTCGAGCTTCTTCTGCCCCACGCCTTGGACATCCAAGAATTGCGCTTCGTCCTTCGGGCGAGCAAGGCACATGGCACGCAGGGCGGCATCCGAGAATACCACGTAAGGAGGCACGGTGGCTTCAGTTGCTATGCGCTTGCGCAAAGCGCGCAGGCGCTCGAACAGCTCGGCATCCATCGGGTCGAGGCCTTCAGCAGCCTTCGCCTTTTTCGGCGCATCGGAGCCGGCCGCGCCAAAGGCCGCGCTCGCCCCTTCGGCGCCCTTCAAGCGCGTTATACGCTCAGGCGGACGCTTCATGGCAAGCGAGAATTCAGGCACTGCCGCTTCGCGAGCACGAACACCCAAGCCAACCAGGGGATAGCGCCCCTCCCCTATTTGCAGGTAACCTTCGCTTGCTAGGATCTCGATGATCTCTTTGATTCTTGCTGCCGAATCGTCAGGCAAAGTGCCGTAAGTGCGCGAGCTTTCCAGGCCGAACTCGAAAATACGTTGAATTCTGGAGCCATGAAGCACATCAGCCACCACGGATTTGCCGAAACGACCACGCAATTCCTGAACGCAGCGCATCACAGCACGGGCCTGCATGGTTACATCCAGTGCTTGATATGAACCTTCGCAATTGGAGCAATTGCCGCACTCCGTGGCGGATTCATCACCGAAATAATCCAGGATATGGCCGCGCAAGCAACGCGTGGTAAGGCAGTAACCCGTCATGGCTGCCAGCAAGCGACGCTGCGAGGCGCGTACCAATTCGCGCTCTTCAGGCGCAAGGGCTTCGTTTTCCACTTCTTGCTCGATAAAGAATCGACACGTGCCGATATCGCCGTCGTTCCACAGCAGCAAGCATTCCGACGACTCGCCATCGCGACCAGCACGACCCGCTTCCTGGTAATACGCCTCCAGCGAGCCAGGCATATTGTGGTGGATGACGTAGCGCACATTCGATTTGTCGATGCCCATGCCAAACGCATTGGTGGCCACCATGATGGGAGCATCATCCAGCACAAACGCCTGTTGCGAATCGGTGCGCTCCTGAACTGAAAGACCCGCATGGTAGCGAACTGCCTTCACGCCAGCTTCTACCAGCGTCTCGTGCACCTTTTCAACGTCTTTGCGTGTGGAACAGTACACAATGCCCGAATCTTGCGGATGATTCAGGGCATATGCAACAATACGCGTCAGCTTGCGCTTTGACGGAAGCTGCTCAACGGCAAAATGGAGGTTGGGACGGTCAAACCCGGTAACCACCGTAGCGGGATTGCGCAAACCAAGCAGCGAAACAATGTCTTCACGAACCTTCTCTGTTGCCGTTGCCGTAAGCGCCGCAACAATGGGACGTTTCGGCAGGGCGCCGATGAATTCGCCTATCCCCAAGTAAGCGGGGCGAAAATCCTGGCCCCACTGAGAAACGCAATGGGCTTCATCGATAGCAATAAGGGGAATGCTTGCCTGGGAAGCGAATTCGATGAAGCGAGGATCGGCCAACCGCTCGGGAGCTACGTACATGATGTCATAGGTACCCGTCAGCGCACGACGCATCACGGTGCCCTGCTGGCCAGGAGTGAGCGTAGAGTTTAAATACGAGCCGCGCACGCCTGCATCAAGCAGGGCGCGCACTTGATCACCCATAAGGGAAACCAAAGGCGACACAACCAGAGTCAAACCAGGCAACACCACTCCCGGTATTTGATAGCAAATCGATTTTCCTGCGCCCGTCGGCATCACGCCGAGGCAATCACGCCCAGAAAGCACGGCTTCCACCAGCGTTTCCTGGCCAGGACGAAAACCGTCGTAACCGAAATGCTCCTTCAGCGCCCCGCGGGCAACATCCATTGCGCCCTTACTCGATTCTCCGGCCACCGAACACCCTCCAAAAACAAAAATAGGAACTTTTTTGCAACATTTTTTCGATTGGGGATTGTTGAGCGGGACCAGACCTCGGCAAACCCCGTCGAAAGGGCGGATTATCCTTGTTTTTTTGCCAAAATCAAGCTTCTCGGAATCCCCAATCGAAAAAATGTTGCAGCGATGCAGGTTTTTCTGCTAAATCGCCAAGCGCCCAGCCCAAAAGGGCCAGGCGCTTGGAACAATGCGCGCATGTAGGCAACGCATCGCATTCAAATAGCTTGGTTACGAAAGTTTCTGAGCAAGCAGCTGGTTGATAACCTTCGGGTTGCCTTGGCCCTTCATCTGCTTCATGCATTGGCCAACAAAGAAGCCCAGCAAACCGGTTTTGCCAGCCTTATACTGCTCAACCTTATCGGGGAAAGCAGCAAGCACGCCGTCGACAACAGCTTCAATAGCGCCCGTATCGGACACCTGCTTCATGCCGCGCTCTTCGATAACGACAGAAGGATCCTTGTCGTCTTCAAGCACGATGGCAAACACTTCCTTTGCCTGCTTAGAAGAAATGGTGTCTTCGGCGAGAAGCTTAACCAATTCCACCGCACGTGCAGGTGAAAGGGCGGTTTGCGCCATGTCTGAAACGCCATTGGCATTCGCATAGGCAGCAACATCGTTGATGATGAGGTTTGTCAGAGGCTTAGCCAACTTGCTCGAATCATCCGCTGCTTCAGCCATGCAGGCCTCGAAGAAGTTCGAGGTGCTGCGATGCTCTACCAAGTGACGAGCGTCGTAGGCAGAAAGGCCGAACTCCGACTCAAAGCGCTTTGCCTTTTCGTCAGGAAGCTCGGGCAGCTTGGCACGAACGCCTTCAATGAACTCATCGGACAAGTCGTAGGGAGCCAGGTCGGGCTCGGGGAACAAGCGGTAGTCATCGGCTGTTTCCTTCACGCGCATAACGATGGTGCGTTTGGCGCTGGGATCCCAATGGCGGGTTTCCTGATAAATAATGCCGCCCTCTTCCAGAACCTCTGCTTGACGGCAAATCTCGTAAGCCAGGCCGTCGTGGAGGTTCTTGAAGGAGTTCATATTCTTGAGCTCGGTTTTGGTGCCCAGTTCGGTGGAACCACGACGACGCAGAGAAACGTTGCCGTCGCAACGCAGCGAGCCTTCTTCCATCGAGCAGTCGGAAATGCCGATGGCCAGATAGATTTGGCGAAGCTTCTGCATAAACAGACGAGCCTCTTCGGGCGTGCGAAGATCAGGCTTGGTTACCAGCTCGATAAGCGGGGTGCCTGCGCGGTTGTAGTCGACCAGCGAATGGGTTGCACCGGCAATACGGCCTTCACCGCCGCCGATGTGAATCATCTTGCCAGCATCCTCTTCCATATGGATGCGCTCAATGCCCACATGGGCAACGTAGCCATCCTCGGTGCGGGTAACGTTTGCGGCAGTGGTGCCTTCGGCGCCCTGTTCGCCCGGCTTCAGATCACCCAGGTCGATACGCTCCTTGGCGGCAGCGCCATCAACGTCCAAATCAAGATGGCCGCGCATGCAGAAGGCAACGGGGCCCTGCGTGGTCTGGAAATTCTTGGCCATATCGGGGTACATGTAGTTCTTGCGGTAGAACATAGAGCGCTTCTCGATATCGCAGTTGGTGGCCAAACCAGCCAACACGATGGATTCGATTGCCGCCTTGTTCGGCACTGGCAAAGCGCCTGGCAAACCAAGGCATACCGGACAGGTATGCGTGTTGGGCTCAGCGCCAAATTCGAGCTTGCAGCTGCAGAACATCTTGGTTTCAAGCGTGGTGAGCTCGGCATGGATTTCCAGGCCAATAACCGCTTCCCAATCTTCGAGTACCTGTTCGAGCTTCTTCACGGTTATTCACCATCCTTTCCATTGGCAAATGCCGGAGCAACGGGAGCTGCGCCGTATACCGTTTCGAGTGCGGCAGCAGCGCGCAGCATGTTTTCATCCTTGAAAGCAGGGCTGATGAGCTGAACGCCTACGGGCATGCCAGAATCGGCACCCAGGCCTACGGGCATGCTCATGCCGCCGTTGCCGGCGATGTTGATGGAAATGGTGAACATATCGGAAAGATACATCGAGGTGGGGTCTGCGATTTCACCGAACTTGAACGCGGTGCGCGGAGCAACCGGAGCGATGATGCAATCGACCTTTTCGTATGCTTTCACGTAGTCCTGAGTGATAAGGGTACGAACCTGCTGAGCCGGGTAGTAGTACTTTTCGTATACACCCGCGGAAAGCAGATAGCTGCCCAGCATGATGCGACGACGTGCCTCAGGGCCGAAGCCCGCAGAACGAGAAGCCTCATATTGATGTCCCAGATCCTTGCAACCAGGCTCGCAGTAGCCATAACGGACGGAATCGAAACGAGCCAGATTGGAGAACGCCTCGCAGGGACCAAGCACGTAATACGCGCTCATTGCTGCCTGGGCATTGGGGAGATCAACCTCTACGATTTCCGCGCCCATCTGGCGAAGATGCTCTACCGCCTCTTCAACCTTGGCACGGACCTCAGGGGCCAAACCTTCTGCTTCCATGAAGGCGGGAACAACACCGATGCGCATGCCCGAAACACCTTCGGCAAGATTTGCCGTGAAATCGGTGGTTACCGGCTGGCTGGTACAATCAAGCGGATCGTGGCCAGCAAGGGCATTCATGGCAAGAGCTGCATCCTGAACGTTGCGAGCAAACGGACCAACCTGGTCGAGGGATGAACCAAATGCCACTACGCCGTAACGGGAAACCACGCCGTACGTCGGCTTCACGGCAACCGTGCCGCAGAAGCTGCCAGGCTGGCGGATGGAACCGCCCGTATCGGACCCCAGGGTAAGCGTTGCGAGACCTGCGGCCACTGCAGCGGAGGAACCGCCAGAAGAACCGCCGGGTACGCGCTCCAGATCCCACGGGTTGAAAGTACGACCGAATGCCGAAGTTTCCGTAGAAGAGCCGAAAGCGAATTCGTCCATATTAAGCTTGCCAAGCGGAATGCCGCCGGCTTCGATGATCTTACTTACGCACGTTGCGGTATAGGGCGAAACATAGTTTTCCAACATGCGGGAAGAACAGGTGGTGTGAGTTCCTTCCAGGTTCATGTTGTCCTTGAACGCAACGGGCACGCCTGCCAAAGGACCAGCCTGCGCAATATCGCCCGCAGCAATGGCAGCGTCAACACGCGCTGCCGCAGCAAGAGCTGCCTCTTCCGTGGTTTCAAGGAAAGCATGCACTGCCTTATCTGCGGAAGCGATGCGAGCCAAGGAGCTTTCTGCAACTTCCTTGGCGCTGAATTCTTTAGCGGTAAGGCCTGCCTGGATCTGAGCTACTGAAAGCTCTGCAAATGCTTGAGCCACTATTCGTCACCTCCGCCCAAAATTGCAGGGATAAGGAAGCTGCCATCCTGCTGCTTCGGCGCGTTTTCAAGAGCAACTTCCTGAGTGAAGCTTTCGCCTTCAACGTCTTCGCGCATAACATTGGAAAGATTTCCGATGGGGTGGAAGGTGGGTTCCACGCCCTCCAAGTCGTATTCAGTGATAGGCTTCAGGCTTTCGATGATGTTGTTCAGGTCGACGGTCATTTCCGTAACCTCTTCATCGGTCAGCCCGATGCGTGCGTACGTGGCAATGCCGCGCACGTCCTTTTCGGTAAGATGCTGAGTCATGGTATTCCTTCATCGTTTTTCATGCCGAAAACGGCACAACTCTAGAACGTTCCCATGATAGCAAACCACACCGCACAACGGCTGTGGCTAAACGTTTACGCAGGATACGTTCACGCAATGGAAAACGAGCAGCAATGCGCAGACGAAAACAGGACAGGAAATGCCCCACGCCGAGCTTTCCGCATACGCCGCGTTCCAGCCATTCGCCCACTAAGCCCATGCGCGAACATAACAGGCCAAAGCCGACAAAAAAAGAAAGCCGCCCAAACGGGCGGCTTTCCAAATGCACTTAGTGCAAAATCAACTACTTCAGCAGATGACTACATCTTCATAGCGGTGAGGTAACCGTCGCGAACGGCCTCAAGGAGACGCTTGAACTCAGGCGTGCCGTAAGGATCGTTTGCAGCAACGCCTTCCCAATCGGTGTGGGGAGATGCGTTACCGATGAGGTGCAGATGCTCTTCACCGAGCACAGCCTTAACCTGCTCGTAGAGAGAGGTGTTATCAACGCATACGGTACCAGCGATGATGGTGTCAGCAGGAACAGTGAATTCCTTGCCCTCGGCGTCTTCGCACAGAACGCCTTCGTCGGTGTAAGCCTTAACCTTGGTGAGGGTAAGGATCTTAACGCCTTCCTTCTTGAGCTTGCGGAGCTCGGGGTTCTTGTCGATGATGCCGATTTCAGCGCCAGCCTTCTTGGCAGACTCGATAACGGTAACCTCGCGGCCCTCGTTCATGGAAGATGCAACCTCGATGCCAGCGAAGCCGCCGCCGATAACAGCAAGACGCTTCTTAACTAGCAGGTGCGTACCGAGGCCCCACTTCATAAGGCCAAGGGGTGCACCCAGGATGCCCATGCCGAAGCAGGAAAGGCCCCACATAGCGCCCATGCCCGGGGTGTTCTTGCCCTCTACGAGCTCCTTCAGTGCGTGGGAGTCGATAACGTTCTTGCGGTTCTTGCCGGGAACATCGGGAGAAGAGGTTTCAGGACCAACAGCAAGGATTACCTCGTCAGCGCCGAAGTCCTTGATGTAGTTAGCGTCTGCCTTGGTGTTCAGGCGAACATCGAGACCAAGACGCTTGATTTCGTTGTTGTACCAATCAACCATCGGAGGAAGCTCTTCGTTCAGAACCTGAGCGAGGTTCAGAAGACCGCAAGCCTTCTTCTTCTGGTCGACAACGGTAACGTTCTTGAAGCCGCGCAGCTTGAGGTTGCGAGCAGCTTCCAGGCCGGAGGGGCCAGCACCAACGATGAGGATCTTCTTTTCAGCCTCTGCGCCGGATACCTTGTGGTCTTCGGGCTGGCCAAACTGAGAG
>UQVJ01000019.1 GCA_900544455.1 uncultured Eggerthella sp. | reverse complement strand
GTGTGCTCTTCCGATCTCGACCATGATTCGTTCGAAACCTCTTGGGATTTCAAACGCCATCCTTTGGTGTAGGTGGTCGAGGATGAACCCGAATGACATCTATGTGCTGCAGACAGACTTTGATTTGCTGCCTTATGGAAATGAAATTGCAATTGCCAGATATTTCAGTAAGGAAAAAGTTAAGTTGCTGATAGAAAAACCTGGCATTTGGTTTTCCCGATTTGACCGCATGAGCGATGAAAGCGAAGGGGAATATCATGCCCTTTTCAAACGTCGCAAACAGGGGTTTAGCTTAGAACAGCTTTCGCTAATGCAGGATGCGAAGAGGGCAACCCATATGCCTCTTGTGTCATGCTGGACTGTTCACGATGGGTGCGACCGTAAATACATGTGGGAGGAATTTGGGGCAGCCGCTGCTGGAATTTGCTGCGTGTCTATTCCATCGATGCTCCGCAATTCTCTGGGAGTGACTGACATTCCTTGCGGGTTCGTGCGGTATTTCTCTGACGAGGAACTTAATAGTATTGATGAGTCGATCCATCCTATAAGACCAGTTTTTTATTCGAAGAATTCAATCGAAATGTCCACTTATCCTTCGAACGAATTCGTAAAGCGGGACTGCTTTTCTGAAGAGAAAGAAGTTCGTTTCATCTGTTTTGCGAATGATTTTGTTTCGGATAAAGACAACAAAGCAGGGTGTCTAGTTGGATTCGAAGATTTAAGCAATGAACCTCCTTTTTCGGAAATAATCGTTTCGCCAGGCGTAGATTGCGCGACTGAGATTGCTTTGCGAAACACTTTCCGCTGCCCCGTGGTGTCGTCGGAGGCTCTTCGATGATGCTATGCCTTGTTGCCAGAAAACCCGTAGAGGCTCCTTTTGACCTTTATGGACACTGCATGTCTTTTAGGCTGGGCGATGGCTATGGCATGTAAGTGGACTTTTAAGCAAAAGATTTCCCTGGGTAACGACAAGAATCTGCAGAGGTTGGTTCAGTTTTATGTGTGGGAAACCCCAGTTCGGGACACTTCAGCTAAGGGAATTCCTTTTTCCGAATTGGGTTGGAAGGGTGGCTCTTTCAACACTTTGCAAGCGGAAATGAGAAAGTCATCAGGTTTTACAATAACCGCAGATGGGCTGGGCATTTTCGTCTTGTATCCTTCGCAGAGGCGACTATTCACTAGCTTAATGAAGCTTCAGGAAATGGAACGTCCGCGTCCGTTCCGCAAAACCGCCCAATCCCAAGTCGTGAAACGGCTTTTAGAAATGACTCCTACCCAACCCCACACCGTTTAAGGAGATAGCTATGGATTTTGCTGCATTTTTTATGACGTTCCTTTCGGATGACTGGATGTTTTTTCAGGAAGGGGAAATAACCTGGGATGGGAAACGTCATGCCATTAACGGCTTGCAAGTGAACGCCGCTAAAGTCGATGGGTTTATGCCGTTCGTCTCGGAAAACTCTGACTTTGACAACATCAAAGAGGCACTGGACTATTTCGTTGCTTTCCTGACAAACATAGAAACGGATGAAGAGTTTGCTATTCCTCGTTCGAGTATTGCGCCTGGCGTTGCAAAGGGGTTGCCCGAGGGCGATTTAACACCAATCACGTTTGCGAATTTGGCAGCATGCGGCTCAGCGTTGATAGTGCGTGAAGTGGGCGACGACGATTACGCCGTGCTTTTCGACAGGCGGCTTGCGCAGGGTATCCCATGCTTCTTTAATCTTTCTGCTCGTTTGATTTGGGATTTTAGGCAGCTTACCCGTTCTGGCAGGGGCGTTCCATTCAAGGTTGACTTCCTGCCCACGCGCAGTATCGATGCCGATGCATGTTTTGATGAATCTGTTGACGTGGTGCCTGGCGCCCAAGACGACATTTTGGTTATGGATGTCGATTGCGCGCCTGAAATTAGCATCGTCGCTAAGCAGAGTGGCTCGCGTCTTGATACTTTGAAGGCGTGTCTCAACACGCTTGACTCCGAGCGCTTTGCCGAGATAGAAGGCTCTCCGGGCGATTCTTCGGCAAGAAATCTCCCTGAAGGCAAGGTGGAGAACAGCAAAGAATCCATGGCTGATGTTCATAAAAGAGTAGAGCAGGGCTATAGAACCGAAAAAAATAGTGCGGCTATCGATATCGAAGTGGCTCGAGAGCGTGGTCTTGTGGTTGTGCGAGAGTTGGCTCCGAAACTTGAAGAGCATATCGAAAGCAGGCTTGCCGAAAAGAGAAGGCTGAGTTCCGAGCTCTCTAGTTTAGGGCTGTTTAAGTTTGGGGAGAAAAAGGCGAAAATGGCAGAGATTGCCGAGGCGGGGAGATCTGTGCACCGCTGGTGCATGCTGCGCATTGCTTGGGAGGAAGTTGAAAATTGGCTTCGTATTTGTGATTTAGCTGGTAACTATAAGGCTCGCAAAGAGAGATTCAGGGAGTTCACCACCGAGGCCGATGCTGAAAACAAAACCAAATTCATCCTCTTATCCTCGTCCGTTTTACTTTATATGGCGGATATGCAGCGGCCCGTTGCTTCAGAGGAGGTTGGCAAATTCATAGTCGAGTTAACTGGTGATGTTGGCTATAAGTGCGAGCGCATTATGGAATGGCTTGCGGACGAGTATTACGTTCGACGAATTGATGGGTCGAAAGGTTGTACTTATAAACTCAGGTCTGCTGAGCTCGAGGCTGGTTCGTACTTTCTAGAAAATCCATGTCATCAAATTAATTTTATGATTCAGAAAGTGTTTTCCGAATACGACAAATTTGATTGGGAAAACAGCGTTTGGCGTTATTGATTGGGGTTGATGATTGTGGCAACACTTCTTGCAGATAAATATGAAGCTCGAAAGAAAGAGGTAAACGAGCGGTTTGAGCAGCTTCGCGCTAACGAGGAAGAGTTGAACCGTATTTTCGCTGAAATCTACAACATGGTTGGCGAGGTGCCTATCGAGGTCGAGGATAAGTACGTTTCGGTGGCAAAGATTTTCGATACCGAAGAGGAAATCCCTGAGTCGTACAAAGGCAACAAATATGTGCGCACCAAGCGCGATGAAATTACCAGCTTAATTAGCTATGCGGTGGGCTGCATGTTCGGTCGCTATTCGTTGGATGTTGACGGCTTAGTGCTTGCCGATCAGGGCGACACGTTGGAAAACTACCTGGCAAAGATGCCCGACCCGAACAATGTTACTTTCATGCCTGATGACGACAATGCAATCCCTATCACCGATGAAGAGTATTTCGGCGACGACATCGTGGGCCGTTTCGTCGTGTTCGTTGAAGCGGTGTATGGCGTAGAAACGCTGGAGCAGAACCTGCAGTTCATTGCCGATGCGTTGGGTGGCAAGGGCTCACCTCGTCAGGTTATTCGCCAGTACTTCCTGAAGGAATTCTACAAGGACCACTGTAAAACGTACAAGAAGCGCCCTATTTATTGGCTGTTCGACTCCGGCAAGAAGGCGGGTTTTCGGGCACTTGTCTATATGCATCGTTACCAGCCCGATTTGCTGGCGTGTGTGCGTACTGAATATGTGCATCAGCAGCAAGATCGTTATCGCACCCAGATCGAGTTTGCGGAAAACGAACTTGCAACGGCGGAAAAGGGCGCCCGCGTAAAGTTGGATAAACGCATCAAGAAGCTAAACGACCAGCTAACCGAGGCAACTGCTTTCGAAGAAAAGTTGCACCACTTGGCGGATCAGATGATTGAAATCGACTTAGACGATGGCGTGAAAGTGAACTACGCCAAATTCCAAGACGTGCTGGCAAAGATTAAGTAAGGAAAGGTGATCCTGATGATGGATGAGAAGACGCTTGAAGAGGAGCTTGCCAAATCATTTGAAAATGCAAGGGCAGACGAGTCAAATGTCATGGACTGCTATGGCGTCAGGGCGGTTCTTAGGAACAGTGTCTTGGATGAATTTGAGTCCAGGCATCCTGAAATCCTTACCGAAGACGATGACGATCTCTATTACTCCAATTTGTCTAAGCTGACCCATAAGTTGGATGAGATGTATGGGTCTATCTCTTTTAGGGATCTCGGCGTTGAGCTGGATGGCATTTTGGTCATTTTTCCAGAAGACCGTTCAAAGATTAATAGTTCTCAGGTTTTGCTTAAGAAGCTTACCTGTGTGATGCGTGACCTTGAGGACGCTATTAACGATGCCTATGAAGACGACAACGGTGATATCCGGGGCTATTTTGAAGAGGCGCAGCGCTTAGTTGAGGCAATGCAGAGCATTTCCTCGCGAGCTGAAGGCCAACCGGAGAAATAGTCTATGTCCCAAATTGATGTGATAGAGCAGCTGAAGCAGCGGTTTGCAGAGCCGTTGGGGGAGTGCGCTCAGCGGCGCATTGTGGTGTGGCATGATGCAGATGGCGAATTTGAAGAGCAGTTCGATGGTCTTGCGCAACGGGGTTTCGATGATGCGGGTGTTGTCGATGGCGTTATGCCTGCTAGCGGGGATTTCCCGCGTGCCGTTCGTTTCGTGAAAGCTGAAGATGGCGTGATGTTCGCGGTAAAGCGCCTGGTGAACCGCGAAGATGCCGCAAACGATATTTTGCTGTACCGCAAGCAGCCCCGTGGCGTTGCGGAAGGCGATTGGCTTGCCGATGTTGAGCTGTATGCTGATCATTTTCAGGCTGATTATTTCTCGCTTTTGGCAGACCAAATTGGTGCCGCCGATTCCGGCGCAGTGCGCGAAGCGCTGCAAAAGCACAAGAAGTTCTTTGCAGCGCAAACGCGCATCAAGCATTTTTCTGCGGTAATGCCCGCTCCCGCATCGGGTGAGGACGTTGATCTGGGCATTTTGGCGGTACTGCTTGGCGCCACGCAACCCGAACAGGCAAGCGTTGCCTTTGTGGCGCGCGCATATTTGCAGCTGTTGCTGCATTCGGGCTTTGAAGAGGCGCAGCAGCTGTTGACAAAGTTCAACGTGGAAGAAACCTTGGTGGACTTGGTTGCTCGCCGCACGGGTTTCCAGGGCGCCATCGCCGAACGAGACTCGATGAGCGAATTTGCTGCGCACCTTCTGTTAACGGCGGCTTCGCACGTTATGCCCGAAGGCGCGCTTTCGGGTCTGGAGGCGCATATTGCCAAGCAGTACGCACCGTTTTGCCTGGCGGTGGTAAAGGAATGGGACCGTGAACCTTCTGCGGCGGAAGACTTGTTCGAAGTGTGCCGCCCGGTGGAAAGCGAGTGCGGACTGCCTGCTCGCTTCGCTGCCCTTCCGCTTGCCAGCATTATGGAATGCGATGTGTTCCCCTGTGTGAACGAAGCTCTTCTGCAACAGCTGTTTGCCTCTGTTGCAGGTGGCTCCAACCGTGCGGAAGAAGCGCGTGCTGTTATTGCTCGCCGTAAGGATTTGGCCTGGTACAGGCGCGTTTCCGCTTATTTCGAAATGCTGGAAGCCGCTATTGGCATGCAGGAATTCGAGCAGAAGCACGCAGATGCGTTTGGCCTGGCGAATGCGCAAGAGGTGTGGGCTGCCTATACACAAGACTGGTGGCATATGGATATGCAGTACCGAAAGCTGTGCGTGGCGTATTCTGCCTGCCAAAAAGCGGGTATTCCGGCGTTGGAGGAAGCATCGCGTACCGTTGTCGACTGGGCGGAAGGCCTGTACGAAAACTGGTTCTTGGCCAAGTCGTGTCATTGCTGGACGAATGCCGCTTCGCAGCAATGGGAAGCGCACGGCTTTGTGGAGGGCGTGCCGCAGCAGCGGAAATTCTTCTGGGAAACGTTGCCCGAATACTCCGACATGAAAACAACGGTGGTTGTAGTGTCCGATGCGCTGCGTTACGAGGTTGCGTGCGAGATTGCTGCAACCCTGAACCGTGAACGCGGCGGCAAGGTGAAGCTGGGCAGCATGCAGGCAACGTTCCCTACAGTAACGGAGTTCGGCATGTCGGCTCTTTTGCCGCAGAAAGCGCTTTCGCTGAATTGGGAGCAGGGTGCCGTTTTCGCAGATGAAAAGCCTACCGTAACCACCGAACAGCGCGAAGCGGTGCTGCAAACAGTGCGCTCCACGGCGCGTGCCCTGCGGGCATCGCAGTACTTGGAAATGCCAAGTGCCCAGCGAAAGGCCCTGCTGAAAGATGCAGAGCTGGTGTACCTGTACCACAATAAAATCGACGCCACCGGCGAAAAGCCCGCAACCGAGCAGGACGTGTTCGACGCGTGCGCCGATACGGTTGAGGAATTGTGCGCTTTGGCACGCCGCGTGTGCACCGATGTGCCCGCTGCGCGTGTGGTAATTACCGCTGATCATGGCTTTTTGTACACCCGCCACGAATTAGAGGAGTGCCAACGCGTGGGCAAAAGCGCCTTGCCGGAAGCAGAGGCCATTTCGGGGAAACGCCATATGGTTGCTCAGTCTGCCCAGCTGAAAAGTTGGTTCGGTGCAGGAAACCCCGATGCCATGCTGTTCATCCGCATGAATATGGACGCCCTTGGGGGCGGCGAATATGTAGGGTTGGCTCCGCGCCAAAGCGTGCGCATCAAGCGTCCCGGCGGCACCTCGCGTTATGTGCATGGTGGCGTAAGCTTGCAGGAAATGTGCGTGCCTGTGGTGGGGTTCCGCAAGGTCAATGCGCGTTCCAAAGAATTCGAGGACACGCAGTTTGCCACGCTGCGCGTGCTTGACGATACTCGGCGCATTACCAATTCGCTGTTCCGCATAAAGCTTATCCAGAACGAACCGGCGGTAGAGAAAACGCTGCCGTGCGAATACGAGCTGGCGTTCACCGATGCTTCAGGCAACGAAGTGAGCACGGTGGTGAAGGCGCATGCCGATAGAACGTCGGAAAACCCGCAAGACCGTGTGCTGGAAGTGCGGTTTAACTTGCGCTCTGATCTGAGCTTTTCGGCAAAAGATGCGTATTACTTGGTGGCGCGCGATAAGAAAACCGGCACCATTGCCTGGCGCGAAGAATACCGCATAGAGGTTTCATTCGCTCCGATAGATTTTGGGTTTTAGCACGCTTGCCGCCGCTCGGTTTCGAGCGGGGCGGCGGTAAGCGCTTTCGATAGTAAAGGCATAAGCAATGGAAGAAGAAAAGAAGAAGTCGACGATACCCGTGCTTGAGCTGGACACGCTTGATGAAAAAGTCGTGGCGAATTTCCCCGGCAAAATCGTGCGCAAGGATTTAACGGCGCTGATGAAGCGCGGTGCCAACGTGCCAACCTTTGTGCTGGAGTATCTGCTGGGCATGTACTGCTCTACGGAAGATGACGAGATGGTGGCGCAGGGCATCGAGCGCATTCGTAAGATCCTTACCGAAAACTACGTGCGCCCTGATGAAAGCGAAGCCATTAAGTCGAAGATCAAGGAGCTGGGCCAGTACACCATCATTGACAAGGTTCACGCTAAGCTCGACGAATACGAAGACATTTATGTGGCGAGTTTCAGTAACCTTGCCATTGAGCCATTCGTGATGCCTGCCGAATATGTGCGCAACTATGCGAAGATCCTACAGGGTGGTATTTGGTGCATTCTGCGCATTGAGTACCTGCAGCCCGAAGATGCCGATGAAGATGCGCTGGCGGATTTTTTCGATGACGCGCCGAAGCCTAAATCAAAGAAGAAAAGCCGCAAGCGCGGCCCGCAGGACAGCCCCTTCCATGTAGTGAGTCTGAAGCCTATTCAGATGCCTAATCTCGATTTGGATGGCATGATTGCGCTGCGCAGTGAGTTTACGGCCGAGGAATGGATGGATTTGCTGCTACGTAGTTGCGGCTATGAGCCCGCTGCGCTGAAGCTCAAGCAGAAGCTGCATTTCATTGCGCGTATGGTGCCGCTGGTGGAGCATAACTACAACCTGTGCGAGCTGGGTCCGCGCGGTACCGGCAAGAGCCATGTGTATAAGGAGATCTCGCCGTATTCCATTCTTATGTCAGGCGGACAAACCACCACAGCGAACTTGTTTGGTCGTATGAATGCCAACGCCCGCGCCGATTCGCTAGCGCGTGCTGGTTTGGTAGGCAACTGGGACTGCGTTACGTTCGATGAAGTGGCGGGTATGCGCTTTAAGGATATGAACGCCATTCAGATTCTGAAGGATTACATGGCATCCGGATCGTTCGCACGCGGCAAAGATCAGCTGAATGCCGACGCTTCCATGGTGTTCGAGGGAAATATCAACGACACGCCTCAGAGCGTCCTGAAAACCACGCACTTGTTCCAGCCGTTTCCGCCCGAATTCAACAACGATTCGGCGTTCTTCGACCGCATTCACTTGTACCTGCCCGGCTGGGAAGTGCCCAAGATGCGCAGCGATTTGCTCACTGGCCACTACGGGCTTATCACCGACTGCCTAAGTGAGTTTTGCCATGAAATGCGTAAGCGCGATTTCACGCATTTGGCGGATGATTACTTCCGTTTGAACAGCGATTTCAACAAGCGCGATGAAATTGGCGTGCGCAAAACCTTCAGCGGTATGGCCAAGCTTTTGTTTCCAGACGAAAACATGACCAAGGAAGATGTGCGGATGCTCATGGGGTACGCTGTCGAGGGCCGCCGCCGCGTGAAAGAGCAGCTGAAGATTATGGCGGGTGTTGAGTTCATCGACGTGAACCTTGGCTACATCGACGTGGAGAATCCTGCCGAGAATCATGTGGTGTATGTGCCCGAGCAGTCGAAGAGCGCTCTGGTGCCTGATGGCCCCTTGCAGGCGGGTCATGTGTTCGCCGTGGGGCATTCCATCGAAGGCGAAATGGCAGTGTACAAGCTTGAAAACAAGGCAGTTGCAGGCGATTTTAAGCTCGAAACAGAAGGGCTGGGCTATAACCGCGCAGTTAACGATGGTATTGAGGCGGCGTTCAAGTACTTCGGCAACAACGCCAACAAGGTTGCGTTGGGCGTGCGTGCAGGCGCTTACGATTACCTGATGTTCTTCAACGACCTGCAGAAAAAGGGCCTTTCGGCGGAGGTTTCTTTGGCGGAGTTCGTGGGCTTATGTTCGGCGGCATGTGGGCGTCCGGTAGCGGCTTCGCTGGTTATTCCGGGTATTTTGCGCATGTCTGGCAGTATGGATGAACTGCGCGATTTGGAGGATATTTTCCGTGTGGCGAAGAACGCGGGAGCAAAGAAGATCCTGCTTCCCATGAGCAGCCTTGCGCAGCTTCAAACGGTTCCGCAGGAGCTGATGAGCAGTGTAAGCCCCGATTTCTACCCCGATGGCGATGCGGTGTCCGCCGCCCGTAAAGCTTTGGAGATTTAGCTATGAGCGGAAACTTTGTTGAGTCCCTGCAGAGCCAAGCCGCCCGCGCGACGCTTGGCTCTGCGTTGGGGCGATATTTCGAATGGGTTGAGGGGCAGGTTTCTGCCGCGCTGTTTGCCGATAAGCGTATGCCCCGCACGATAGATTATTTGCAGTGCTATGCCGCATTGCGGCAGATGGATTCTACTGATGATGTTTTGGCAGGGCTGGACAAAACGCTTTCGCTCGCGGGGGATATCTTGAGGGGAGGGGCTGCGGAGGGTGCCAAGATCGATGCCGACGCAGCTTTGAAGGATGCTGCTGCCTCGTATGTTGGCTACGCTATGGTGCTTTCTGCTGGTGAGGCTGGGGTCGTCGAGGAAGCGGGCGAATCATCAGGCGATGCATCTGAGACTGTCGGCTCCGATCTTCGTTCCGGGGCGTTCAAGAAGAAAGAGGGTTTTGCGGGTAGGTTGTATTTCGACAGCCCGCAGCCGTTTCGGCCCGACAGCACATGCAGGTTAGTGGGTAGTGCCAAAGAGACTGCTCTTTTGTTGAAGGAAGTTCGCGCTTCATTCGATACGTTTTCTCGTGCGGTGAGGGATAATGGCCTTTTTGCGGCTTTTTCAACCGACACCACCTCGGGTGCCTGTAGACCCGAGTATTGGTGGATCTTCTTCAGCTCCAGGACAAAAGAGGATGACTTTGGAGAAATCCCTTATGGGGTTGAGGAATGCCCTAATGGCGATACCCTTCAGCAGAGCATTGAGCGTATGAAGGGGTTCAACAAGCAGAAGTACCTCGACTTCTTTGATGACGATATAACTCTACATATTGATGCATTTTGGTACGGCTTCGCAAAACTTATGCAGAACGTGAATGGCTTGTACCGTTTGGACATGAGCGGTTTTAACGAGTATTGCGAAGGAGTAGTGGAAACGGTTACTCGAAGCGCTCTTGATTTCTGCAACGCATTCGGTTCGAAAGCAACGATGGAGTTCGCCGCCGATATAGAAACGCTAACTAAGTAGGTGGCATTATGCCAATAGTGGATATAGACATCGATGCCCTGCGGGCGTACTTGCTTGATTATTGCGGCACGGCCATGTTCTCGGGCTTTCCTGTCGCAGTGTTTGATGTGGCTGATATCGAACGAGCCAGTGGGGAGGAGCTGTGTCGCATAGCCGAGCGCCTAGGGGTAGATCTTCGCAGGTTCGTGGTCTAATAGGGACAGTCCCTCTTTAGTGCACTAAAGCCTCTTGGGGAGTTTTATCGTGCCTGATGGGAGCTTGCTGCTGCAATACCATAATTCGCCCGCATTCAGCTACAATAACGCTTCGATATGCTAATCGAATAAAGCGCATGTATGGCGCTTGTTGAAAGGGGACGTCGTGTCCGCTCAGTGTAATCTCATCATCGATTCTTGCTGCGATCTTCCATTGGAGCTCGTTCAACAGGAGGGCGTTCAGCTGATCGATTTTAACTACATCATCGACGATAAAACGTTCAAGGACGATTTCTATCAGTCTATAACGCCCAAAGAGTTCTACGACAACATCCGAAACGGTGCTACTCCAAGCACCTCGCAGGTTGCACCTGCCGAAACGGAAGCCGCATTCCGCAATGCCATCGAATCGGGCGTCCCCACGGTATATCTTTGCTTTTCCAGCGGGCTTTCCAGCAATTACAGCACGGCTTATGCCATTTGGAGTCAGCTGAAGGCAGAACACCCCGAAGCACCCATCTACATCGTAGACCTGCTCATCGGCTCTACCCCCGAAGGCCTGTTAGTGCTGGAAGCTTTACGTCAGCGCGAAAGCGGGCTTACCGCTGAAGAAATGGTAGCTTGGGCGGAAGAGGCGCGTTACTTCGTGCAGACCCTGTTCATGGTCGACGACCTTGACGCTCTGCATCGTGGCGGTCGCATCCCCGCTTCGGTCGCTTTTGCGGGTTCAAAGCTCGACCTGAAGCCGTTGCTCAACTTCGATACCAATGGCAAGCTTTCCTTGGCAGGCGCTTCTCATGGCCGTAAGAAAGGCCTGAAGCAATTAGCTTCTTTTTATGAGAAGGCTCATGCTGAACACAGCAATTTCGCCCTCATCGGCCATGCCGACTCCGAAAAGGATGCCGACAGGGTTTGTGAATTGCTTGCCAAGCAAGACGATTCCATCACGGTTGTTAAGCACAACATCGGTGCCACCATCGGCAGTCACGTTGGTGCTGGTATGGTGTCCATTTCTTTCTGGGGTTCAGATCGTCGCGAAGCGCTTTCCGTTGCCGATAAGATTGCTCGCAAAGTGCGAAAAGGGGAGTAGATCCCTACAAGGAGCAACTCTTCATTTTTGATCCTCAAAAGGCCGCAGCTCTACTGGTTGCGGCCTTTCTTTTTCCGAGAGGGCGTACCTAGCCTTGCTTTCCGTAACGGCATTTTGCTCTTTACGCAAACCGAATCACGGTTTATCATATGAACAGTTGTTCACATGAAGAAAGGTTCGGAGATGGCCGAAGAGGAACTGAATGGAATGGGCCAAGTTCATCGCAGCGCATCCTCTGAAGGGGAAACCATATGCGGTTGTGGCTGTGATGCGGTGGATGAAGCCATTGACATGATGCCCGATGAAGAGCTGCTTTACGATTTGGCCGACCTGTTCAAGGTGTTCGGCGATACTACGCGCATCAAGATCCTTTATGCCCTTATGACGAAGGACCGATGCGTGGCCGATTTGGCTGAAGAAATTGGTGCGACGCAAAGTGCCGTATCCCATCAGCTGCGAACGCTGAAGCAAAGTCGCTTGGTTCGTGCTAAGCGAGATGGGAAAAACGTAATCTACTCGCTTTCAGACAATCACGTACATACGATGCTTGCTCAGGGAATGACGCATATCTGCGAATAATCAGGCAACGGTGCGGAACGACCGCTAAGTGAATATTTTTCAGGAAAGGAAATAGCCATGCGTAAGGTATTCAAATTGCAGGATCTTGATTGCGCCAACTGCGCCGCAAAAATGGAAGACGCTATCAAGAAGATCGATGGCGTAAACACGGCATCGATGAGCTTCATGACCCAGAAGCTGGCGATCGACGCCGAGCCTGAAAAAATGGACGCCATCCTCGATGAAGCTGAAAAGATTTGCCGCAAGATCGAACCCGACATGGTTATTTTGCGATAGCCTGTCGGCTTTCGCTTATACGCGGAGGCGCTAAAGCATTGTGCGGCGTTTTGGCGATGCCAGTGATTTTTGATCGGTCGGGGCGGTACGGACGCTGCCCCTTCTCTTTCGATTCCCCGGTACTCATCAAAAGCCCGCTCTTTGCCGCCGTTGATCCTGCGAGATTCTGAGCAAAAAAGAACGCGGGGCACCAGTTCTATCGAAATCCGATGCACCCGCAGATAATATGAGAGGATTCTGCATGAACAAGAAGCAGAAAAGGACGCGTAATCGCATCGTCGCTGCACTCGCTATCTTTGCTGTTGTCTTTGCGATCTGCGAATTCGTGCCGCTTGCCTCATATGCTGGCGGGGAAACGAATGCACTGTACCTTGAGTTCGTTCTGTTCCTTATTCCCTATCTTATTGCGGGCTATGACGTGCTGCTGAAGGCAGCGCGCAACATTGGCAACGGCCAGGTGTTCGACGAGAACTTTCTGATGACCATTGCGACGGTTGGCGCATTTGCCCTGGTGCTGTTCCCTGATTCGCAGCCCCATATGGCCGAGGGTGCTGCGGTTATGCTCTTCTATCAGGTGGGTGAGCTGTTCCAAGGCTATGCGGTGGGCAAGTCGCGTCAGTCCATCGCTGACATGATGGATATTGCCCCTGATTTTGCCAACGTAATGCGTGATGGCAAGCTTGTTCAAGTTGATCCGTATGAAATTGGTGTGGGCGATGAAATCGTGGTGAAGCCTGGTGAGCGCGTACCGCTCGATGGCATCATCGTGGAGGGCTCCACCCAGCTCGACACTGCTGCTCTTACCGGTGAATCGGTGCCCCGTCATGTGGAAGAGGGCGCCGAAGTGATTTCCGGCTGTGTAAACATGACGGGCAAGATTAAGGTGAAGGTGAGCAAACCCTTCGAGCAATCTACCGTTTCGCGCATTCTCGAACTGGTGGAAAGTGCCAGCGAAAAGAAGGCTCAAACCGAAAATTTCATTACTCGTTTCGCGCGCTACTACACGCCCATTGTTACCATCGGTGCTCTTGTGCTGGCGATGCTGCCCCCGCTCCTTTTTGCTCAAAGCTGGTCAGACTGGATTGAGCGTGGACTGACCTTCTTGGTTGTTTCATGCCCATGCGCTTTGGTTATTTCTGTTCCGCTTTCATTTTTCGGTGGCATTGGCGGCGCTTCCCGTCTTGGCATTCTGGTGAAAGGCGGCAATTATTTGGAGGCGCTGGCGCATACCGAAACGGTGGTGTTCGACAAAACAGGCACCCTTACCAATGGCAGCTTCAACGTGGTTGCCGTACATCCCGATGCAGCGGCGGAAGTGGACCCCGATCTTATTCTGTCGATCGCTGCGCATGCCGAAGCTTATTCCGATCATCCTATCGCCGTTTCCGTTAAGGAAGCTTTCACAGGCGAAATCGACCAGAGCCGCATCGCTGACGTTCGTGAGGAAGGCGGCCACGGCGTACGTGCGGTGGTCGATCAGCGCGTGGTGTTGGTGGGCAACGATAAGCTGATGCGCGAAGAGGGCATCGTTTACCACGACTGCGAACTTACCGGCACCATCCTGCATGTTTCAATCGACGGTAAGTACGCGGGCCACATCATTATTGCCGACGTGGTCAAGGATGATGCCGTCGGGGGCATCGAGCGTTTGCATGCTGCTGGCGTTAGCAAGACGGTCATGCTCACCGGTGATCGCGCCGAGGTTGCAAAGGCCGTTGCCGAAAAACTTGGGCTCGACGAGTACCACGGCCAGCTTTTGCCTGAAGACAAGGTTAACCAGGTGGAGCGCTTACTTGGCGAAACGTCCGAAAAGGGAAAGCTCGCTTTTGTGGGCGACGGCATAAACGATGCGCCGGTGCTCACTCGTGCCGATATCGGCATTGCCATGGGTGCCATGGGGTCTGATGCGGCTATCGAGGCGGCTGACATCGTTTTGATGGACGATAAGCCTTCCAAGATCGCTTCCGCCATCGGCATAGCGCGCAAAACTATGCGCATCGTATGGCAGAACATCATCTTTGCTCTTGGCGTGAAGTTTGCGGTGCTGGTGTTAGCTGCTATTGGTTTGGCCACCATGTGGCTTGCGGTGTTCGCCGATGTGGGTGTAGCCATTCTGGCTATTCTCAACGCTATGCGCTGCATGCGCGTAAAGCGCTAGAATTTACCACCTTGTCTGCCTTGGTCCAATGGGGCAATTAGGGAGGCTTCTGGGAAAATGGCACCTGTCCCTATTTGCCCACCCGCTCCTCTAGGGAGAAACGCATGTCTACATCCACGACATATACCCTGCAAGTTAATGGCAGTGACGTTCAAGTAACGCTGAAGCGCATGAAGAGCATTCGCTTGCATGTGAAACCGACAGGTGAGGTGACGTTGTCTGCTCCGCTTGGCACCAGTAAAACCCGCATAAGCGAATTTATTCGGTCGAGGGCCGATTGGATTCGTGCCCAGCAGGCAAAGCAAGTAGATTCCCCGGCCGCCCGTGCCGAGCGGGCAACGAAGCAGGAAATAGAGCAATGGCGCACAGTGGTGAAGGCGTGTGTTCCGCCGTTGGTCGCCGAGTGGGAGCGCATCCTTGGCGTGCGCGTGCAGAAGCTTGACTACCGCAATATGAAAAGCAGGTGGGGGAGTTGCCAGCCGCAAACGGGGCGGGTGTGCATCAATATTCGCCTTGCACTCTACCCTCCAGAATGCCTGGAGTACGTGGTGGTTCACGAGTTGTGCCATATGCTGGAGCCGAATCATGGTGCTGGTTTCAAGGCCCTCATGACCAAGGTGATGCCCGATTGGAAACAACGAGAACGTATTTTGAATCCTCGGTAGGCAATCCCCTTGATGCGCGTAAGCGCTACTGCTTTTTCTCGTGCTAAAATAATTCAGTTATACGCTGTGCCAAAAGGGCGCAGAACAAGCAAGTAATCTGAAGCGGCGGGCGGCATCATCAGCCGTTTTCGCCAAGAAAGAGAGCATGAGCATGAGCAAGGGAACCTATTCCTTCACCACTCCCATTTACTACGTTAACGCGGCCCCTCACCTGGGCACCGCCTATACCACTATCGCTGCCGATGCAGTTGCACGTTATCAGCGTATGAACGGCTATGACGTTGCCTTCGTAACCGGCATGGACGAACACGGCCAGAAGGTTGCCGACACGGCAGCGGCCAAGGGCATGACGCCCCAGGATTGGTGCGATTCCATGGAACCCGCTTTCCGCGATTGTTGGGACATGCTTGACATCACCTACACCGACTTTGTTCGCACCACCGAGCCTCGCCACGCTGAAACGGTTAAGAAGTTCTGGCAGGACCTGTACGACAAGGGCTACTGCTACAAGGGTTCGTACGAGGGTTGGTATTGCGTCCACGAGGAAACCTATTACAACGAAAGCGACCTTCTGAAGAACGACGAAGGCGAATTTGTATGCCCCGATTGCAAGCGTCCTGTTCAGAAAGCTGGTGGTGAAGAGAATTGGTTCTTCAAGCTTTCCGAATTTCAGGAGCCGCTGCTGAAGTTTTACGAGGAGAATCCTGATTTCATTCGCCCTGAAACTCGCAAGAATGAAATCGTTTCCTTCGTGAAGAGCGGTCTGAAAGACCTTTCCATTTCTCGTTCCACCTTCGACTGGGGCGTTCCGCTGCCCTTCGACGAAGGTCATGTTGCCTATGTATGGGCTGACGCACTGTTGGCCTACTTCACCGGCATCGGCTATGGCAGCGAAGAGCGCGCAGGCGAATTTGAGCAGCGCTGGCCCATGCAGTATCACTTTGTCGGCAAAGACATTACGCGCTTCCACTGCGTAATCTGGCCTGCAATGCTGATGGCTGCTGGTTTGCCGGTCACCCACACGGTATTTGGCCACGGCTTCCTGCTTACCAAGGGTGAAAAGATGTCGAAGTCTAAGGGCAATGCGTTGAAGCCTGCAGATTTGGTTAAAGTGTTCGGCGTTGACGCATACCGTTACTACTTCCTTTCTGACGTTCAGTTCGGCCATGATGGTTCCATTTCCATTGAGCGTATGGTTCAGGTGTACAACGCTGATCTTGCCAATACCTGGGGCAATCTGTGCAGCCGTGTGTTCAACATGACAAAGAAGTATTTCGAGGGCAAGGTTCCCTCAGCACCTGCTAGTGCTTCGGAAAACCCCCTGCGCGAAATCGCTGACGAGCTGTATGCCGAATATGATAAGTGCATGGGCCAGGTTGATTTCACCAATGCTGCTGCCGCTGTTCAGAAGCTTGCCAGCCGTGTAAACCTGTACGTTGAAGATTCTGCACCGTGGAATCTGGCAAAGAGCGAAGAAACCGCTGATGAACTTGCTGCGGTTATCTATAACGCGCTGGAGGCTATCCGTATTATTGCGCTGTATATGGCTCCGTTTATGCCCAACACTTCCGCCGAGGTATTCAATCGTCTGGGCTTGGGCGACATCTTCGCAATCATCGATATCGAAGCCGCTACGGTATGGGGTCAGCTTGAGGCTGGTTCTGCCGTTGCCGTGGGCGATCCGCTGTATCCGCGTTTGGACGCTGATGCTATCGATCTTTCCATCGAGTAGTAGGAAACGGCCGTTATCATGACTGAGGAAACGCAATCGCTGAACGCCGCTTTTGTTGAAGAGGGGGCGTTCAGCGTTTCCTTTTTTCAGAAACGTAAGCATCACAAGTATCGTGAAATAGCTGCGCCTGTTTTGCCGGGCATGGTTGCCGATACGCACGCACATCTGGAAATGCTGAAAAATCCAGCTGCTGAACTGGCTAAATGTGCATACCATAACGTTCGCTTCGTGTGTGCTATGTGCGATCCTGCTGAAGACAGCCACACAACCTTCGATAATTTGGAAATGTGGCAGCAAGATGCCCAAGGCATCCTTGAAGAAGCTGGCCTTGGCTCTTATAGGGATGCCATACCGCATCTTCGTATCGCTATGGGCGTACATCCCCATAACGCCAAGATGTGGGATATGCGCATGGAACATACGCTGATGCAGCGTCTGGCGGATCCTCGTGTCTGCGCCCTGGGCGAAGTGGGCCTTGACTATCATTACGACCTTTCGCCTCGTGCCATGCAGCGCGGGGTGTTCCGTCGCCAAGTGCAGCTTGCAAAAATGGCGGGCCTTCCGCTTATCCTGCATATGCGCGAAGCCCATGAAGAGGGTTTGGCTATCTTGGAAGATGAAGGATTCCCAAAGAGTGGGGTATTGCTGCATTGCTTCAACTTGGATGAAGAGGCGCTTGCTCCATGGGCGGAACACGGTTGCTACATTGCATATGGTGGCCCTATCACCTTCAAAAAGGCCGATGAAGTGCGCTCTGGCGCAACCAAGGTTGCCCGCAACCTTCTCCTTACCGAAACAGACAGTCCTTACATGACCCCCGAGCCTATGCGCGGTATCGATTGCGGCCCTGCTCATGTGGTGTTCACGGCCGCAAAGATCTTAGAGGTTTTGGGCGCTGAAACGCAGGCTGAACAGGAAGAACTATTGGGTCAAATGTACGAAAACGCGCTCGCTCTGCTCGATCGTCAGCCTACGCAGTGGCAACGCGCGAATGCCGATGTTCTTACGGGGGCTTAAGTGGGTACGTGGGTTGTGATAAACGGCTCTCCTCGCTTGAATGGCAAATGTGCGCGCCTTATTCGCATGCTGAAGGTGTCAATCGAGCAGAGTCATCCTGAAGTGAGCCTTGTCGAGTACGAGGTTGGCCGCATGGATGTTTCGGGATGCAATGGCTGCGAGTTCTGCAAGACCAACGAAGAGTGCATCATCGAAGACGACATGATGCAATTCATCGATGACCTGAACAAGGCGGAGCGAGTATTTTTGGTGGCGCCTATCTACTTTGCGGGCGCTCCTTCTCAGTTAAAGGCTGTGCTGGATAGGCTGCAGCCGTTCTTTTGGTCCTACCTGGATCGAAAAAAAGCAGGGGAGCCTCTGCCGGCTAAGCGTCCTTTGTCGTTGTTTGTGGTGGGCGATGGCGGCGATCCTCATGGGTACGAACCCCTGGTTGCCAGCGTTCGTTCATCTATGGCCCTTGCCGGTTTTGCTCTTGAAGAAACAGTTCCACTGATTGGGGTTAATCGCCTCAATCGTGAGCACTTGGGAAAGTGGGGTGTTGCCTGATGGGCAAGCTTTCATATTTGGCAAGCGTGGCAGAAACGCGCGCTGTTCTCGAAGCCCATGGTCTTATGACGAAGAAGGCGTTGGGGCAGCATTTTCTCATCAACGATGGCATCGTGCAGCACATTTGCGATTTGGCTGAGTTGGGCCCTGAAGACAAAGTCTTGGAGGTCGGCCCTGGTATTGGGACGCTTACCGTTGCTTTGCTGCAACGTGCGGGCCAGGTTGCCTCTATCGAAATGGATACCGATCTGCCGGCTGTTTTGGCGGAAACCTGTGCCGAATGGGCTGATAGATTCACCCTTATTCAGGGTGATGCCTTGGCAGTAAACCCTGATCAGGTTCCCTTTGCTCCTACCAAACTTGCGGCGAACTTGCCCTATGCGGTTGCTGCTACCATTGTGCTTGATTTCTTTGAGCGCTATGAATCGCTCCAGAGCCAGACCGTGATGGTCCAGGCGGAAGTCGCCGATCGCATGTGCGCAAAAACCGGCACGAAGAACTACGGCGCCTACACCGTAAAGTTGGGCCTTCTTGCCGAATACCATGGGCGCTTTGCTGTTTCTGAGGGTAATTTCTTTCCGCCTCCGCGCGTAAAAAGCGCCGTTATTCGTTTTGATCGCAGGGCGGAGCAACTACCTGAAGAATTGCGTCATGCTGCTATGGTGATGGCGGACGCTTCTTTCGCTAACCGCCGGAAAACCATTGCGAACTCCCTGAAAATGTACTTCTCGAATCCTCAGACCTACGATGAGCGTATGTTGGCATCCATCCCCGAAACGCTCGAACGGGCGGGTGTTTCTGCAAAGGCTCGCGGCGAATCTCTCGAACGCGAAACCTTTATTGAACTGGGTCGTGCATACTTGGCAATGCACGAATAGCGTAAAGGGCACGAGGTGTTGCGCCTCGTGCCCTTCCGTTGTTTCCTGATGTTTTTCCTTGCAAGCTGGAATCGATATGCGACGTATCGGTTCTTTCGTTGCCGCTGCTTTTAATCGAAGAAAGGAACTCGATGGCTAACGCCAAGTCTTCTTTGACGCGCAGGACCCTCCATTACTACTGGCAGGTGACGCGCAGACACAAGGTATTGTTTGCGGCGCTGATGGCGTCGACGTTTGCCTTTGTTGCTTTGCTGAGCTACGGCAATCCGTACGTGATGAGCCTGATCGTCGACCAGGTTAGCGCTCGACCCGTTGAAGCGGATCAAGTGTTTACTGTGTTTGGGCCCTATATTGTGGCTCTTATTTTGATCAACGTTTTTGGCCAAGCTGCCAGCAAGCTGCAGGATTACACTATGTACAAGCTGGAAATTGCCGCCTCATACGATTTGGCAACTATGAGTTTTGACGCTTTGTGCAATCAGAGCATGTCGTTTCACTCGAACCGCTTCGGCGGCACGCTTGTTAGCCAAACTACGAAGTTCATGAGCGCATACCAGCAATTAATCGAAACCATCATGTTTCCTTTCCTGCCGGTGCTATGTTCGGTAATTTTTACCTGCGGAATCCTCCTTCCGCGCGTTCCCCTGTACGTTGCCATTCTGATGGTGCTGCTGGCTGTTTACGCAAGCATCTCCTATTACCTGTATAAGCGGATTCTTTCCCTGAACGAAAAGGCTGCGAGTGCACAGAACCAGCTTTCGGGCGAGTTGTCGGATTCGGTAGCTAATATTTTGGCGGTAAAAACGTATGGTCGCGAAGACTACGAGCGTGGCTTGTTCGATAACGCCAACAGGGAAGTGGTGGCGCGTGATTCGAAACGCATGTGGGCATCGCTTACGCGCGGCATTATTACCGCCTGCATCACAGTGGTAATTATGTCGGTGGTAACCGTGTTTATCGCAGGTGGCAACGCGTGGTACGGCATAACTCCAGGCACTTTGGTTGTTATGTTTACTTATACGTATACTGTTACCAATCAGTTCAATTTCATCAACAACGGCCTTCAACGCTTCAACCGTGCTTTTGGTGATGCAAGCGGCATGACTGCCATTCTTGATGAACCTCGTCTGGTGGCGGACAAACCTGGTGCTCCGGATTTAAAGGTAAGCCATGGCGCCATCGACTTTCAGGGAATTGACTTCTTCTACACTGACGGCAATGCGAAGACCCAGGTATTTGATAAGTTTGAGCTTCATATTCCTGCAGGTCAGCGCGTTGGCTTGGTTGGAATGAGCGGTGCAGGGAAAACAACGCTCACAAAGCTCCTGCTTCGCCTTTCCGATATTCAGGAAGGGCAGATTCTTATTGATGGGCAAAACATAGCCGATACCACCCAACAATCGTTGCGTCGCCAAATTGCCTATGTACCGCAAGAGGCTCTGCTGTTCCACCGCTCAATTGCCGAGAATATTTCGTATGGCAAACCCGAAGCCAGCATGGATCAAATTCGAAGAGCGGCCAAGCAGGCCAATGCTCTTGAGTTTATCGAGAAGCTTCCGCAGGGATTCGACACTATTACGGGAGAACGCGGCATCAAGCTTTCCGGCGGTCAGCGTCAGCGCATCGCTATTGCACGTGCGCTCTTAGCCGACTGTCCGGTGCTGGTGCTCGATGAAGCAACAAGCGCGCTCGATTCTGAAAGCGAAAAGCTGGTGCAAGATGCTTTGGCTACCCTTATGGAAGGCCGTACGTGCATCGTTGTCGCTCATCGCCTTTCTACGGTGGCCAGTTTGGACAGGATCGTGGTGCTTGATGGAGGCAAAATCATCGAAGATGGCCCCCACGATGAATTGGTTTCCCGGGGTGGGGAGTATGCTCATCTATGGAACCGCCAAACGGGAGCTTATCTGGAATAATGCTTCTATGGTTACAAGATGGAGATTGTCCCGTAGCAAAGTGACAGATGATATACTAGTTAAGTTTTATTGTGTCCAAAGTGGAAAGAACAACCTTATATGGATCTCGCAAAGCAAGCACAGATTATCGGCAACATCCATGACACGCTTAGCCAGTATGTAGGCGAAAAACTTCGCGTTCGCGCTAACATGGGGCGTTCGAAAATCGTTGAGAGCGAAGGCGTGCTCATGCAGGTGCATCCGCAGCTGTTTATCATGGAAGTAAAGCGTAAGCGTGGTGCTTCCGCTCGCCAGTCTTATCAGTATGTAGATGTTCTTACTGGTATGGTCGAGCTCAGCCAGGATGGCCAGCCTCTGTTCGGCAGCTTCATTGAAGAAGATGCTACCGAAGAGCCCGTGGCAGTTGAGGCAAACGCCGAAGAATAAGGCCCGAAACCAAGCTAGAATGTAGAGCCCGCTCAGTTATCTGAGCGGGCTCTACTGTTATGTAGTGATGTTCTCGGGCGCCCATCGCCTTTAGTGCTACTGGGCTGCATGTGGGTTATCTGCGGCGCGGCAAGCGGATGGGAGCAGCGATGCTGCTAGCGGAGTGCATCAAGGTGAGGCCTAAAGCAGCCCTGTGGGTTATATGCGCCCGAGATGCACGTTCTGCCTATAGTTCCAATAATGCATTTGAAAACAAAAAAATCGCAAAGCAAATATGCTTTGCGATTCGGTGCTTTGCTGGTGGAGATGATGGGGATCGAACCCACGACCTCAACATTGCGAACGTTGCGCTCTCCCAACTGAGCTACATCCCCAGCGAGTATTGATTTAACAGCAGACAACAGGCGATGTCAAGTTAGCGTTTTCAGGGTCGTCGTAATGGTAGAAATTATGCGCAAAGCCGAACAGGAATTCAATGAAGTCGTTAGTTGCGGGGTTGAATCGTTTGCCCGCAAGCCTCAGCACACCGATGGGATGGATTGCCTGGGCTTCTGGCTCTTCGAGTGGGATGAGCTTCAGATTATGGAACGGGTACAGCCCAGAAGAGTCGAGTGCCAAGCCTACCACGGGAGCGCGTGAAACGATACCGCCTAGAATCACCTCATCGTCGGAATCTCGGTTCAGGCTCATCTTGCTAAGGTCGAGTCCGTGATTTTCCAGAAAATTGCTTACTTCTGTGCCCACGATGATGTCTTCTCGGTAGGTATACACCGGCATATCGGCAAGCTCGCTAACGCTGATGCTGCTGCGGGAAGCGAACGGGTGGCCCTCATGGACGATGACAACCAGCCTTTGGCGGAAGAGTGGCGTGAACACGAAGCCATCGGCTTTGACCTCTGAAGTAATAGCGAGGTCGTTTTCACCGGCATGGAGGTATTCCAGCAATTCTTTCGTTGAGCCCTGATCTATTTTCAATTCAACAAGATTTCCGTGGGTGCGGCGATAGGCTAACACCGCTTCAGGGAGGAAAGCTGAGCGAACCGAATGAATTGCCCCAAGGCGCACTGTTCCAGACAGGCGCCCCCTGCGCTTTTCGAGTTCGCCGATTCCGTCTTCTAGGGCATCAAGCGATTTTTCGACATACTGGGCGAACAGGGCGCCATCATCGGTCAGCCTGACCGTTCGTCCGTCTTTCTCGAAGAGCTTCACGTCAAGTTCGTCTTCCAGAGCTGCGATTGAATGAGAGAGCGTTGGCTGCGAAATAAACAGGTTGTGAGCCGCTTTGGTGTAGTGCTGCACCTGTGCCAGCTCCCTGAAATAATGCAGGTGGGAAAGGTTCATCGGAATACCTCAGCTTAATTATTCAAATCTTGCATGATAAACAGTCTAAACCATGCAAAACCATACCTGCAATAACCCTGAATTGGACCTAAAACAATTGAGGGTTATGCCCTTGATTCCTATAGTTCTTTACGCATTAACGATTGGGCCCTTAAATGGGCACGCATGGAACAGCAAGGATGGCATGATGGAAATATTCGAGACGGCAGCTGCTCAGATGGCGCTTCTTTTCGCGATGATTGCAGTTGGTTTCGGCTGCCGTAAGAAGGGCGTGATGACCGACGAATTTGACGCCAAGCTTTCTTTCCTGGTGCTGAACGTTACTATGCCTTGCATGATTGTGGCTGCGGTACTCAACAGCACCGCATTTCCCAGCCTCGATATGGTGCTGGAGATTATCGAATGGGGCTCCATCACCTATTTATTTGTAACGTTGATCGCAATCGTTATTGGGCATTTTGTCTCTTCCGACGATCGCACACGCGGTACGCTTGAATATCTGATGGTATTCAGCAACGTGTCGGTAAGATCGGAAGAGCGTCGTGT
>UQVJ01000018.1 GCA_900544455.1 uncultured Eggerthella sp. | reverse complement strand
CTTGATGAACATAAATAGCTTTTAAGCGCCCTGAGAAACCTCGCCTGAATGAGCGCAAGGACCCTACGCCCCCCCTGGGAGCCCCAAACAAATGCGAATATCCCTTTATCCTGCTATTTCCCGTCACGCAAAGCTTTAAGCTTTGCCAGAGTGTCGGGGTTAATTCGCTCGGCAACTGTGGAACGGCGATGGACCTCAAGGGTGCGATCGCGTTTGGCCTCGTCGCCCAAATCTTCCATTTCAAGGCTGAAGCCATTGGCGCTCATGCGATCAACGCCGCCGCCAAACACCGTATCCTGAATGGTGGCATCAGAGGTTACCACCATCACCTCCAAGCGGTTTTCGCGCGCATCATAAGCGATTTTCTCGATGACTTTATCGGCAGAAGAGCCATAGGGCGAAAAGACCACCTTCACACCGCCGATCCGCTCGGTTTTGCCCGCCGATTCGGGGTTATCGGCGCCATCGAAAACGATGATCGCTTTATATTCCGTGCCCGCAAAAGCCGCAACGTCACTGATCAGAGCCTCGCGAACCTTGTTAAACGTTTCATGGGTGTAGTCTTCTTCGCGCCTCATGTGCACATAACGTTGACCGCTTCGCAGCACGTTGTACCCGTCAACGATAAGAAGTTTGTTGCGTTTTTTAGCCATGGAAACCGCTCGATTCAAACCGAAACTGAAATATCACGTATATGGAAATCTTGGTGCCTACCCGCACATATAGCGCAACCCTGCGTTGGAAATTGCAACGAGCAAGGCTCCGGCGCAGATGCAAGCAAAATAGGGAAAAGGCGAAATGCTTGCCTACCTGCTATCCCCTACACTGCCTCATCCACTCGTACATGCAGGCGGTAGAGGCCTGAGCCACGTTCAGAGAGCCAACCTCTCCCGCCTGAGGCAGGGAAACCAAGAAGTCGCAGCGTTCCTGAGTGAGACGAGCAAGGCCTTCACCTTCGTTGCCCATAACCAGAACCAAGCGACCCGCCAAGGGCGAATCCCAAATGCACTGTTCCGCCTTTTCAGAGGCGCCAGCAACCCAAAAGTTTTCCTTCTTCAGGTTTTCGATGGTTTGGGCAATGTTGCTAACCTGGGCGATTTTGATGTGGGAAACCGCGCCGGCAGAGCTTTTGTACGTTGCCGCAGTTACATGAGCAGAACGCTTGTTGGGAATAATGATGCCCGATGCGCCCACCACTTCTGCCGAACGGGCGATGGCACCCAGATTGCCTGCATCGGTGATATGGTCGAGCACAACGATAAGTGCCTTGCCGTCATTGGCCTCAGCATGCTTGTTGGCAGCAATAACGATTTCGTTCACATTGGAATACTGATACGAACCCGTTTCTAGCATAAGTCCCTGATGAGAGCCACGCTCGGAGCGCTCATCCATTTCATGGCGCTTGATCTGCTTCACGGAAATCTTCATCTTGTGAGCACGACGAACCACTTCGTCTACCGCCTTGTCGCCCTTTAAGCCTTCAGCAACATAAAGACGCTTAACGGGAACGCCCACCTTCAAAGCTTCCAGTACCGGACGCTTGCCTTCAATATATTCAGCCATGAACAAGCCTTTCAAACGAAATAATGTATCCCGCTATGATAGCGCACCAGAATATACGAACCTGTGGTCCATACCGAAGAGCAGAGCGAATTCGCGAATCCGCGCACTCGCCAAAAGCCAGGAGCAAGCAAATCGGCATCAGGCCGATAATTAGCGAGTCGAGATCCAGATTGGGAGCGCACCATAACAATCGGGGCATACACCAGTAAATCAGCAAACCGGTCCTGGATCAGAGCTTGAGCCAAAAGCCAGGGCGGGCACCTGTAATTAAGCGAGCGGTCGGTCCGCCTCATCCTCGAAGCCATCAAGAAGCTGTCTCAGGGAACCAAAAACAAAAAAATCGGTCCTGATTGCAACTTTTTTGCGATTAGGGATTGTTGCGTGCTCCCCGATCGCAGAGTGAAGCCTGAAAACGCAGCGAAAATGGCTATTTATGGCTTATTTCCGCTTTGCGGGAACGGAAAAGGAGTCCACAATCGCAAAAAAGTTGCAGAAACGTCGGGATTTTTGTTTTTGCAATGAGAGGATCGCCGACAGGGCAAGGCTGAATACACTTTTTGCCTATTCCGGGATTTCACCTCGTCGGCGCGAATCCTTTGCACCCGGCAATGCAACAAAAAACCGCCCGAAGGCGGTTTCGTTCTCAGAAATATGGCTGGGCCAGCAGGATTCGAACCTACATAACTGGTACCAAAAACCAGGGTCCTGCCATTGGACGATGGCCCAGCGTATGCCATAAGGCGTTTTGTGATTATAACGTATCTGACATGGTCGAGCCAAACAAACAAGCGATTCGCCAAAACGTCACAACCCAATCCGAATACCATCGAGCCAAACACAGGGAGGAATCGAAGCCTATCGCGCCCTTAACTCCCAAAACGCCACAGCACTTGCAGCGGCAACATTGAGCGAATCAACCCCATGAGCCATGGGGATCCTCACCGTGTAATCGCATGCGGCGATGGTATGCTGCGACAGGCCATCACCTTCCGTGCCCATGACAATGGCAAGCTTTTCACACTTTTTGAGCTCAGGGCAGTCAAGGCTTACCGAATTATCATCAAGCGCCATGGCTGCGGTCTTGAATCCTAGGCTCCGCAACTTGGCAATACCACCCTGGGGCCATTCCTCCCCCGGCTGATCTCCGATGCGCGTCCAAGGCACCTGGAACACCGTGCCCATAGAAACACGAACCGCGCGACGGTACAAAGGATCACAGCATGCGGGCGTGCACAAAACCGCATCCACCCCCAACGCCGCAGCACTGCGGAAAGCAGCGCCCACGTTGGTATGGTTGGTAATGTCTTCCAAGATGGCAATGCGGCGTGCATTGGCAACCGTTTCTTCCACCGAGGGCAAAGGCTTGCGGCGCATTGCGCACAAAACACCACGGGTCAGCTCGTAACCCGCCAACTTTTCAACCTCTTCAGCAGGCATAACGAAAACAGTAAGGCCGCCTTCTTCAACAGGCTTATTGCCGCCCATGCGATTTACAAGACCAGCCATGCGCTCAAAACGATGCTCGGGCACCAAAAGGGAAATCGGCTGATAGCCCGCCGCCAACGCACGGTCGATAACCTTGTCCGATTCGGCGATAAAAATTCCCTTTTCCGGCTCAAGCTTATTGCGCAACTGAAGCTCTGTCAGGCGCGCGTACACATCAAGTCGCGGATCCTCCAAAGAAGTTGGATGCTCAATCATTGAAAGCCTTTCAATAGCTGTCTTTTCCCTATGTGCAACGCACCCGCCGACCGCCACGAAACGGGAGCTACACCACCAGCAGCGCCAACAGCGGCAAAGTGACGATCGAGAGGATGGTAGTTATGAAAGTTCCACGCGACATAGTCATGGTATCGCCGCCATAGGCCAAGCACATCATAATGCCCGACGAAGCAGCCGGCATCGCCGACTCAATCACGATAACCGCAAGAATATATGGATCATGGATAAAGATACCGCCTATGAAAAAGATGAGCAGCGGCACACCTGCCAAACGCATGAACGAAGTGAGGTAGCTCCAGCCATCGTTCACCATCTGCTTCAAGGGCTGCTTGGCGAGCGTCGATCCGATTACCAACATAGCTGCCGGCACCGTCATCTGCCCCAGCAGATTACACGTCTGACCGATATAGCCCGAGTCGGTAACGCCGAACAGCGCCAGAAACATTGCGATGAAACAGCTGATGAGGCAGGGACTCACAAGTTGCTTGCCGATAGCCTTCACCTGCTCTTTCAGAGGCTTTTTGGCCGCCACGCCTTCTGTTCCTGTACTCGCGATAAACAACATTCCAACTGAGAACATAAAGACATTGTAGGGAATGTTGTAAACAGCGCCGTAGAGTACGGCGTCATTCCCCATGATGGCACCCAACACCGCGAAGCCGATAAAGCCCGTATTTCCGAACGATATGAGATACGCATGCGCACCCTGCGCCGGCTTCGGCACGCCCCGATACATCACACGCACGAAAACCCACGCAAACAAACAGATAAAAAAGTAGAGCACGGTCGAATACACCAGCAGCATAAGAATGGTGCGAGAATCGGGCAAATTCGTGTTGCTCAACACCGAATTAAGGATCATACCGGGAAGCGCCACCGTCATGACGAGCTTGGAGAGCAGGGCGTCGAAGGCATCGTTCATTAAGTGAAGTTTGCGCGCCAGCGCGCCAAGCAGCACTACGGTGAACAGAATGAGCATCTGCAATCCAGCGTGTGTGAGAACCTCCACAGACAACCCCTCGTTTAGTTACCGATTACGTCTTTGCAACGCAAGGCAATTATAGGGTAAGGGAAGTATACGAATGGATAAGCAGGGCAAAGGTGGCGGCAACGCGGTCGATGAAGAGCAGAAAGCGGCAAGTGCGCGCAATGGACGGCAGAGTGCGCCTTCGATGCGCCTGCCGCTCGGAGAATGTGCACGCGTTCGGCAAAAGGCACAGAGCGCAAGCACGAACGTGAAAGCAAATGCCCCAACAGTGCCGCTCAGCCCGCTACACCACAATAAGCGCAATAACAGGCAGGGTAATCAGGGAGAATACCGTGGTTAAGAAGGTTCCGCGCGACATGGTTCGCGTGTCGCCATCATAGGCCAAGCACAACATGGTGCCATTCGAAGCGGCGGGCATGGCAGCCAGAAGCACCAGAATGGCAAGAAGGTACGGATCGCTCACGAACAGACCGAAAACGAAGTACACGCCTACCGGAACCACGATAAGGCGAATAAGCGTAGTGAGATAGCTCCAGCCGTCGAACAGCATTTCGCGCACAGGCATCTTCGCCAAGGTTGAGCCAATGATAAGCATTGCGGCAGGAACCGTCATTCCGCCCAAGATGCTGCACGTTTGCCCAATGGGGCCGTTGTCGGTTATATGCAGCAACGCCAAGACCATCGCAGCATACGAGGCCAGCATCACCGGTTTGGTTAGAGTGTGGCCCAGTGCTTTCAGTTGCATTTTCACACTGCGCTTTTCCCTTGTTTGCTCATCGTCGCCCGCGACAAAGAACACGCCGAGCGAAAACAGCACCACGTTGAAGACGATGTTGAATACCGCCGCATACAGCACAGCGTTGTCATCGAATATGGCGGCAAGTACCGCGAAGCCCAGAAAGCCCACGTTTCCGAACATCATCATGAAGGCATGTGCTCCACGTGCTGGACGGTTGAGCTTGCGATACACCAGGTGGGCAACGGCGTATGAAAATACTGCAGCAAACAAGAAATACAAAGCCGCATAGCCAAACATGGTAAGGATAATCTCGTCGGGTGGCAGCTGGCTGTCGGAGAGCACCGAGTTTAAAATGGTTGCGGGAAGGGTGATAGACATTACCAGCTTGGAAAGATTCCCATCAAAAAGATCGTCTGTCATGCGCTTTTTCCTTGCGATGAAACCGCACAACATGATCGCGAACAACATCAGCATCTGGGTGAACGTGTGCTGAAAAACCTCCATAGGAGTAATTCCTTCTTCCTGCGCATGCCTGATTGATATGCAAAATAACTAACGAATATGCTCAATAGGCCAAAGGCCCGCACGCGAGGGTACTCCTGTCCGCTAGACGAGAATGTCGCAAGGTCGATTCTTCACAAAACCATAGCAATAGAATCAAAAATGATTCACCAAAGCTATCAAACGGCCCAGAATGAAGCCCGCCAGGGGTTCAGAGAGCAAAGCGAACCCGAACCGAAAAATAGATCAAGCCCAACTGCAAGCCCTCAATGGTTCGGGGAGCAAAGCGAACCCGAACCAACACCCCAAGGGCGTTGACCAAGCTCAAAGAGCGAAGCGAATTTGCCCCAACCCAGCCGCAGCCCCAAGGGTTCAGACAGCGAAGCTAATCCGAACCCAACGCCCAAGGGGCGTTGACGAAGCCCGAGGCATGCACCAATACATCAGCGAGCGGCGCCCTGGCGAGTGCAGCTGACCTGAAAGCGCGAAGCATAGGCCTTATGGCCATGCTGAGCGCTTGAAGACCAGCTGTGCCGCCAGGGCGCCGCGTAGCGTCATCCCATATGGAGCGAGCGCACAAAAAAAGCACCCCGAAGGGTGCTTTTTCAGTGCACGAGCGGACGTACCGAACTTACATCATACCCATGCCGCCGCCCTGGCCCGCACCAGCGAGTGCAGACAGGTCGGGACCTTCCTTGGGGATTTCGTTGATGGTTGCCTCGGTGATGAGGATCAGGCCAGCAACAGATGCTGCAGACTGCAGAGCGGTGCGCGTAACCTTTACAGGATCGGAAACGCCCATCTCAATCATGCTGCCCTCTTCGCCGTTTGCGAAGTTGTAGCCTTCGCCCTTAGCGAATGCCTTGGCCTTTTCGACAACAACGGAGCCTTCATAGCCAGCATTGGTTGCGATAGCGCGCATAGGAGCCTCAAGAGCCTTGCGGATGATATCAACGCCAACCTGCTCGTCTGCGTTTGCGACCTCAACCGCGTCAAGTGCGCTGATTGCGTTGATGAGAGCTACGCCGCCACCAGCAACGATGCCTTCCTCAACTGCTGCGCGGGTCGCCTGCAGGGCATCTTCGATGCGGCTCTTCTTTTCCTTAAGCTCGGACTCGGTAGCAGCGCCAACCTTAAGAACAGCAACGCCACCGGAAAGCTTGGACAGGCGCTCCTGCAGCTTTTCCTTGTCGAAGTCGGAGGTAAGGTGCTCCAGCTCGTTGCGCATCTGAGCAACACGAGCATCGATTGCCGCCTTGTCGCCAGCGCCGTCAACGATAACGGTTGCGTCCTTGGAAACCTTAACGGTCTTGGCGGTACCAAGAGCGTCAACGGTAACATCGGCAAGCGTCATGCCGAAGTCCTTGGAAACAACCTTGCCGCCCGTAACAACTGCGATGTCCTCGAGGATGCGAGCACGACGATCGCCGAAGCCAGGAGCCTTGATGGCAACTACGTTCAAGGTGCCACGCAGCTTGTTCAGCAGCAGGGTGCCCAGAGCTTCGCCCTCAACGTCTTCTGCGACGATGAGCAGCGGACGGCCTGCCTTCATGATGCCTTCCAACAGGGGAACCATATCCTGGATGGAGGTAACCTTGAGGTCGGTGAGCAGGATGTAAGGATCGTTCAGAACGGCTTCCATGCGCTCAGAGTCGGTTGCCATGTAAGGAGAGATGTAACCGCGATCGTACTGCATGCCCTGAACAACATCGATGTCGATGCCGAAGGTCTGGCTGTCCTCAACGGAAATTGCGCCGTCTTTTCCAACTTCGTCCATTGCCTCAGCGATCTTTTCGCCGATTACCGCATCGCCAGCGGAAATGGTACCAACGTTTGCAATCTGCTCCTTGGTGGAGATTTCGGTTGCATCGTTCTTGATAGCGGCAACAACAGCCTCAGTTGCCTTGTCGATACCGCGGCGAATGCCAAGAGCGTCAGCGCCAGCGGTTACGTTGCGCAGGCCCTCGCTTACGATAACGTCGGCAAGAAGGGTTGCGGTGGTGGTGCCATCGCCAGCAACGTCGTTGGTCTTAACAGCGGCTTCCTTTACCAGCTGAGCGCCCATGTTTTCCACGGGATCTTCGAGCTCAACCTCGCGAGCAACGGTAACACCGTCGTTGGTTACCAGCGGTGCGCCGAAAGAGCGCTCGAGGGCAACGTAGCGACCCTTAGGTCCAAGGGTTACCTTTACGGCGTCTGCGAGCTTCTTTACGCCCTGAGCCATGCCTGCGCGGGCATCGGCCTCAAACTTGATTTCCTTAGCCATATTGAAATTCCTTTCAAATGAAGTAGTACCGAATGAAGCGCAAAACGCGCTTACGCCTGCCGCTCCGAGTTATGCGGCAAACCAGAACCTACTTACTCTGCGTAAACAGCGTAAATGTCGTCTGCGCGAAGGATCAGAACCTTTTCGCCTTCAACGTCAACTTCGGTTCCGCCGTACTTGCCATACAGAACATGGTCGCCAGCCTTAACAGGCATGGGAAGGTGCTCGCCTTCGTTGTTGACCTTGCCTTCGCCTACAGCCAGAACAACACCGGACTGGGGCTTTTCCTTGGACTCTGCAGCGATGTACAGGCCACCTGCGGTGGTTTCCTGAGCCTCGTCCTGCTTGACGATGATGCGATCACCGAGCGGCTTAAGATTCATAGCGTGCTTCCTTTCGCCATTTAATTCGCGCCTAGTTGCAAGCGCGGTTGATACCATGGTTTAGCACTCAACATTTAGGAGTGCTAACGGGTATACATACTAGCAAGTTGACCCAAGAATGCAACCATCCGTGAAGAAAACTTGAGTGTACGGCACTTAGATATTCAGAAAGCCCTATTTGTTGATGTATAAGCCTTTGACCTGGTGTTTTCCGAATCTGATAGCCAAATTTACAGGTGATTTTCGCGCAGGATTACAAAGGCTGTACCGTTTCGTTACCGCCTTGTTGCCAAATTTTTTGGCACTCAAAGGGCAGGAGTGCTTGTTACTGCATCGCTCAGACAGTCTGCGGCATTTTGCGCAGCTAGCAAAAAGATCAAGCAATCCCTGAAAACCATTCACCTATCGGACAAGCTGATAACATGTTGCGCGAGCAGCACCGATTTTCAGCACTGCACCTTCCTTCGCCATCTTCTGCAGGGTTCGCTCAATAGTGCGCGTGCTAAGCATAGGGCATGATCTTTCTATTTCGCGTTTCGAAATAGGCACGATTGCCTTTGCCAAACAATTCCGAATTAGATCTTCATTGCTATTTGAAGCATTGACGATGCTGAGCTTTTCATCGAGCTCCCGATAGCAGGAAAGCACAATGCCCAGGAAATAGGTAACGAATGGCGGGTAGTCGTTTTCGCGCACAGCCCAACCCGCGGAACTTTCCCGCAAAACCTCATAATAGGTTTGCTTGGTGCATTCGATTTTCCCCTCAAGTGAAATATATTTTCCAACCAAATAACCGTTTTGGTACAGCAGCAAAAGCATAAGGAGCCTGCTCATCCGGCCGTTTCCATCCACGAACGGGTGAATGCTCACAAAGTCAAACGCAAATTGGGCAACACAAAGCAGCGGGCTGAACACCCCCTGCTCAATTGATTCGTTATATGTTCGACAAAGAGACTCTACGGCGTCAGACGTGGCGGCAGCGCTGGTAGGTTCAAAACGCGTTCGGAGCCGACCACCGGGCAAGCGCTCAACGATAGCGTTGTCAGAGTCTTTCCACCTGCCAGCAAACGAAGCTCGCTCCATATCGAACAAATCGCGATGCAGCTGAAGAATAACGTTCGGCGTTGCCGCGATATGGGCATACCGTTCATGGATAAGATCGAGTACGTAGCGATATCCCGCAATTTCGCGCTCATCGCGATTCCGAGGTGCAACTTTCCCTGCTGCCAACGCTTCCAAACGAGCATCGGTGGTTTCGATGCCTTCAATTTTGTTTGAAGAACCAATGCTTTGCACGCGAGCCACAGCAGCAAGCTTTTCGAATGATTCAGGCTTCAAGGCCTGGTACAGCTCTTGCTTGCCTTTATATTCATGGATGGCGGCAACCGCACCCATGGTTACGGGCGTACATATGCTTGGCAGCGAAATGCTGTAGTCGAAGTTCATGCGAATATCCTAGCCATGAGGTAAGTATCTTAGCCATTTTATCTTATTTGGCTAAGATACTTACCAAAATGGCGAGATACTACAACAGTGCTATTTCCTTCGGGAGCGGAGTGCGAGCATGTTCGCCCTCCCAAATATGGCGATCGATGAAATCGAGGATGACGTCAATCTCATCGTCCGTTTTCATTTCCGCGGCACCATGATCGGCATTCGGGAAGAGTTTGAGTTCAGCATGCCCTTCGCCGCATTGTTCGTTGATCATGCGCACCATGGAAACCGATTGCGTATAGGGAATGATGCGATCCTGCACCCCTTGGAGGAAATACGCTGGCGGGAAATCCCCATTTACGAACTTAATGGGGCTTGCTGTTGCCGCAATTTCCGGGTTGTCCATGCAGCTTACGCCCATAAGCTGGTTGTGCATTTTGCCCATACCCTTTTCGCCCGTATCGCCGCGGACGGTGTTGCCGTCGGTTGCGGCCGCTTGGTCTTCGGCGGTAGTGCGATCGCACAGATCCAATTGATACATATCGGTGGGCGGATATACCGCTACCAAACACTGCACAGCGTCGGATTGGTCGAGGTTGCCGTAACGACGTCCATTCATTACAGGGCGACCGGCGAGCGCCGCCACCATGCAGGCAAGATGCCCACCTGCAGAATTGCCCATGATGGCGATGTTTTCAGCATTCAGATTGTATTCGGCCGCATGTGCGCGCAAAAAACGAATAGCCGCGCGAACATCCTCAAGCGGTTCGGGCCAGTGAACATCGGGCACCAAGCGATACTCGATGCAGGCAACGGCATATCCCTGCGAAGGAAACTTGAATACTCCCGGCATAGTGTTTTCGCGCTTGTCGCCCGAAACCCATCCGCCACCGTGCACGAGCACAATGAGCGGAAATGGACCTTCCCCTTCATTTGGAAGCCAGATGTCCATCACCTGACGAGGATCCTCGTCGGCATACGGAACATCCAAAAAATGGCGCGCGAACTGCGCTGGATCGATCTCCCTAAAACTCCCCACGGCAAGCCCCCTTACATGCATGAAAAAAGCGAGCACAAACATGCTCGCTTTTTAGTTTATAGCAGCTCTCTTGCAATGCAGGCATCTTGCTAATGCCAAAAGCCGGAGCGCAGACAGGCAGCTAGATCATATAGTAGCGATCCAGGAACTTCAGAAGGTCTTCGCCCTCTTCTCTTGACTCCACCATGAACAGCCATTCCTTTTCGTCGTAGTCGAGGATATCCAACGCCCAAAGATCCTTGTTGCCCCGCGCTGTTATTGCGGCCAAGAAGCCAATCGCCAAAGGATGGAACGAAAACAGCGTTGCAACAGAACCGAAAAACGCACCTTTCCTCAAAGCGTCTTCACCCGCTTCTTCCCCGTTTTTGAAAAGAGTGCAGTTGCGCACACGAATGCGCTCCATGGGCTTGGCGAACAGGTCTGTCTCTTGGACGCGCTCGACGCCATGACGCGACAAGCGAAGGTAATGCCGGTAGCCCTCCAGGGGTTCCCCGTTAGCGCCAACCGTTATTTGCCTTACAGCGACGTAGCGCTTTTCGACGTAGAATGCGTCGATTTCGCAATCTCGGTATTGAGGCTCGGGAATGGGGCGAGGCTCTTCGTGGTGATCTTCGAAGGATTTTTGCTCTCCCTCGTTACCCTCGGGAGCCATCGCCTTTATGGCACCGTCAACAGCACCAGCGGCAACCTTTGCAGCATTGTTCGCAATGTCGCCAACGCCTTTGGCAACATCGCCAACGCCCTTAGCAACATCACCAACAAATGCGAATGGATCAAAGCCTGACATTATTGCGTCCTTTTAATCATTTGCTTGACCAGCGGGAACTTCAAACCCGTTATCAATTTCAAGAAAATCATCAATGTTCTTTCCCGCAAGAAGAGCATCGATTCGCATTTCTTTTTCGACAATAAAGCGTTTGTGGTAGAACAAATCCGCATACTTCAAAATAGTGTTCATCTGAGCGGTATCGAATGCGGCACCAAGGACACCACCTACAACCGGAACCGCCTTCGAAACCACATCTTTCGATAGCTGCTTTCCGATTTTCTCAAAAACGCTTTTGAAAACACCGACCTCGAGGCCCTTCTTTCCGGTATTTTCAAGAGTCTTCTTTACTCCTGCATTTCCCATTGCGCGAATCTGGGCAACAACCAAGCATGCACCACCCCTCTTCGCCATTTCGGCCCATCCTTTATTGATCGTTTGCTTAACCGTGGCGATTTCACCTAGCATCATGAGCTTGGTTATTTGAGCCGACACAGCCCCATCGGGCTTATCTCCAGCATCAAGAGACTGGCCGACGCTCATAGCTTCCATGAAAACTTCACCCGCAAGCTCCAGCTCAGCTGGGTCATTTTTAACATCGTACCCATAGAACATCGCCACCGATTGAACAGCACGATAGAACAGAAATGTACTCAGAACCAGGTTAAATGGAATGCCTGGCAGGCCAGGAGCTCCGGTGGCTGCGCCTTCGGCAAGTGCAAGTGCTAAATGCTGTTTCCTCTGTTCGCGAGCAATCGACGAAAGGTCGTAGCTGCGCAAAAAGCGAACTTCCTCAACCGTTGAAATCTGAACCCCTTCGAGGGCCCTATTAATTTCGGAAACAACATATTCTTCGCTTACGCTAATTTTGCTTGCCGAGTCTCCAACTTTGCTAAATGCATCTGAAATAATCCCCATCGACTCGTTATATAGATCGTCTTTTCCGATTACGGCGATGGCTTTCGAGGTGCCCTGGATTACCACATCTCCGGCCTTTTGTGCCAACATCGCTACAGGATTTGGCTTAATAAGGCTTTCGAACTGAGCTGTCAGCATATCAAGCTCAGCTATTTCTTTTTCATCAACAACAGGACTTGGCGCCAAATAAGCGCCCCCGTCGTCCTTGATGGACGAAGCGTACGTCTTGCCCGTTGAGCCCCCGAAAGCCATAAACGCATCTTCGGCAACGCTTGATGCTGTTTTTGCCACCGCATTTGCGGCATCACCGGCGGCTTTTCCCGCTACGTTTGCTATGCCTCCAGCAACCTTCCCTGCATCATTTGCTGCTTTTGCTGCTGCATTTACCGCGCCACCAGCCGTATCGGCTGCCGCCTTGGCTGCACCAGCCACAAAACCACCAACCATATCAAAAGGATTCTTGCCCATTGAATTCACTCCTAAATTGCAAATAATGCGCAGGTCCCAACATTCGCCAAGCACCTGGTCAAATCACAAAACTACCGCTACACCCATTCAACGGTGTATTCTTCGCCCATTTCCGATCCGGCGTTCTTTACATAGCCCTCAATAACTTGCTTCGCGCGTTCGCGAGCCTGGGCCATTATCGCGCTGTTCTTCTGAGCGGCTTCTTCCATGTTCTTCTGGGCAGCAGCGAAAGCTTTGGTTTTTTCATCCGCAGTCACCTCAGTAATTGGCCCTCTATCAATTAAAGGGTCGCCAATAGAGTCCTTGTCAACATTTACATTAAGAATCTTGGCGTCAGGAACATGCACTCGAACTTTTCCCTCTGCATCGGGCTCGCTTATTGTGACCTGGCTAACATCGACACCAACTTCAACGATGCCGTCGTATTCAACCCACACCTTCTTGTAGCCAATATCAAACAAACCGCCGTCCTGCTCGGCTTTTGCAACATTGTGGTAATAGCATTTCAACGTTGCCAACTCCGCTACCGATTGGACTCCCGAAAAGTCGGCGGATTTCTGCTCCTGAGACGAGCAGCCAACAAGAGCAAAAGAGCTCAAAGCCAGCGTCAATGCACACGTAGCGCCGATCATTGTTTTCTTCACCGCTGCCCCCTATTTGCTCTCTACCCATGCAATTGAATAACCCTTGCCCTTGACCAGAGGAAGGGTAAGCGCCTCGACGACAGATTTCATATTGTCCTCTGCGGTCTGGTAAAACTTGTCCGAATTGCTTGCTTCGTTCTTTGCATCGGCTTCGCACAGATCAAGAACTTCTTTCATGCCCGCATCTGGATTTTTAGGCATGTAGCTCAATGAATTCACGTCAACCGCTACGCTGTTCACGGCAATCTCGGGCAAACGCGGGACAACAACCTTGTTCGATTGGTCGATGTCGAAATCGATATCGCTCATTTTTACGCCAACTTTTACCGTTGCGTCATACGCAACGCGATATTCAACCTCTTCGCTATTATCCTTATGTTTTTCGGCAATACCGTTATATACAAACTCAGCAGAGGAAAGGTTTTCAATGTTTACCGCTTTCTTTAGCTGGGTCGACGTTACGTAATCTTCACCCGTAAGCATGCCACGGGCCTGAGGCACCGTGGCAAATACAATGCCAGCGACAAAGGCAATAAGGATCAGGACGATAACCAGCTTCGGCAGCCAATGCTTCTTCTTTTCGCCCCTCTCATCACTCTTGTCGAGCTTTTCTTCGAAAAGCTCCTCCACTTCTTCCCGCTCGATCACTCGCGCCTCCATTTCTCCGTTGCTTTTCCTATCACATTATTCGAAATGCCCACCGTCCCTGTTGAGACGATGGGCATCGACGGTCATCGGCTATGCATAGTCCGCCACGAGCCCTTTACTCCAAGCGAATCAGACTCTCTTTAATTTCTTCAGCAATTAACTTTTGATTAGAAGCAGTAAGCAAATTCGAGGTTCGGACAACACACGTTCCAAGAACTTCATGAGAGCCAGACGCAAGGATGGTGCCGTCGAAGGAACCAAGGTAGGAATTCCTCTTTTCCGCATCCTCTGCAGTCGAATACACCTCGACACAACCGCCCCCATCGGTTCCAGCATTCACGATTCCGCTTCCATCGGAGTACACTTTCGAGCGGTCAACCAAGTCCGAAGAGAAGAAGACGGCAGCGGTATATCCACCTGGCTTATTAAGCTGTCTGTTTGGATCGTTTGCCTCAGTTGCTGCTTCTGCCCCTGTAACGTTCGAAAGGCCCGTGATTCGTTGAACGACAAATGCTTCCGAAGGGGCAGTAACTTGCTTCAGTTGCGCGATACTATCTGCGAATGCAGTTTTAGTTTCATTAAGAGCTTTAAGCTGGTCATCATAATGGCCCATCTCGTTTATTTGCTCTGCTTTGCTCGCTATTTCCTCGGTCGCAAAAGGCATTTCGGGAACCGACTCTTTAACCGCCTGAGCCTGACCAATGACGTTGCTTGCCGTTTCATACAACGACTCATCAAGCGGCTTATCGCTTCCCGACTGAAGGTTTTGAAGCTCCTCTATCGCGGAATCGACTTCTGCGTTTCGGCTTTCAAGCCCGCTTGCAGCATTATTGAAGGAATCTACCGCCCTTTGATGAGGTACGAACCAAACAACTCCTCCGATAATTAGGACAAGCGCAACAACAAGCACTGCCGCAATTCCAAACTTCTTTTTCTTTCCTTTTTCCATACCGTTTTCTCCTATTTCTCACAATCAAAACTAAGCTTTCGCTGCCAGTGCCACGCTTAACGCTTCGTCAATGAATTCGTAGGATCCTGGATCAAGCCACAGTTCAAGGGTCGGTTCCATACTGGGCGAATCGAGCACTTCACCGAGCGCCCTTGCCACGTCAGCCTGCGTTGACCCTCCAACAAGCCGGGCAGTGCGTTCGAATTCTTTGCGAAGAAAGCCCTGCACACATTCCGCATCGGGCCTTTCTCCTTTGTCTAGCCATTTCCTAATGCCCTTTTCAAGCTCGTCAACTTCGCCTGCACTTATCAGTACGCATCGCTGCAGCAGGGCAAAATACACGTTGGTGCCAGATTGCTCCTGAGTACTTGCAGCATCAACAACGGCTTTCATCACATACGAGCGAACCAGCTTGCGAAGCGGCGTCCTGCCTTTCATCGCAGCCACCAGTAACCTTCCGCAGGCAATTTGCCGCTCCAGCTCATCGCGCCGATCGAGCATGAGAGATACCTGGTCTTCGAGCATCGCGCAACCGCCTTCGCTCGCATCGGAGCGTTCGAACACCTTCTTGACTTCGACCAGGCTCAGGCCACGCTCTTTGTGACACTTCACCACAAACAAAGTCGCAACATCTTCAAGGCTGTAGTTACGCCTTCCCCACGAGCTATCCTTTGGCTGCAATATGGCAACGCCGCCGCGCCCTTTGTAGCACGCTCTTTGGATATCGCGCCTCGATAGTCCAATAAGCTTTTCAACCTGGGAAATCTTCCATTCTGCTTTTGACATTTCAGGTTCTCTCACCTCCTCGTCTCTACAAAAGCTGTTCAACTGTTGAACAGCAAGCACAAACCATTCTTCTGCGCGACAAGCGGAAGCTGCAGCTTGGCGAGGAGAGATGTCCCCAGCTAGGTACTCCATTTTTGCCTCCATAACAACGGGAATACGTGCGACAGGGGCAGGCCCCGCCGTCGTTATAGGGCGTGTAAAAATCGCGAGGGAGGCGGCGAGATGGACACCGGGGAGCAACACTTCGGGACAATTGCAAAAAAAGAAGCGATGCAAAGAGCGACAACAAACAAAGCCAATTCCGGCATTTAATCCGAAAAGCAAAAATGGCAGCGCATAATAGACAGACTAGAAACAGAAGCAAAACCAGGAAGGCTGCAAGCAAAGCATGGACCAACCAAAAGCCCAAACGCAGGAACGGCGCAAAGCAGCACCTTTGTTGGCAAGCTGCGTAATTTTCCTGGTTGCGTTGAATCTGCGCCCTGCCATCGTTGCAGTGGGCCCCTTGCTTTCCAGCATCGGAACCACATTCGGCTGGGGTGAATCGATACAGGGGCTATTGGGCTCCCTGCCCCTTCTCGCTTTTGCGCTGTTTAGCCTGATCGTTGGTGCGCTGACCGCAAAACTCGACAGCGACAAGGTGCTTTTTTGGGCGCTTATCGCCCTTGCCAGTGGATGCATAGTGCGTTCGCTCTCGGGCGAGAGCATGGTTTGGCTAGGCACCCTGGCAATTGGCGCATCCATTGCCGTAGGCAACGTGCTGGCGCCTGCCATCGTTAAGCGCGACTTCATCGATAACGTCTCATTTGCAACCGGAGCTTATTCCGCCTGCGTCACTGCAGGCTCGGCACTTGCTGGCCTAACCGCCTCGGCAGCTGCCGACGCCCTCGGAGGCTGGCAACCTGCATTGGCGTTCTGGGCAATTCCCGCACTGCTTGCCGCCCTTCTGTGGCTGCTGCGCACAAAACTCACTCGAAGCATCAAAAGCATTCAGACTGATGAAAGATGCAACGTCGCCGAAACGCTCGCCGAAACGCACCTTGAGCAAATGCCCGAAAGCGCAAAGGAAGCCTGCCCCATCAGCGAAAACACACAGGCGGAATCTCCCCTTCGCACGTTGCTGAAAAGACCATCGACCTGGCTTGTCACGCTCTTCATGGGGCTTCAATCTGCAGCGTTCTACACCTTCTGCAATTGGCTTCCCGGTATTGCTGGAGCTGCTGGTTTTTCCTCCGGCGAAGCAGGCGTGCACCTCTTCATATTCCAGGCGCTCGGCATCGTATCGGGCCTTCTAATCCCGCGCTTCATGTATCTTCGCGGCAATCAAGTGTGCGCAGGGATCCTGGCAAGCGCGCCGCTGCTAGTCGCCGCATTGGGATGGCTCCTGAGCCCGCGCCTTTCCCTTCTCTGGAGTATTTTTGGGGGAATGGGGCAAGGGGCTTCGCTAGTGGTGGCACTTACCCTTATCTCTCTGCGCGGAAGAACCCACGCCGAAACAGTTGCCCTTTCGGGTTTTGCTCAATCGCTTGGCTATCTTCTTGCCGCATGCGGACCCTTTGTATTCGGCGCACTCACGGAAACAACGCAGGGATTCGAAGCGCCCTTGGTATTTATGGCAATCCTCGCCACGGCTCAATGCGCACTGTCGTTTTTCGCGGGTCGGATTCCCAAAGATCAGTAGCATTTACGCATTGCGTTTGCCGCGAAACACCGAATATGCCGAACTGCGCAAGACCAGCTCATTTCGCATAGGACAAATGGAAACAGGTGCCACCATCAACCTCTGTCGCCTGTAGGGCAGGATGCAATTACAGACATCAACCGGTTGGTAGCCCCAAAAAGGACAAAAGAAAAGCTGCCCCTGCGTTGCGGCAAATCGCATCTCCGCATAGGAGAAAAACGATTCGGTGCAACATAGGAGGCAGCTTGCGCTGTTCGGATGCGTTGACTTATGCCCAGCAAACAAAACTGGGCATGCAGGGTTTACAGAGAGCGGATCTTTTCAGCCAGCCAGTTGGCCCACTCTTCCACGCCATCGCCGCTCGTAGCGGAAATGGGGAAAATGGGAGCCTGGGGGTTCAGGTTGGCAATATGGCTGTAGAACAGGTCCTTGTCGAACGTAAACACAGGCAAGGTGTCAACCTTGTTCAGCACGATGGCAGAAGCAGCCTGGAAAACACCCGGATACTTCAAAGGCTTATCGTCGCCTTCAGGCACCGAAAGAATCATCGCCTTCATGTTTTCGCCCAAGTCGAAATCGGTCGGGCACACCAAATTGCCCACGTTCTCGATGATGATGAGGTCAAGCTTGTCCAGATCGAGCACATCAACGGCACGGCGGATCATGTCGCTTTCCAAATGGCATGCCCCACCCGTGTTGATCTGCACTGCGGCAATGCCCTGGGCTTTGATCTTCTCGGAATCGACCGAAGAAGCAATATCTCCCTCAATAACCGCAATGTTGAATTCGTCGCGCAATGCCTCGATGGTGGCAAGGATGGTTGAGGTTTTGCCGGAGCCAGGCGATGCCAGAAGATCGAGCACGAACACCTTCTTTTCGGCAAACAGCTCACGATTGCTTTTTGCGAGTTTGTCATTCTTATCAAGGATGGGTTGTTTCATATCGATCTGCATTGGCTGCCTCCATATTCTTTGGGGAGTTACCTACTGGATGGTAAAGCGTCGCGCCGACGCCAGATTGCTAGTGCTCGCCTGATTGGAGCTGCGACCCCTCGGCGGAATCATCTTCATCGGGAATATCGACCTCGATTGAGTCGATCTGCATTTCCTTGCCGGCAATAAGCTGCGTGAAGCCGCTTTCGCACTGAGGACACGTTACGTGGTAACGGTCGTGCTCAAATTCATTACCGCATTCCAAGCAAATGCTTACCGGCTGGATCATGTTGATTTTGAAGTCGGCGCCTTCGCACATGGTGCCTTCCGAGAGCGCCTCGAAGGCGAAGCGGAGGGCGTCTTCCACGGCTTCGGTCATGACGCCTACAGAAAGATCAATCTCCAAAACCTTGGTGGCGCCGGCGTTGCGAGCCGCTTCCTCGACCGACTCCATAACGCCTGTCATAATGCCTAGCTCATGCATGGCTACTTGCCTTCGCTCTCTTCTTCGCCCCACAGATGCTCGCGATAGCGCTGCTTCAGATCTTTGAGTTCAGCACGAGCCTCCTGAGCTTCAAGCTCTTCAGCCTTTTCCGCTTCCTCCTTGCGCTTGATGCGGTGGCTGAGGCCGACACGCGCGGCAAGCAAGCTGATCTCGTACAGAACCACCATCGCAGCGAACATAAGGCCCATGGTTACGGGAGACGCATCGGGCGTTACCGCTGCAGAGAACACCAGCAGGCCGATGTACACAGCGCGCCAGCTTGCGCGCAGTTTCTTGTAGGGTACCACGCCAAACATAACCAGGTAGAACACCACCAGGGGCATTTCGAAACCGATGCCAAAACCCAGCTCGAACTTGATGATAATATCCACCCACTGGCCCGCTTCAGGAAGGATGGTTGCAAAGCCCGATGCCTGGTCGGTAAGCCATTGGAAGGCGGGGTTCAAGATAACGCAGTAGCAAAATACCGTACCAATGATGAACAACGCCAGGGCGGCGATAAACGTAGGCAGAAACCACTTACGTTCGCGCGGCTTCAGCGCCGGCAGGAAAAACGCCAAGATCTGCCACAGCGTGATGGGGGCGGTGGCTACTACGGCGGTCCACAACGCCACGGTGATGCGCACCGAAAAGGCGTCGAATGCACCCAAGACATTGAGCATCACATCGCCGTTGCCGTCGGTGGGCATGAACTCAGCCACGGGAGCCAGTAAGAATTGGACCACAGTACCTGTGGAAAGATAGAAAACGCAGGTTGCCACAACGAGGCAAACAATAACGCGCACAAGGCGCATGCGCAATTCGCCCAGATGCTCCATGAGCGACATGCGCGCAGGTCCGATTGCCATACGCTATTCGCCCCCTTTCGTTGCCGCCGCTTCCTTTTGCGCGGCACGAGGAGCGGGCTTCACCGGCTTGGTGCCAAAAAGCTCATCGGGGGTAAATGCCGGTGCGGGCTTTGCAGAAGGCATAGGCTTGGATGCAGATTCCGCCCGACCGGCTGCATTCGCTGCAGTATCTTCGCACTTGCCTTCTGCGGCTTTTTCAAGCTCTTCGGCCTTTTTCGCCGCCTCCGTCTTCATGGCGGTACGGTTGGCATCGATCTGCTGGCGCTTCAAGCGCTCGGCGCGTTCTTTATCGTAGCGAGCTTTGCGCTCGGCAAACGATTCCTGAGTTGCATGAGGGGCCGGCTTCGAGCCAGAACCAGATGCGGCTTTTTTGCCTGCATCAGGGTCCAAAACCTCGTCGTTGATAACCGCCTTCATTTCTTCCTGCGCCTGCTTGAATTTGTTGAGCGCAGCACCCAACGTTTTCGCCATTTCTGGCAACTTGTCGGGGCCGAAAATCAAGAACGCGAACAGCAGGATTATGAATAGCTCAAATCCGCCAATGCCGAACAACTGGTACTTCCTTATCTCTCCAGCGCTACCGAGCCGAACGACAGTAGGCAGCACTTAGTGGTTTTTGCCGCTTGGAGCCTTTATTGGTTTCCGCCAAGGAACATAAGACCCATGGTTGGAAGAGAGAGGGCCAAGATCAAAATAACGCACACCGCAATAACGAATATGCGCTTGAGAAGCTCATCGCGCTTCTTCTTTTCCTCGGCAAGGCGCTGGCGCTCGAGGGCACGCTCCTCGCGCTCCTTCAGCTGCTTTGCCGTCATCTTCTGCTTTTTACCGTTAGCCATTGAATCTCTTTCCGTAAGCGTGTGGTCACCTTAACGCACGGCACGCAAAACAAGCCCCTCTTTTCGACAAGAGGGGCTTACTGGTGCCAATAGGCATTAAGAGCGAAGGCGACCGCGAATCTCAAGAACGTGAGCGATGTTCTTTGCCACTTCGCCAGCGACGTGCAGGCGTCCGCGTTCGTAGAGCACCTTGCCGTCGACCATGGTCATGGAAACATCGCCGTTGCCCACAGATCCCAAAAGGGCAGAAACAGGGTCTGATGTGGGCGTAGAGTGCGATCCTGACAGATCGACCGCAACGATGTCGGCACGTTTGCCAACCTCCAGCGAGCCTACCTTGTCGTCGATGCGCAGCGCCTGGGCGGCACGCAAAGTGCCCATTTCCATAAGCGTGCGGGAATCAAGGAATTCACCGGTTACAGCACGCTGAATGAGCAGCTCCATGCGCATTTCGCTAAAGATGTCCATCGTGTCGATAGAAGCCGGAGCACCAGTGCCCAAGCCCACACGCATGCCGGAGCGCAGATATTCGCTAACCGGCGCAACACCCATGCCCAGCTGAGCATTCAGGCTGGGGCATGCGCATACAGCAACGTCGTATTCCTTCAAGTGCCTGATGTCTTCGTCGTTTACGCGCACGCCGTAGACGATCATGACGTTCTTCGCCTCGAACAGGCCCCAATTCAACACGTAGTTGACGGGAGTTGCGGAAGTGGGAAGCCATGGCGGAACCTCCATGAACCCCTGCATTCCCAGATCCTCGTCCAGGCCAGAGGGGGCACCGTACTTTACGAAGCGGTACTCTTCGCTGCTACCCGCTAAATCCATTGCGATAGGCAGATCGCCGTTATCGGAGGCGTATTTCACCACGCTGCGATACAGCTCGGGGTGGCATTCGTACACAGGGTCTGGCGCAATGCCCAAGGTGATGCGATTGGGGTCGATGGTCTGCGACCACTTTTCCAAATCGCTATCGGCCTTCTTGATTGCGTAGTTGACCAATCGCTTGTCGATTGCGCCCGCCTCACGATAGAACATGCCGCGCAGGCCAAGTTTCTGAGCAGCGGAAACGCAAGCGCCCGTAGACGTGATGTCTGCCACGGTGGTAACGCCCGAAGAAAGCGCCTCAAGACCACCCAGGAACGCAGAGTCGAATGCCTCTGCATAGGAAATACGCTTGCGGAGCGCAGCGATTTCCTTACGCCACTGAACGAAGGGCAGGTCGTGCACCAAACCGCGGAACACCGCGTCTTCCATGCGCGCATGCAGGTCGATAAAGCCCGGGGTGAGCGCAGCCATGCCGAAGTCTTTTACCTCTTCGTTGGGGTAGCGCAAGCGCATCATTTCCGCATCGCCAATGTCGGCGATAGCACCATCTTTAATGAAAACCGCACCGTGCTCGATGGGCTCGGATGAAACCGGAACAACGTATTCAGCGATCAGTAGCATGCGCATCCTCCCGATAGAGTAATTCTTTGCAATGATAGCATTGCGGCGTTTATATCTTGCCGTTTTTCACAGACCCCTAACGAGCCGGATACGCAAGCGTGCCGTTCTTGTCTATAATCAGCTAACGCACGGAGCAATACTCGTACATAAGGACGCGATAACGCATGAGCAACACCTCCCAAACGCCTGAAAAGCAGGCAGACCATTCCATTGATACCGCAACGGGTCAGGAAGCCCCTGCCGAGATTTCTTCTGCTCGCGTAAAGAAGATCTTCACCGATATCGCTTGGAAGTACGAGCGCTTCAACAAGCTCTCCAGCTTCGGCCAATACCGCAGCTGGCTGCGCACGCTTATCGATAAATCGCCCATCACCAGCGAAACGCTGATGTTGGACATTGCCGGCGGCACGGGAGATGTGACGTTTACGGCTTGCGAGCGAAAGCAGCCCAAACACATCATCCTCTCCGACTACACTCCCGCCATGCTCGAAGTGGCCCAAAGCCGACTTGATGCAGGTGAGGCAAACGGAGTTCCCGTTGAGCTTGCCGTGGTCGACGGGCAGGACATCCCCTACGAAGACGAGTCTTTCGACGTAATCACCATGTCATATGGCATTCGTAACATGCCCGAACGCGAACGCGCGCTTTCCGAGATGTATCGCGTGCTGAAGCCGGGTGGCGCACTGTGCGTACTGGAGTTCTCGACCCCGCCCAATCCTCTTATGCGCCTGGGCTACAACCTGTATTTGCGTTGGGGCATCCCCGCCTGGGGAAAGATCGTCACAGGCGATGCTTCGGGCTTTGTGTACCTAGCGAAATCGATTAAAGCCTTCCCCGATCAAAAGGGCTTCACGCGCATGCTGAAGGATGCGGGCTTTTCCCGTGTCGAATACACCAATGTGACATTCGGCGTTGCCGCCGTTCATATCGCTTTCAAGGAATAGCAGGCAGGCGCTCCTGCTTAAGGCGCGCTATACGACAACCGACCCTTCAACATATATCGTTCCTCCAAGCACGCATGCTAGCTTCAGAATGCATGCCAACGACGGCGAAAGGGCGGCAGACATGACCAACCCAGTCGCCAAGCACACCGATGAGTCCAGGCGCCCTTGTGCATGCGCACTATAGCCAGGACTACTCGATGACGTAGGCCGCCACGATTTCGGCGTAATAGGCCGTGTGCTTGTTGGGACCACCCAGCGCTTCGTCGATTGGATACCACTTTTCCGCATCCTCAGCATCAAGGTTGGCAAGATCTTGTTCCTGCTTGAAAAGAACGCGGCACTCCAATGTAAGGGGAAGTTCGCGAATACCCGGCACGTTTACCTCTTCGGGTTCTTCGAGCGTGAGTCCAAGCTCGGCAATCTTGTCCATATCGCGGCCCGACTTCGCACCGCACACCGCGGTGATCTTCTTGTCGAACTCACCCATAGGCAGATTCACCGTGAACTCGCCGGTGACGTCCAGGAATTCCTTGGTGAAACGGCTTTCGCGCACGTAGGTGATGAACAGGGGCTTTCCCCACTCAATTGCCATGCCGCCCCAGCTGATGGTCATAGTGTTGACCTGACCGTCTTTCTTTGTGGTGAGCAAGACGGCATCGTTAACCTTCTTCATGATTTCGCCAGCATGTTCAATTGCATCGATAGAGCGCTTCATACCAATCTCCTTTACGCGTGTTTTCGCGATCGATTATACCGAAGAGGCCACCGAGGTTGCGAACACGTTGCGTTTCCTCCCGTATGCGACGGACGACCCTCCCCAGGGGGGCTATGACATGAGCGGTTCCTGGCACTATGAGACAAGCGATCCCTGGGTCCTATGCGAGAGCTATCCCTGGATCCTATGCGAGAGCAATCCCTAGATTCTATGCGACAGGCGAACCCCGAGCGGAACGCGGAAACATGTCCGACAAGGCCAAACACGGTTTGCCCCAATGAGCAATTCCTGGGCAAAACGCGGAAACATGGCGAAATCTTCGCCAAATGTACTCCAGCGCAGCCAGAGAACAGCTTTCTGGCATGATTTCACTGAAATGTACTCCTGGACAGCCCATTTTGGCGAAATAGGCGTATTTTGTGCGCTTCGAACCGAAAAAACGCTGTCGGAAGGTACATTTCGCGAATATCTTGCCAAAAATGTCGAGGTTTTCTGCCCGAGAGTACAAAATACGCCGATCTTGCCATTGTTTGGCCCGGGGCCCTCGCGTAAAAGAAGACGAGCATGCTGCCCGCAGCGCTCAGGATGATATTCCCGCCCTCACAGGAGAAGGCGGCGAATCGTGAACGACGAGGCAACGGGCAACAGGATATTCCCGCCCCGCAGAAGAAGACGTCGTCTGCTGCATTTTCCGCGATCTGACCTGCGATCCCCCCCCGCGGAAAAGGGCAGCGGCAGATCGGCGGCGCGCGAAAGCCTTTTGCGACCACCCCCCGCACG
>UQVJ01000017.1 GCA_900544455.1 uncultured Eggerthella sp. | reverse complement strand
CGCTTCGATCAAGGCAGGAAGAACCTTGTAGATATCGCCAACGATACCGTAGTCGCACTGCTTGAAGATAGGTGCGTTCTGATCCTTGTTAACTGCGATGATGGTGTCAGCACCCTGAACGCCTACCATGTGCTGCATCTGGCCGGAAATGCCGAGAGCAATGTAAGCCTTGGGAGCAAGCTGCAGACCGGAAACGCCGATGTAGAGGTTGCGGGGCAGCCAATCAACGTTCTCAGCCAGAGGACGAGAGCAACCGAGCTCAGCGCCAACCTTAGCGCAGAGATCGCGAGCCATCTGGAGGTCAGCTTCCTCAGCGAAGCCACGACCAGCACCAACAACAACGTCGCACTTGGTGAGGTCTGCGCCCTCACGGGGAACAGCCTTGGTGCCACGAAGAACGAGAGCCTTCTCGGGAGCAGCATAAGCGATGGTCTCAACATCGTCGGAACCAGTTGCTTCTGCGTCTGCGAAAGCGGTACCAGCTACGGTGTAAACCTTAGCGCCAGTTGCCTTCTGCTTGTTTGCAGCGAGGCCACCGAAGTACATGTTGGTTACAACGTCGCCGTCGAATGCGGTAACGTCGGAAACAACAGCGGTGCCGAGCTTAGCAGCAAGAAGACCAGCGAGGATCTTGTTGCGGGGAGTAGGCTCAACGAGCACTACGTCGGGCTGAGCGGCTTCATAGGCAGCCTGAACGCCAGCAGCAGCATTCTCAACGGGCTGGCCTTCGGGAAGCTCTACGTCGTATGCCTTGTCGGCAACGCCCGTGAGAGGAGCACCCTTAACAACTGCGAGTACTACTTCGTCAGCGATGGTACGAGCACCAGCGCAGAGAGCGCGCTGAGCATCGGTAGATTCTGCAAGAACAAATGCTTTCATGTTTTGGAACCGCCTTATCTCTACTTGAGTGCCTCAGCAACAGCCGCCGCAAATGCGTCGATGTCGCCTTCTTCGAAGATCTGCTGCTTACGGGGAGCGAGCTCGGGAGCCTTGGTCTCCTCGATCTCGATCTTAGCGTCTACGCCACCAGCAAGCTCGTCAACGGTGGAAGGCTTCTTGCCAGCTGCGAGGATCTCACGCATGCCAGGGATGCGAGGCTCACCGATGGAAGGAGATACAGCGATAACTGCGGGGAGGGGAACCTCGATCTCCTCAACTTCATCTTCGAGCGTGCGCTCAACAACAACCTTGTCGCCTTCAGCAGCGATAGAGGTAACTTCGTTGATGGTGGGTACACCAAGAGCAGCTGCGAGCTGAACGTTTACCTGACCAGCATAGAAGTCAGCGGAACCGTCGCCAGTGAGGATCAGGTCGTAATCGGAAACCTTGTCCTCAACGATGCCCTTCAGAACCTGAGCGGTTGCGAAGGAGTCAGCGGTTGCCAAAGCATCATCGGTAACCATGATGAGCTCGTCAACGCCGCGAGAAAGGATATCCTTCTTCAGCTTAGCGTCGGTAGCCTTGGAGGTTGCAGCGCTGATAACAGTAACGGTACCGTCGTTAGCAGCAGCGAGCTGAGCTGCAGCTTCGATAGCGTTCTTGTCGTAAGAGCTGATGACCTGATGAGCCTTAGAGTAGTCAAGCGTACGATCGCCAGCGACGAAGATGTCCTGGTCGTCAGCTACTACTTTAACTGCGACAACAATTTTCATAACTTTCTTGCTCCTATTCTCCTTGTATTACCTATACAAACGGGAGTTACGTGCAGCAGTGCGCGTAGGGTTACTTATACAGTTTAGGAATTGCACGACCGGCGATGTAGTCCATAACCTCACACGTACCGCCAGCGAGCATATTACCACGAAGGTCACGCCAAATGCGACCAACACGAACTTCCTCAGTATAACCGAGGCCGCCGTATACCTCAATTGCATTATCAGCAATCTGAAGATGAGCACGAGTACCCCAAGACTTCAGCATAGCGATGTCAGCGTTGATGGACTGACCCTGATCGAGCTTCCAGAGGCAATAGTACAGCCAATGACGGGTCTGCTGAAGCATGATTTCGTTCTGCTCGATGAGGCCCTGAACACGGGGGTTGGTGATGATCGGCTTACCGAAAGCGATGCGCTCCTTAGCGTAAGCGATAGCATCGTTCTGAGCAGCCTGAGCAAGGCCAAGACCCTGAGCAACAACGAGGCAGCGCTCGAACTCGAAGTTCTTCATGAGCAGCAGCCAACCAGCACCAGCTTCACCAATGCGCTGGGACTCGTCAACAACAACATTGTCGAAGAATACGTCAACGAAAGGAACGGTGTGCTGACCAAGTTTGGTCAGGTGAGCGGTGGAAACACCCTCGGTCTCGCGCTTAACAAGCCAGAGAGACATCTTGTTGTTTTCGCGAGCAGGTTCCTCGTCCTTGCAGATAACGATGTAGTAAGGAACGTCAGCACCATTGGTAACCCAAGTCTTCTGACCGTTCAGGACATACGTACCATCAGCCTGCTTCTTAGAGGTCATGGTCATGCCCATGTTGTCGGAACCAGCAGCGGGCTCAGAGAGGCAGAGAGCAGCAACGGACTGGCCGGACTTCTCGTACTCTTCCATGATAACTGCGGACTGCTCAGGAGTGCCGAACTCTGCAAGGTCAGCGCAAGCGAGCATACCGGTCATGAAGGGAGTCATAGCACCAGTGAACTCATAGAGCTTCTCGGTCATGAGACCCAGGGTTACGTGGTCCGTAGGAATGCCACCAACCTCTTCGGGAAGGCCCATGAAGGGGAAGCCTGCGTCGCGATATGCGTCCTGGGCCTCGGCGCTAACCTGATGGTTTTCATACATCTGACGTACGGACTCATCGTCGAAGTAGCGGTCTGCATACTCCTTGAGGGACTCAACAAGAAGTTCCTGCTCGTCGGTGAGAGCAAAATCCATAATCTTCTCCTTCTCCTCGCCCGCCCCTTCCAAGGGCAAACGAACTAGTTCTGACATGATTGCATGCCAGAAAACGGACTTTCTGCTGTAGTTGAGTTTAATCGCAAGAACAAAGCTGTCCAATAGGAAAAAGATAGATGGAGTAAAAAATTACCGATTCATCTTGCAGATTTCCATAGGGCAGATCTATTGATTTTCAGCCCTGATGCCATTTCCGTAAATGTATGTGAACGTGATCACGAATAGTCAATAAAAACTAGTGAATCGAACCGTCTGGAATTACTACTAATTTATGTATAAAACATCTTGCGAGGTGAAGCGCTGTCGAGCGAAATTACTCAAAATTGAACGATAGAGCAAGCCTATAGATAGAAGTTTTTAGATTGTGCATATCCTATTGGACACCTCTTAACGCGAGAATGCTAAACTGCTTGTAGCGGAATATCCGGAATCTGCCGCATAAGGGTTAATCAGGAACCGAAAGGTTCCATTCACAAACCGATTAGGAGGGTTTATGAATCCGAATGCAACCATCACCGACGAGCAGTTTAAGGCGTACCTCAAGAAGGTTCGCGACATGGTCGAAGGTCCTTACACCGAATGGCAGAAGGAGATCGAGGTAACCAACACGTTCCCCGAGAAGTTCTACCAGTCCAACATCGACAACGACATCTATCGTTATTCTCTCCCTGTAGAGTACGGTGGATGGGGCCTCTCCGAGAAGGAAATCCTGCAGGTTCAGGAAGAGTTCTCCCGTGGTCCTTCGGGCATGCGTATGCACATGCACTATGCATCTGACCTGAACTGGCGCATCCTCAACGATTTCGGTCAGCCCGAGATCAAAGAGAAGTACATGCCTCTCTTCCAGGACAAGACCATCTTCACCAACTTCGCTCTGACCGAGAAGTCTGGCGGCACCGGTGCTGACCTGCACTCCACCGCTGTATGGGACGAAGAAAAGGGTAAGTGGATCCTCAATGGCGAGAAGTGGCTCATTTCTCACACCGACTGCTCTCAGTTCTCTTACGTAATCTGCGTAACCGATCCTGACAAGCAGGGCGACGATCGTCTGTCCGCCTTCTTTGTTCCTATGGATCGTCCTGGCTTCGAACTCGTTCCTATGCCTCACATGATGGGCTGCCGTGGCTCCGGTCACACCGGCCTCAAGTTCACCAACGTTGAGCTCGAACCCGAATTGATGCTCGGCAAGCGTGGCGAGGGCATGAAGGTTGCTATGCACTCTCTCGCGGTTTCCCGCGTACACATCGCAACTTCTAACCTCGGTATTTCTCAGCGTATGTTCGAGATGTCTATCGCTCGTGCTCGCGACCGCGTTACCTTCGGTAAGCCGATCATCAAGCGTCAGGCTATCCGCGTAAAGCTCGCTAACATGCAGATGATGATCCATGCTCTTCGCTGCACCATCATCGACTTCTGCGATGACTTCGATCTGGACAACAACGGCGAGTACGTATCCGAGAAGGCTGCAATCTGCAAGCTGTTCTCCATCGACACCGTTCGTCTCGTTTCCGACGAGATGCTCGAGATCTTCGGTGGCGACGGTTACTTCGAGGATTCTCCTTATGGTCCTACCGAACTCCTTTATCGCGACTGCCGCGCTATGTGGCTTGAGGAAGGCGCTCCTACCGTACAGCGCATCACCATCGCTAAGGGCGTTGAGGATCATGACGGTACTCTCGAGTACCAGACCTGGATCGCTGGCTCTAAGCTCGACTAGTTCTGACTCTTTCAACCAAGAGTTATCTTGGCTAGATTCCGGGAAAAGGGGAAGCATATGCTTCCCCTTTTTTTGTAAGAGCATGTTCGGCTGCCCCCCTACTCTATCGAGACACCAAGCATCCTGTTTTGCCCAAAATCACCAGGTTGCCAAGATGCAAAATCACGTTGGCTGATTATCTACCTAGTCCACTTCTCCATATGCGAAAGCAACGGGTTCAATCCTTATACGGCTATAACCTGCCGCTTTCGCATCGACATGAATCCCTTACTGTAAGTTCTGTCTTTCTTCGGATAAGAGCACTCGCTCGACTGTACTTATCCGAGGTTCATATAGAATTGAAGCTCAGTATTTTCGCGTCACCCTTTTAGGAAGGCTGTACATGGCACTTTTCAATAAGAAGGACAAACAAAAGAAGGAAAAAGAAAAGCCTCAGAAAAAACCTCTAGAAATCTGGTACACAGAGGATGGCACCAAGATCGGTGACGATGGCTACCCTATGACTCCCCTTCGCACCAAGATGCATCATATTTGGAATGCTTACTTTATCTACGCAATGATCCTTTTGGTTTGGGGTCTTGCCTGCACATTGCTTGGTTGGTTTTCCGGCGAAACGTTTACCGACTGGGAGCTTCGTGCTACTGGCGGTTGGGAATACAACGGCTATCGTCTTGCCACCCTTGTCCGCATTGAGGCACTGGTTTGCCTATGGACCGCTGTAGCTGGCGTAATTCTCAACCTTAAGGGTTTTGCTTGGATGTACGACCGCGCTAGCAATGGGTTTGTAAACGGCCTTATGTACGCTCTGCTGGGCATTTCTATCGCTATTGAGCTTGTTGCTCTTTTCATGATTCACATCATCAGCCCTGCATGCCTTATCAACATCGTGCTTATCGTTATGACCATTATCACGATGAAGCAAATCGACGAAGAACGCCCATCGCTTAAAAAGGCTAAGCGTTTCCGTAAAGAGGTTAAATAACCCCGCATTCCATCCATCGGCTATATAAGCCACCTGCGCCATCGCAGGTGGCTTATTTTTTGCGCAATTGCCGGCTGCTTCCGCTTCAAAGAGAAGAGCAAGTACCGTCAGAATGAGGGTTGCATAAACCAGCAAACGGGCTGTATATAGCCAACAGAGCCAAAGCTGCAAGTATATATAGCTTTAGAATGCAGCAGCACTTTGATGCGCGCAATATCGCTCACGTCAAAGAAGGACGCTCAAATAAAAAAAGCCGCCACTCGAAGTGACGGCCAATGTTTCCTGATGGTGGGCCCACCCGGATTCGAACCGAGAACCAAAGGATTATGAGTCCCCTGCTCCACCATTGAGCTATGGGCCCGAAGGGGGCAGCTTCGTCAGAAGCTGCGATTGATTATTCTAGCGTACTTTACCGCTTTTGCCACTTCCATTCCCAAGGATCGACACATTAACGCGCAAATGATCCCCACAGCCGTTGCGGCACCCTGCAAACATGGTAATTCACGCTTACCGTGATGTTTAGGAATTTATCCGCCCGCTACGTCTTCGACATTACACGATATTTACCAACAAAAAGCGGCTAGGCGCATATGCCTAGCCGCTTTTCATGCTCAGCCGTTTTATACGCCCAGCTGTTTTTAAGCTTGAAGGGAAAATCTAGTAAACCATGTGCATGGCTTCGCGAACCTCGTCCAAAGTTTTATTGGCGATTTCGTTCGCTTTGCGATTGCCTTCGTGCAGAACCTCTTCAACATAACCAGGCTTTGCGGCAATTGCCTCACGGCGCTCGCGGATAGGAGCAAGGTACTCGTTAACCGCTTCGGTGACGTATTTCTTAAGCGTGCCCGAACCCCCGTTGCCAATTTCCTCGGCAATTTCCACTTCGGTACGACCCGTGCACAAGGCTGCCGTGGTAAGAAGAGCCGATACGCCGGGGCGGTTTTCCTTATCGAACGTGATGAAACGCTCGGAATCGGTCTTGGACTTCTTGATGATCTTGGCGGTTTCTTCTGCCGTAAAAGAAAGGCTGATGGCATTGCCATAGCTCTTCGACATCTTGCGACCATCCAAGCCAGGAATCTCAGGCGCATCGTCATTCAAAAGGCCTTCGGGCTCAGGGAACACGTAGCCAAATCGTTCGTTAAAACGACGAGCGATTTGGCGGGTCTGTTCGATATGGGGCAGCTGATCCTTGCCGCAGGGCACGATATTGCCCTTACAGAACAAAATATCGCATGCCTGATGCACAGGGTAAGTAAGAAGAAGGCCGGTAAGGGCATGGCCCGATGCTTCCTGCTCGGCCTTAACCGTGGGGTTGCGAAGGAGCTCTGCCTCGGATACCAAAGAAAGGAACGGGAGCATAAGCTGATTCAAAGCAGGGACCGCAGAATGGGTAAAGATCATCGTTTTTTCAGGATCGATGCCGCATGCGAGATAGTCGATAACCATGTTGCGAACGTTGTCCTGAATGTTGTCCGTGGTATCGCGATCGGTGATTACCTGATAATCAGCGATGATGACTCGCGTGGTAACGCCTTTGTCCTGCAGCGCAACGCGTTCCTTGATAGTGCCGAAATAGTGGCCCAGATGCAAACGACCCGTAGGACGGTCGCCCGTAAGCATCGTGTATTTGCCGGGATTTACTTCAAGGTCGGCGCGAATTGCCTCGCTGCGCTTCTGACTTGCTTCAAAACTATTAGAGCTCATAACGAACAGTGCCTCTTTCGTTTGATTCGTAAAGGTGATTGAGCCGCACTCAAACGGCGTTGGACGCATTGGGAAAGTATACCATTGCTTATCTTCCGCATAGACTATTGCCCTTCCGTCCCCTACACTGAAAGGCATGACTACCTCAACTTTTAATACGCTTGGCTTGTCCAAGCCCTCATTGGAAGCCATTGAGAACCTTGGCTTCACCGAACCTACCCCTGTACAGGCACTTTCCATTCCACCGGGAATCGAAGGAAAAGACATCCTGGCTGCCGCACAAACCGGTACCGGAAAGACACTCGCCTATCTGCTTCCTATCTTCGATCAAATGGTGCGTCACTTCGGCTCAAAGCGACCCAAAAAGGGCCCCTACGCGTTGATTTTGGCGCCGACACGCGAACTGGCTCAGCAGATTTCCGAATGCGCTAGCGCCATCGCGCAAACCACCAAGTTCCGTACGCTTACCGTAATTGGCGGTAAAAAATATTCTACCCAGGTAGAAAAGCTCAAAAAGGGCTGCGATGTGCTTATTGCCACCCCTGGACGCTTGCTTGACTTGGCGCAGCAGGGCCTTCTTTCCCTGGAAAACATCCACTATCTTGTGCTTGACGAAGTCGATCGCATGATGGACATGGGCTTCTGGCCCCCTGTGAACTCAATCGTGCGCATGACGCCCAAAGAACGTCAAACCTTCTTGTTCAGCGCCACGTTAACGCCCGACGTTCAAGCGAAGGCAAAACTCGTACAGGCCGATCCAGAGGTTATCGAGATCGCCCACAAGGGTGAAACCGCCGACACGGTAAACGAATACCTGCTGCCTGTTTCAGAGCGCCAGAAACAGGATCTCCTTGTTGCCTTGCTCAAAGAGCAAGGGGCGGAACGCGTCATCGTGTTTACCCGCACCAAGCAATCCGCAGATTCGTGCGCCACGCGTTTGAAGGATGCGGGCGTAAAAGCTGACAGCATCCACGCAGACAAGCATCAAGGCAAACGCGACCGCGCGCTGAAAAACTTCCGCGAGGGCAAGATAGACGTGCTGGTTGCCACCGATGTCCTGGCGCGTGGCATCGATATCACCGATGTGAGCTACGTCGTCAACCTCACTGTGCCCGACTCCCCTGAGGATTACATCCATCGAATCGGGCGTACGGGTCGCGCAGGCGAATCAGGTGCTGCCTACACGTTCCTTTCCCCGGATCAGCTCCTTGATTTGCGCGAAATCGAATACCACACGCAACATCTGTTGGAAACGCACGACGTCGAAGGCTTTGAGTATGCCGACGATCGCCTGATCCCCAACCCCAAGCGCCCCACTAAGCGCGCAGCACGTACTGGCAGAGGCCGCAGGAGGCCTTCGCTGCGCAGGCGCTAATTCACTGTTTACGCTGATGGGAATCGAGTTGCAACTTTTTTCAAAAAGATGTTGCACCGATTCTCAAGATGCGTATAATAATTTCTTGCGTCACGAAGAACGCACCGAATTCCTCGGTAGCTCAACGGCAGAGCATCCGGCTGTTAACCGGAGGGTTGTAGGTTCGAATCCTACCCGGGGAGCCAGAATTTCAAAGATCCGCTACGGCGGGTCTTTTTTTTATTCCCGTCACTCACCCTTCCCCAATTACTCAAGCTTGCCAACGCTTAGAACCACGCTATAGTTACCTCATCGCCGCAAACCACTGAAAGGCAATCCATGATCAACATCCTCTTCGTTTGCCACGGCAACATCTGTCGCTCGCCTATGGCGGAGTTCGTTATGAAGGAGCGCGTGCGCAAGGCGGGGCTTGAAGGTGCCGTGTACGTTGAATCGGCCGCCATGCATCGCGACGAGTTGGGCAGCGATACGCACTATGGCACGAAGGGCGTGCTGGACCGCTACGGCGTGCCCTACGAACCGCGCGCGGCACGCCTGGCAACCAAGGAAGACTACGAGCGCTTCGACTACCTTGTTGGCATGGACGCCTACAACATGCGCGACATGCGCCGTCTGTTCAAAAACAACCCCGAAGGCAAGCTGAGCCTGCTTTTGGACTGGACGGGCGCCAACCGCGACGTTGCCGACCCCTGGTACACGGGCGATTTCGAAGTGACTTTCAACGACGTGGACGCAGGATGCATCGCTTTACTTGAACACCTGAAGCGGACGCTGGCATAGGGCGCAATCATGGACAACGAGTTCCAAAAGCGCTGGGAGCGCATCCAGCAAGCACTGGCCACCGAACTTGCCGGCGACGTGAAGCCCCGCGTTTCAAGCGGGCGCACCCTGTTCGGCATAAAGAGCGAAGGCGAATCGAAGATGGATGAGTTCGCCAAGCAGATAGAAGAGGAATACGCTGCGAAGCGGCAATCGGAAAAAGAAACCCTACCGCAAAACAAGAACACTTATTCGGGAGAATAAGAAGAGGCCCCGACACGCTATTATGGTCTCATGGGAAATGAGGGGGGTTACCATGTACAGTCCATTTCGCAACGAGCAGGGCAGACCCAAGAGCCTTGATGAAGTGACTTATGCCGACCTCGCACAATTGAAGGATCTCGAAGAAGGATTCGCGCTTGAATTCAAACGCACGTGGAACGACAACGTGCGCACCAAGATACCTAAAATTATCGCCTCGTTCGCCAATTCACATGGCGGATGGCTTGTAATCGGCATTGCCGATGGGGACAAAGCAGTGTGCCCCGTTCCGAAGCTATCGGCTGATTTCTCCCAGATATTCGGCGAGCTCTGTCGCCACCATGTTTCCCCTACCCCACGGTTCGATGCACGTTTTATTCCCGATCCAGCAAACCCCAACCAGGGCGCCGTAGTGGTTCAGGTTCACGAAGGAGATTTCCCTCCCTATGTCGCCGATGGCATTGTTGAGATACGCGAAGGATCCACCTCGGGGCCTGCGTTAGGGTCGGCGTTAGTGGAACTTTACAGCAAGGCAACCAAGCGAAAGCAAGAGATACGCGAATACTGCCAGCGTACCGTGTGGTACCCCGCCGATTCGCTGCGCACTCCACAGGGTATAAGCCCTTCCGAGGCCCCGCTCCCGTTGTTCAGCCTGTATCTGTACCGAATGGGACGCCGCGCCGCTGACACGCCCTCCAGGGCTGCTCAGGAAAGCCATGTGATTGCCATGCGATCCGCCTTTGCCCAACAAGGCATGAGCTGCCATGTCCAGCATGCGCACGACTCCCTGATATTCCGCACATCGAAAGGAATCCCCGGCAGTTCTAGCCACTCGGCTATAGAGCTGTTCCCCGATGAATCCATGAAACTCACGGTGCCAGGCGTCATGCTCGACCACCGCACGCAAGAAGAGGCACTGAGCAAAATATCGGCACTCGGAATAGAAGTGCCCAGCAATGCGCTCTTCATCGGCGCCACTGAAACGCTGCGCCGCGTAACCCGCATGGCATCGCTCCTCGATCGCTACGTGCGGCAACGAGATATCAGCTGGACCAACTATGCCGTTGCCTATGAGCTCGAAAACATGGCAGGCGTTATGTTGTGGTCGGAAACAGAAACGTACGCACGTTACATTAAAAAGCACGGCATGCTCTTCTGCGGCACCACCGACTGCCGCAGCCGCATTCGCTACCTCGACGACGGCGTGCATGGATCATTCCGCGCCCGCCAATTTGCGGGCAGCCACTTCTTTGAGGCGTGCGGGCTGCCATTGGGGTCGCCCAGCAAGGAAGATAACGATCTGGTAGATGCTTTGCTCCGCGGAGAAAGAAGCGCGAACTAGCAGCCCGGCGGCCGCACCAACCATTAGGCGCTCCAATAGGCGCTAAGCCCATCCAAACAGCATGTTTGCCCCGCATAGCGCGGCAAGAAACGCCACATTCCAAACCGTGAACACCGCCAAGTAATGACGCTTGCCCACCAAGCCCGAAGCGGTGGCGATCTTCAGCGAGATAAGGCTGGCCATAGAAGCAATAGGCGTTCCCAGCCCGCCGAGATTCGTTCCCACCATAAGGGCGGTCCAGTCGTTGGTGAAACCAGACAGCAAAACGGCGGCAGGCACGTTGCTTATCACCTGACTTGACCCCACTGCCGCACAAAACGGCGCGATGCCCACCAGGGCCGAAAGCGCTTCGTGCACCGCAGGAACGCGAGCCATGTTGCCCACAAATACAAAGAGAGCCACGAAAGTGAGCAAAAGACCATAATCGACCTTCGCCAACGAACGCCTATCAAGGAAGAGCAGCACAAAGGCAACAAGGATGGCAACGGCAAAAGCGTCAATAAAACCCACTACCGCCATAACGCTCAAAACAAACAAAAGCAGGTACGAGACGAACATAAGCCCTTGACGCCCAGTGGGCTTGGGGAGGGCTTTGCAAGACGCGCGATAGGAAAGCCCTTCTGCATTGCCACGAAACACAATCAGCACCGCCGCAACCAGCATAACTGCAGACAGAGCAACAACGGGCGCCATGATCAACGCGAACTGAAAAAAGTCCATGCCCGATACGCGATAGAGGAAGAGGTTCTGCGGATTCCCAACGGGCAACAGCATGCTACCCAAATTCGCCGACACCGTCATGAGAACCACCACGGAAGCCGTAAAGCGACTCTCCCCCGCCTCGGCGAGCACGACAAGGGCAAGAGGGACAAAGGTGATAAGAGCCACGTCATTGGTTACCGCCATGGAGCTGACGAAGGTTAGCGCAACCAACGCGAATGCCAAGGCGCGCACAGAAGACGCCCGCGACACAGCCCAGCTGCCAAGCAGGCGCATCACACCCATGAAACGCAAGCCCGTTACAACCGCCATCAGGCAAAACAGCAAAGCCAGCGTGCGCCAATCGACGTACGAAGCATAGCCTTCGTCAAAAGGAACCAGTGCGCATGACGTCACAGCCGCCAAAGCCGCAACGACTAGCACCGCCTCCTTTGAAAGGAAAGCCCTGATCTTTTCCATCATGCGAGGAAGCTCCTACCCACGCAAATCGGTAAGCAGGTAGCAAAAATGGATGCGTGGATTGCGCGAAAAATCTTCAGGGATAGTTTTTACAGTGACATTTTCGATACTCAACCCACAAGCACGCACTTTCACTTCATCGAGCTTGAACGAACGCAGGTTTCCGGAGAACACAATGATGCCGCCAGGAGCAAGAAGACGACGCACCAAGCGCAAAAGCTCGGCGTGATCACGCTGAATATCCCAGGTGCGCTCGCCCATGGTTTTCGAGTTGGAGAACGTGGGCGGATCAAGAAATACCAAATCGTAGCAACCGGCTTCTTCTTCGGCAGCCTGTTCGATCCAGGAAAGAACGTCCGCGCGGACAAACCGATGCTGACGGCCCATAAAGCCCGCATTTTTCATGTTGCGCTTCGCCCAGTCAAGATAGGTCTGGCTCATGTCGACCGTAGTGGTTGAAGCAGCGCCACCTACCGCAGCATAAACCGTTGCCGTGCCAGTATAGGCAAATAGGTTAAGGAAGCGCTTATCAGCCGCCATTTCGCCCACCATACCGCGCGTAATGCGATGGTCGAGGAAAAGACCCGTATCCAAATAACCCGAAAGATCGAGCTTGAAGGGGTGTCCCCCCTCCTCGACAATGATGCGATGGGAGATATGCTCTTCACGACGATATTGGGATCCACCTTTCGCCTGACGGCGCACGCGCGTGAACAGGCGCTCTTCGGGTACGCCCAAAAGCACGGGGGCAACAGCGCACGCGTCCTTGAACCGACGCGTTGCCTTCGCAGGGTCAATCTCTTTCGGCGCCTGATATTCGGTTATGAGCAAATTCGTATCGCCTGAGCCTTGCTCTTCGAAGACATCGACGGCAACGGCATAATCGGGCAAATCAGCATCGTAGACGCGATATGCGTGCACCTTGTTCTTTCGCGCCCACTTGCGGCGCGCTTTTGCCATTTTGCGCAAACGTGCCGCGAACTGCAGCGCGTGATCGGAAGTAACGGCAACCTTAACTTCAGCTCCCTCAAGCGTCACAAGGGGAACCTCGATGATGCTGGAATGGCCCAAACGATAGCTGCGAAGCGCAGCCTCGATAGCGCCGTTGTAAACCGGCAAGGTTCGTTGCGCCTCAAAGCCCACCGAACCATCGAAATCGGCATCGGGGGTGATCACCGTCATGCTCCATGAATCGGGTAGCTCACGCAGACCCTGAGAAAGATGCTCGTAGAATCCATCGAGCCCATGAGCTAAAAGGCGCATACCATACGGCGGATTGATGGCAATAAAACCACACTGATCGAGCTCGACGCCATTCTGATGCAAGTTGACAGGCAAGTCGGAGCAATCGGCGCAACCGAAGGTGACCAACTTCGAAAGGCCCAAACGCCGCGCGTTGCCTCGCGCAATGCCCACCGCTTGGGAGTCGATATCGAAGCCGAACAGCTGCGGCGCATCTTCCATGCCACGCTCAAAACGCTCATCGGCATCTGCCAAAAGATCATCGAATTCATCTGCATCGAAATCGGCACAACCCTCGAAGCCCCAATAATCGCGAGAAAGGCCCGGGGCTCGGTCGGTTGCCATCATAGCCGCTTCAAGAACCAGCGTGCCGCTGCCGCAGGCGGGATCGACGAACACTGGCGCCTCCACCGAGCCATCGGTTCCAGCGCGTTCCGCTTTGACGCGACGCAGGGCGGGAGCCGCCACGCGATCCCATCCACCCCATACCAGCATGCCAGCGGCAAGAGCTTCCTTCAAAGGAGCTTCAACGTTTTCACCAGGCACACGATAGCCTCTGCGATGAAGTGATTCACCGGCATAGTCGATTGAAACGGTTGCCTTCTTACCATGAATCGACACCCAAATGGGCACATCAGGACGCTGAGGCTGTACATCGGGGCGTTTGCCTCGCGCTTCGCGCAAGCGGTCGCATACGGCATCCTTCACCTTCAGCCCTGCAAACTGAGTGTTGCGCAAAGCATCGTTGGTACCACGTGCAGTAACGGCAATAGTGGCGCCATCGCCGATCACCGCTGCCCAAGGCAATGCCTTTACGCCATCATAGAGCGCCTCGGCGCTATAGGCCTCAACGCGACCCATAACGCGCAGAACGCGAGAAGCAATGCGCGACCACAGGCACACACGGTAGCCTTCCACCTTCGTTCCGAAAAAAGCGACACCACCCTTCAGGGGGCGCACGCTCTGAGCGCGCAGACGCTTCAATTCGTCGGCAAGAATATGCTCAAACCCCTGAGGGCACGTAGCAAAAAACTCAAGTTGTCCGTTGTCCATAAGGGGCTCCTTGCGTTGGTGGTTTTATCCGAGTTCGATAGTACTGCATCGCCTGGCGATTAATGGCAATCGAATCAAACAATTGAAGAGGCGTGCGCGAACAGCAAAAAACAGATACCCTGAAGGGCTCCGGCAACCCAAGCATGCAATTGCATTGCAGCATCGGATCTGCGTCGAACGAAAAGGGCGAGACGCCGGCATCCATGCCACGCCTCGCCCTTTGGCGGTTTCCGTACGGAGCCCTTCCGCGCCGAAACGCCTATGCCTCACAAACGTTGCGCCGCTCAAAGAACGGCGCAACAGGTTAATCTTCCAGATAATCTTTCAGCTTCTGCGACCTGGAAGGATGACGCAGTTTGGCAAGCGTCTTCGATTCAATCTGGCGAATACGCTCACGGGTTACGCCAAACTCACGGCCAACTTCCTCGAGCGTGCGAGGATGTCCGTCTTCCAAGCCGAAGCGCAGGGAGATAACCTTGCGCTCGCGCTCAGCCAAGCCTTCCAGCGTTTTGGAAAGCTGCTCCTGCAGCATGCTGAAGGATGCCGCATCGGGAGGAACGATGGCTGCGTCGTCTTCGATGAAGTCGCCCAGCTGGGAATCTTCCTCTTCGCCGATAGGGGTTTCGAGGGAAACCGGCTCCTGGCTGATTTTCTGGATTTCGCGAACACGCTCGGGGGTAAGACCCATTTCCTCGGCGATTTCTTCAGGAGTAGGTTCGCGACCCAACGACTGCAGCAGCTGACGCTGAATGCGAACGAGTTTGTTGATGGTTTCAACCATATGAACCGGGATGCGGATGGTACGAGCCTGGTCGGCGATAGCACGCGTGATTGCCTGGCGAATCCACCACGTAGCATACGTGGAGAACTTGAAGCCCTTGGTGTAATCGAACTTCTCAACTGCGCGGATAAGGCCCAGGTTACCCTCCTGGATAAGGTCGAGGAACAGCATGCCGCGGCCAACGTAGCGCTTCGCAATGGAAACAACCAAGCGGAGGTTCGCTTCGATAAGCTGCTGCTTGGCATCGATGCCCACCTGCTCTACGCGGGTAAGGCGGCGGCGCTCACGGCGCTCAAGCTCGATGCCCTCTTCTTCCGCCTTTTCCAATTCGGCGGTAGCGGCAACGCCTGCTTCGATCTTCATAGCAAGGTCGATTTCCTCTGCTGCGGTAAGCAGGGAAACCCTACCGATTTCCTTCAGGTACATGCGTACCGGATCGCCCGTAAGCAGGGCAACGGAAGAATCAGCGGAAGACTTGCGGGTGCTGCGCTTGCGCGTGCTCTTACTCTTATGGGAAACCTTGGGAACCGTGATTTCGGCAGCTGCCTTCAGCTCTTCTTCAGGCACGCCTTCAAGCAGGCTTTCATCGGTAAGATCGGAAGCCTTGACATCATGATGGTCATCGTGCAGATCAGTGGGCTCAACGTCGGACTCCAAAATATTTTCGGTGTCGTCTTCCTCGAGATCATGGGCCTCTGCCGCTTCGGCTTCGACCGCCTTCTTCTTGGAAGCTGCGGCGCTTTTAGCCTTTGCCGTTTCCTTCTTGGGAGCCGCCTTCTTGGCTGGCGCTTTCTTGGCCGTACTCTTCGTCGTCTTTTCCTTGGATTCAGACTGTTGTGAGGAAGCCTTTGCCACGTCGTTTCCTTCCCACGCTTCTACAAAATCAGGTCAGAGCCTGTTGAAAACATCATGCCATTATAACGCCAATGGCCCTATATAGATACCCTCAAGTTTACATACCGGCATATACGATGCTCAGCCCTCGGAACCAGCTTCAGAAAATGCCGATCACAAAAGGTTAACGGGGTCGATATCGATCGAAACGCGCACATCATGCTGCGGTTTCCGCTCGCGGAAATAAGAGGCGAAGCATTCCGCGACGTTTCCCTTTAGCGGCGCTTTAACTACAACATGGTAGCGCCAAGACCCCTTCAATCGCTCAAGAACGCATGGTGTGGGCGGCAAAACCAGCCAACCGGCGCCCTTGCCGCGTATCAGCTGCGAAAGGTCATGATATAGGCCTTTCGCCACAGATCGCACAGCGTCTTCGTCGCGACCCCATACCAAGACATTGGCAAGGCGAACGTAAGGCGGGTAGCCCAATCCCTCGCGCAGCTCCAGCTCCTCTGTCAAAAACCGCTCACGATCGTAAGAAGCGGCAGCGCGGATCGCAACATCGTGCGCGCTGTAAGTTTGCACCACAACCCGCCCTGGTTTCTCTGCTCGGCCAGCGCGTCCTGCCACTTGCTCAATTAGGTCGAACGTGCGCTCTGAACTACGGAAATCGGGAAGCTTAAGCATGGTGTCGGCGTTGATGACGCCCACTAGGGTAACGTCGTCGAAGTCGAGTCCCTTGGCTATCATCTGCGTGCCCAGAAGGATCGCAGCACCTGGAGCCGCAAAACGTTCCAGCAGGCGCTGATGGTCTCCCTTCCTTGCGGTGGTGTCGGCATCCATGCGGATAATGCGGCATTCGCGATCGGCAACAAGCGATGTGAGCTCGCTTTCAACACGCTGTGTTCCGGCACCGAAACGCTTTAGGTAGGGACTTCCGCATTCGGGACACACCGCAGGCACCGGACGCGTGGCGCCGCAATGATGGCACACCAACTTCGCGGCACGCTCGTGGTACGTAAGTGACGTTGAACAGGAGTCGCATTCGGGCACGTACCCACAATCGCGGCACAGCAAAAACTGAGCAAATCCACGCTGATTCAGTAGAAGAACAGCTTTCTCACCTTTGTCCAGCACTTCGAACAGCACGTTCTGCAACTCGCGAGATAACATGGAGCGATTGCCTCCGCCGAACTCGCGCGCCATGTCTACCACTTTGATGTCGGGCAGCGGTTTTCCGTTGGCACGACCAGGCATCTCAACACGGCTCCACGAAGGCTCCACCGCACAGCGATGCAATGCCTCAAGCGAAGGCGTCGCGGAGCCAAGCACCAGTACGGCACCGTGGGAACGAACCATCCATTCAGCCACATCGCGGGTTACATAGCGTGGAGCCTGGTCCTGCTTGTAGCTCGATTCGTGCTCTTCGTCGATGATGACGATGCCCACATCTTCCATAGGGGCGAACAGCGCGCTACGTGCGCCCACCACCACGCGGGTATGCCCTTCGCGGATAAGATCCCACTGATCGAAGCGCGCGCCTTGGGACATACGGGAATGAAGCACCGCTACCGTGTCGCCGAAGCGACCACGAAAGCGCGCAACCGTTTGCGGCGTCAGCGAGATCTCAGGCACCAAGACAATAGCGCCGCGACCCTGCTCAAGCTCGTTTTCAATAGCGCGCAAGTACACCTCGGTCTTGCCCGATCCAGTAACGCCATCGACCAGAACCACATGTCCGTCTCGCTTCGCGGAGGCGCAGGTTATAGCGTCAAGCGCTTCTTCCTGATGAGGGGTAAGCACAGGCCGTTCCCCCGCCCGTTTGGAAAAAGCAGCGCTTGTTTGACCGTATTCGCGCATGCGCCGGCGAAGCTCAATGCGAACAACGCCCTTCTTCTCAAGCGATTTCAGCGTGGAGGAGACCGATCCATATTCAGCCGTAAGCTCTGCAACGCGCAAATCGCCCTGCTTGAGTGCCTGAAGCACAAGCTCCTGCTTGACGGCGCCCTTACGCGGCTTGAACCCATCTGCCTCGGAAGTGCGCGTCACCCAACGCTCATCGACCTCGGAAACCATAGGTCGCGTCACCTGCCAGGTGCCGTTGATGCGCTCCATGCGCGGTACGCCCCCAGGCGGCATGAACAGGCGTATGCAAGAAGAAAACGGCGCAAGATAACGATCCACCAGGAATTGCGCACATTGAGCACCGATTTCGGTGAAACAGGGTTTGCCCAGCACCTCTTCTACGGCTTTGAGCTTCGAAAAATCTAGGCCGCTAGGGGCATCTGCGCTCAGGCCAACCACAAAGCCCACAGCTTTGCGCCCACCAAAGGGGACCAGCACCGCGCAACCGACCTGAACAGACGAGCACAACGACGCAACACGAGGCTCAGGCACTTTTCCCTCGGAAAGCTCCCGTGAGACGTTGGCGGCAGGGAGCATCTCGACGTCAAAGCCACTTGCTCCCGCCGCATGGCCCGTCTGCATCAAGCCTGCGGTGGCTAGGTGGATGGGCGATGTCTGCATTGGATTCTCAGCGAGCAAATCATCAAACGATGCCTGCATCGCCTTTTTTGCAGGCATCTTGACAGAGGGCTTCGCAGCCGCTAGCTGCGCCTGTTCTTCGGCAGTTTCGGGCACCGCATAGGTATAGGGTGTTTCGAGTGCTGCAGTTGGTATGTCGAGAATCACGGAGGCAAATTTCATACTGAAGAGTATAAGGGGCAGCAATCGACTTCCCGAGCAAAGCGACCAAGCGCGACCAAACCTCCAGCAATGCGCCGGGCACCAAAGCAAATAGGGCGCTCCAAGAAGCACCCCTGCCTTAAATTGGGCCAGCTCGCCTTACCGCATCCACCGCCCCCCAATAGGGGAAAGGGCGATTCGCCCGCCGGAAAGAACCGACTCCTCCCTACGCTCCCATCATCACCCATTACCGATTGGATACAGGCTCAGGCTTGCGAAGGGCCCCATGCTCGCGGCATCACTGCGTAAAAAAGCCCCGTCGAAACGGGGCTTACAACCGTTGATTCGGTTTGGGGATAACGCTTTGGGCGATGCTGGCTCGATTCGAGAACAGCGCTTTACACGATGTTGATTCGATTCGGGAAAGGCGCTTTACACGATGCCGCACGCTGCCTTCAGCTCTTCGGCCTTGTCGGTCTTTTCCCAGGTAAATTCAGGAAGCTCGCGACCAAAATGGCCGTATGCCGCAGTTTTGCGATAGATAGGACGGCGCAGATCAAGCTCGTCGATGATGGCACCAGGACGCAAGTCGAACACCTTGTTTACCGCTGCCTCGATGTCAGATGCAGGAACGATGCCCGTGCCAAACGTATCGACCATTACGGAAACAGGGCGCGCAACGCCAATGGCATAGGCAATCTGAACCTCGCAACGCGTTGCCAAACCGGCGGCAACCACATTCTTGGCAACCCAACGAGCAGCATAGGCTCCCGAGCGGTCAACCTTTGTGCAGTCCTTGCCCGAGAAGGCGCCACCGCCGTGACGCCCCATACCGCCATAGGTGTCGACGATGATCTTGCGGCCAGTAAGACCCGCATCGCCCATAGGGCCACCCACTACAAAACGACCGGTAGGGTTCACATACAGTTCCAAATCGTCTGCGACCGTTACTCCCTCGGCTTCAAACACGGGATCGACAACATTACGCTTAAGCGCTTCGCGCAATTCGGCAGGATCGGTTTCCTCGGAGTGCTGAGTGGATACAACCACCTTTTCAACCTGAGTAGGAACGCCATCAATATAGCGAACGCTAACCTGGGTTTTACCGTCGGGGCGCAGATTAGGCATGGTGCCATCTTTGCGCACCTTGGAAAGGCGCTCGGCCAAACGGCTGGCCAGATAATGGGGCAAAGGCATAAGGGTCTTCGTCTCGTTGCAGGCGTAGCCAAACATCATGCCCTGATCGCCCGCACCGATTTGGTCGTAGGGATCAACAGCTTCACCGTTCTGCGTTTCCCAGGATTCGTCAACGCCTTGCGCAATGTCGGGGGACTGCTCATGAATGGTGTTCAAGACACCGCAGGTATCGCAGTCGAAACCGTACTTAGCGCGATCGTATCCAATTTCGCGAAGCACCTCGCGGGCAATTCCCGGCACATCAACATAAGCCTGAGTGCGCACCTCGCCGGTAACCATGATAAGACCAGTAGTAGCCATGGTTTCCACCGCACAACGAACCTCTTTCGGGTTGGCGGGAATTCCACCTGGAGCAACATACCCCTCTGCCGCCAGCTCGGTTTCCTTAGCGAGAATGGCATCCAAAACGGCATCGGAGATCTGGTCGCAGATCTTATCGGGATGACCCTCGGTTACCGATTCGCTCGTAAACAGGTACGAATGCTGTTCTTCTTGCATCTATCGTTTCCTTTCGGGAAAACAGGAGGCGGCCAAAGCTGCCTCCTCACAACTTTTCGATAGTACTATACCGTCCCCCCGCCCCATGCTGCGCCGTCAACAGAAAACGCCAACAGGTTATGGGGGCAAACGGACTATTTGCCTTGCCCCATTGGGTGGCGGATACGGCCCAGGCGCTCGAATTTCGTCATATCGGTTGCAGCCATCCCCTGGGTGACATCATGGCGCTTCTCGAACAACGGGTCGTTCGGGTCATTCCAAATGCGTTCCGAAACCGGTTTCCATGCCGCAGCAGCATCCTTGGTCTTCGCGCACAGTTCTTCAGCAGTTTCCTGCTCCTGCAGATCGGAGGAATGAGCGCCTGCACGCTCGACCATTTCGGTTAGCTTGCCGCTGTTTTCCAAGATAGGACACGGACGGAGCAGATTATCGCTGAAAGGCTGTTCGCGGTAGTACTCCATGAAGATGGGCGACTGCAAAGCCTCAAGCAGGGAGACCTCACGGATGTTGGCATTGGAGTAATGCGCGAAAACGCAAGGGTCGACATCGCCCGCCGCATTAATGTGCAGATAACGGCGCCCGCCAGCAATGCAACCGCCTACAAATTCGCCGTCGTTCTGGAAATCGAGCGTGAACAGAGGCTTCTTCTGACGCATTTCGCGGACGAAACGATACAGTTGTTCGCGTTGCTCGGGGCTGGCCATAAGATCGGCCGTAGATCCAGCGCCCACTGGCATGAACGAGAAAATCCACGCGAACAGTGCGCCCTGATCGATGAGATAGTCGAAATACTCCTCCGAAGCGATCGATTCCGCATTCTGCGAGGTGTAGCAGCAAGAAACACCAAAAGGAAGTCCGTTTCGCTTCAGCAGCTTCATAGCCTTCTGCACCTTGGCATACGTACCCGCACCACGACGGCTATCGGTTGTCTCTTCGAAACCTTCAGCGCTGATGGCGGGAACGAAGTTCTTCACGCGAATCATTTCCTGGCAGAACGCTTCGTCGATAAGCGTACCGTTGGTAAACGAGAGGAACACGCAATCGGGATGCATCTCGCATAGTTTGATGAGATCCTTCTTACGCACCAGGGGTTCGCCGCCCGTGTAGATATACACATGTGTGCCCAGCTCTTTGCCCTGCCTGATAATGGAATCGATCTCTTCCAAGCTGAGATTCAGTTTGTTGCCGTATTCCGCCGCCCAGCAACCCGTGCAATGCAGATTGCAAGCACTGGTAGGATCGAGAAGGATAGCCCATGGAATATTGCATTCATACTTATCGCGGTTAGCTTCCTGCACCGGCCATGCCATCAAGTTACCGTCGATGATGAGCGTTTTCACAAGATCATCGCGCACTTCAGGGTTGGTGTCATTCATGATATGCATGATCAGGCGGTACCAGTTGCTTTGGTCGTCGATGGCACCACGAAACGCTGCTCGCTGAGACGCGAACAGATCCTTTGGCGCCACTTTATCAATCAGGTCCATGATTTTCACGATGTTGTGTTCAGGATCTGCCAGGAAATAATCTACGGCTTTTTCGAAAGCCGCCCTCTTGATGTGGTCGGTTGCCTTCATCGCTGCCCCTCTTCTTCATTAAATCCCATACGTTGATTTTTCTACATTTGTAGATTATATTAGCTTCAAAGAAGGGCTCAATGCCCAAGGGGCAAGAACTTGTATCATAAGGTTCACATCGGCAATGATTGGGGATTTTCATGGCAGCCATCGAAGCTAAAAAGACTGATAGACGCGTTATTCGCACTCGAAGCGCCATACGAAAGGCCTTTACCGATCTACTCGCCGAAACGGCTTACAGCAAGATAACCATCACTGCACTTGCCAAGCGAGCCGACGTTGACCGAAAGACGTTCTACACCCACTATTCATCAGTGGACAATCTGCTCGAAGACGTAATTCGCACCCAAACCGAAAGAAGCCTGGAGGGAATTGATTTTCGCGACTTTTTCGCTGACCCCCCCGCGTGCACCAAGCGTTTCCTGGTCGCTATCGAAGCTTCATTTCCCTTTACCCGCGAACAACTGCGAACGGTTGCCGAGAATGTGCCCCTCGACCAGTACCTCACCTATTGGACGGCAGCAGCCAAAGACCACATCCGCAAAGAAGCGGGGGCTCTTCCGGCAGGCTCCGAGCGCAATATCGACATCATGCTCGAGTTCTACCTGGGCGGCATCCTGAATGCCTATCTTTACCTACTTCGCAACTGCCCCGATACGTCCCTCGATGAAGCCGTTTCCCTGATATCGGACAACGTGGCGTACGGCCTCCCGGGAACCCTGGCGCGCCGAGCCAAAGCGCAACACTGATACCAAATCCGAAAATTCCCTCCAGGATCCCCGCTGTATTTCCTGGAGACAATTGCTTTTCAGACATCGCATTCCCGCATTTTTCCTGCAGCAAGGCACAGACACCCCGCCTAACGGGTACACTTTCGCTGAAACCAACGCGAAAGGAAGCTCCATGAAAAGCAATGCCGAGCTAACCGAGGAATACTTTGCCTGCGCTGAAGAGCTCGACGGCGATATCGCTGGTCGTCGAAGCGCATACGAATACATGAAAAATTCCACCGCCATTGTGCATGAAAAGGTGGTCGCCTCTTCGTTCATTCCCCGACTGTACAACGACGAGAGCTGGGAAGCGCTGCGCTCCATTGCCGAAACAACGCATCGGATTTTGTGCAAGGTTATTGAGCATTACCGCGAAACACCCGAATATCGCGACGTGTTCACCTTCGACGAGCGTCTTCGGGAGCTGGTGCTTCTTCCGCGTGGATACGCCGATCCGCTGCCCTTCGCCCGCATCGATGTATTCCTGAACGAAGATGATCTTAGCTGCGGTTTCTGCGAGTTCAACGGCGATGGGTCTGCAGGCATGAACGAGAACCGTGAGATCACCAACAGCATCGATCAAACTGAAACGTTCAAGCTTTTCTCCCAGAAGCATCCTCTCGAAGCATGCGAACTCTTTGACTCATGGGTGCGTGAGTTCATCCGCATCTTCGAGCATTCAAAGCATTTTGTTCCTGGTGCCCGATTCGCCATCTGCGACTACCTTGAATGCGGCGTGGTCGATGAGTTCAAGGTGTTCTCCTCCTTCTTCGCGCGCTACGGCTACGAATGCGTTGTATGTGATGTACGCGATTTGAAATTCGACGGCGGAGCCCTGTACGATGCCGACGGACTGCCCGTCCATGCTATTTGGCGTCGCAGCGTAACAAACGACGTGCTCGATCATTGGGACGAATCGCAAGACCTCATCGAAGCGGTGCGCCATGAAGCCGTAGCCCTGATCGGCAGCTTCGCTGGCCACCTGGTTCACGACAAGCAGATTTTCGAAGTACTGCGCCATCCTAAAACCAAGGCAATCCTTACTCCCGAGGAAAACGAATTTGTGGAGCGCCATGTTCCCCGTACCCTCTTCCTCGACGAAAAGGAAATCGATCTCGACGAAGTTCGCGCCAACAAGGACGCTTGGATCATCAAACCCACCGACAATTACGGCGCTAAAGATGTGTATGCCGGCGTTTCTTCCACTCAGGAGGAATGGGAAAGCCTCATCGCCCGATTCGCAAATGGAGCATCGGGTGCGCCCTTCATCGTGCAGACGTACCTCACCCCGTACAAAACCCACACCTTGCCTCCCGACGAAGACATTGAGAACCTAGCCGATGACGAGGTTGATCGAGCGGGAGCCCTGTACAACAACCTTAGCGGCCTGTACCTGTACAACGGACATTTCCAGGGCATTTTCTCCCGCCTAGGGCCCTTCCCCACCATCAGCAAGGATCTGAAGGGCATCACCGCCGCCACCATCCGCGTTCGAGGGTAGCGCCGTGAGCATCATTCATCGCGCGCTCGCCCCTCTTCTTACGCTCGCAACCAGCGTAGCCTTGGCGTACACCCTATTCGGATTAGGATTCGTGGCATGCACCACCCCGCAAGCTACTGCCGCCATCGGCAGCACCTTTTCTGGCTGGGAAAATTCGGTGTTCCCCGAAGAGGACATGGC
>UQVJ01000016.1 GCA_900544455.1 uncultured Eggerthella sp. | reverse complement strand
CAATCGATTAGCTTCCCGGCGGTGAGCACCTCTTCGATCACCCTGAGGATCGATTCGGTGTACGAAGGCAATAAGTACGACGATTGTGCAATCTCAGAAATGAGATGTTTCTAGCGGGGGAGGAAGTTGCCGTTCACTCCCAATACGATGCGGAGCTTTGCGTTTAAGTCCTAATAGTTCGACTTCTTTTGCGAGCGACGCAGGCAACATCTATACTAAAAAAGATTGGTAGACCTTGCGGGTGCAAGACGCATTCGCTTTGTAAGGCAGATGGAAGGAAGCATGATGCCCACTTACGCGGAACTGGGGAAGGAAGAGCTCACTACGCTCAAAACCGCACTCACCGAAGAATACGAAACCTATAAAGCTCAGGGGTTGTCCCTGAACATGGCGCGCGGTAAGCCGGGCTCCGACCAGCTCGATTTGAGCATGCCCATGTTGGACATCCTGCCTTCTTCCAATGATTGCAAGGCCGAAAACGGTACCGATATTCGCAACTACGGTGTAGTTGATGGTCTGCCGGAGGCCAAGAAGCTCATGGCTTCCATGCTCGATGACGAAGCGGAGAACACCATCGTTTTCGGCAATTCCAGCCTGAACATTATGTACGACACCATCATGCGTTGCTGGGTGTTTGGCACGCTTGGCGCTACTCCCTGGAGCCAGCTGGACAAGGTAAAGTTCGTTTGTCCCGTTCCTGGTTACGACCGTCACTTTGGTGTTACCGAGGCGTTTGGCATCGAAATGGTTACCGTTCCTATGACCAATGAAGGCCCCGATATGGATGCCGTTGAGGAACTGGTCGCAAACGATTCCTCATTCAAGGGTATTTGGTGCGTTCCTAAGTATTCCAATCCTGGCGGCGTCACCTATTCCGACGAGGTAGTGCGTCGACTTGCTTCCATGAAATGCGCTGCTGAAGATTTCCGTATCTTCTGGGACAACGCTTATACCGTGCATCATCTTTATGATGATGCTGCACAGCAGGACCAACTTCTCGATATTGCCAAGGCCTGCACCGAGGCTGGCAATCCCAACCGTTACTTCAAATTTGCTTCCACTTCCAAGGTAACGTTCCCTGGTGCAGGCATTGCCGCTATGGCTGCAAGCCCCGAAAACGTTGCTGAAATCAAGAAGCGCATGGGCGTTCAGACCATCGGCCACGACAAGCTGAATCAGATGCGCCACGTTCGTTTCCTCAAGGATGCTGACGGCATCGCTGCCCACATGGCAAAGCACGCTTCCATCATCCGCCCGAAGTTCGAGCTGGTTCTGAAGATGCTGGAAGAAGGCTTGGCTGGCACGGGTTGTGGTTCTTGGAGCAATCCTCGCGGAGGTTACTTCGTTTCGTTCGATGCTCCTGAAGGAACCGCAAAGCACATCGTTGCTATGGCTAAGGAAGCTGGCGTTACCATGACGGGCGCCGGCGCTACCTATCCCTACAAGAACGATCCCAGGGATTCCAACATCCGTATCGCTCCTACTCTTCCTCCGCTGGAAGAGCTCGAGTCGGCGCTGAAGGTATTTGTTTGTTGCGTTAAGCTTGCTTCCGTGGAAAAGCTCCTCGAGGCATAAGCGCCAACCTAGCAAGCACTCATCAAGCGCGCTCCTGTTGGGGCGCGCTTTTTTGTATTCTGGCGCGGCAAGTATCAGGTATTGAAGTTACAGGTTTCTGTGGGTTCTGCGGTTCGAGCAAGAGTAAGCTTAGAGAGGAAGAAAGAGGGCTGAAATGAAAATCGATCGCAGCAAAGTCCAGCAGGCATTCTCCGATTACGTTGAGGCATACGATTCCTGCAATCAGCGCATAGCATTGAAGATCGAGCACTCAAAGAGGGTTGCCGGTTTGTGCGAGCGGATTGCCGAGAGCAATGGTTTGAAGCAGGATGATCTTGACCTGGCGTGGACGATAGGCTTGCTGCATGATATGGGTCGATTTGAGCAGCTGCGTCGTTGGGGTACGTTTTTGGACGCGCACTCAACCAACCATGCCAAATTGGGTGCTGAAGTGTTGTTCAGCCAGCCTGCTGGGATGCCCCCATTCGAAGTAGCCCCCGAATCACCCTGCGGACAGGTTGCGCGCCGAAATCCTGGCATTGCTCTTTTTGCCGGGCTTGCCCCTGGAAAGGTGCGGATGAGGGATTTTGTTGAGGGGTCCAAAGAAGACCAGCTGATTCATGCCGCGATAGCCACTCATAGTGACTATCGCCTGCCTGATGATTTGCCCGATAGAACGCGGCGCTTCTGCAACATCGTGCGCGATGCCGACAAGCTCGATATCCTTCACACCATCAGCCTTAGTGATGCAGATACTATTCTGGGCGTTTCTCTCGACGCATTGCGCCAAAGCAGGCTTTCCTCCTCGGTGCTCGAGGCGTTTGCCGAGCGTCGTTGCGTAAAGCGCAATGATCGGGTTTTTCCTGCCGATTACGTTGTGGGTTTTCTTTGCTTCGCCTTTGATCTCACCTATGCTGAGAGCCGTAAGATTTTGGTGGAGCAGGGCGAAATCTTCGAAATTGCAAAGAAGCCCTTGGGGTTAGAAGAAGGCTTTTCCAACGAAAGAACCAAGGCGGAGTTCGAGCGTATGGAAAATGAGCTGCGTGTTTGGCTGAAGCGCAACTGCTAGGGTTCCGTTACCGAAAAAGCCGTTCTAGCACTCCGTTAACCCAATCGAATCATGCTTGTCGTATAATCCGTCACTATTGCGTACTAAAGTGCGTAGTGCTGTGTTTCTATCGCAGCGTTAGGTGAAGCCGCTGGGTTTTTGCTCAGCACGGGAAAACGGAAAGCGAACGGTATGGTATCTCACGATTTCTGGGTATTGCTTGCAATGCTCCTCTATTTCATCGTTGTCGTGGTTATCGGCTTCGTGTACGCGAAGAAGTCGAACCAATCAACGGAGAATTACTTCTTAGGAGGGCGCAGGCTAGGCCCTTGGCTCACTGCGCTTTCTGCTGAGGCATCCGACATGTCGGGTTGGTTGCTTATGGGCCTTCCTGGTGTGGCCTATTTCACGGGTGCGTCTGATGCAATGTGGACGGCTATCGGCCTGGCGATTGGTACCTACCTTAATTGGTTGTTTGTTTCTAAGCGTTTGCGCAAGTACTCGCAAGTTGCTAACAACTCCATTACGCTTCCCGATTACTTCTCTAATCGATTCCATGATTCCAAGAACATCCTTATGACCATTTCTGCATTAGTCATCCTGTTGTTCTTCTCTATCTATGTAGGTAGCTGCTTCGTAACATGCGGCAAGCTGTTTGCTACGCTGTTCGGTCTCGATTACGCAACCATGATGGTTCTTGGCGCCTTGATCGTGTTCCTCTATACATTTGTGGGCGGATATCTTTCCGTTTGCACCACCGACCTTATCCAGGGCAGCATTATGATTTGCGCATTGGTGGTCGTTCTGGTTGGTTCCATCACTGCTGCTGGTGGTATCGACAATACTGTTGCATTCTTGCAGTCGATTCCTGGCTTCCTCTCGGGAACCGAGATCGCAACGCCTATTTTGGACGAAAGTGGCAAACAGATAGTTGAAGGCGGAGCGCCGTTGTTCGGCGAAGCGGGATCCTATGGCATGGTTACTATCGTTTCTGGTCTGGCATGGGGATTGGGATACTTTGGTATGCCGCAGGTTCTTATCCGCTTTATGAGCGCCACCCATTCTTGCGAGCTACGTAAGTCTCGTCGTATCGCAACGGTGTGGGTTGTAATCTCCTTGTTCAGTGCGGTGTCTATTGGCCTGATTGGTCGAGCAGTCATTCCCACGGAATTCCTCACACAGGCAAGTGCGGAGAGTGTCTTCATTGTTCTTTCAAATATGATCTTGCCCTCTTTCATGTGCGGTCTTGTGGTTTCCGGCATCTTTGCAGCGTCAATGTCTTCTTCGTCTTCCTACTTGCTTATCTCCGGTTCGGCAGTTGCGGAGAACATCTATAGGGGATTGATCAAGAAGGATGCTACCGACTCTCAGGTGATGATCGTTGCCCGACTTACTTTGGTTGCCGTGCTCCTGTTCGGTATTGTTATCGCGCTCGATGAGAACTCGTCCATCTTCCAGGTGGTTTCGTACGCGTGGGCAGGTTTCGGTGCTTCGTTTGGTCCGCTGATCATCATGAGCCTTTATTGGCGTCGAACTAATCTGCAGGGTGCCTTGGCGGGAATGCTGACGGGCGCTATTGCGGTTTTGGTATGGCATACGTTCATAAAGCCGCTTGGCGGTTTCTTCGCAGTATATGAGCTTTTGCCTGCATTCGTGTTGAGCCTCATTGCCATCATTGCGGTCTCGCTTCTTACCAAGGCTCCGTCTAAGGAAGTGACCGACGAGTTCGATTCATACCTGGAAGCTGACTGCTAAATTGCGCTGTTACTGAAAAATATTTTTTGAAAAAAGTTTTTGGAAAACGGCTGATCTAACCTCGGATCAGCCGTTTTTTTGCGAAATGAGAAAGGTAAATAAAATGAGTTTGACCTGGGGTTTTATGACAATTTGAAACGGTATGTGAAAAAAGATGCCATATGGACATGCCCGGGGGCGTGTAAAGTGTTGACACGGGGTGGATACCTAGCGTATTATTCCCTTGCTCGCTTGAACGGAAACAACGTTCGAACCGAGCAGCAGCTTGAAAATTGCACATGATTACAAGCGAATTCGGGAGTGTTCCAGAGCGGTCAAATGGGACGGACTGTAAATCCGTTGGCTCAGCCTTCCAAGGTTCGAATCCTTGCACTCCCACCATCTCGCCCATATAGCTCAGCAGGTAGAGCACTTCGTTGGTAACGAAGAGGTCAGCAGTTCGAGTCTGCTTGTGGGCACCATTTTGGCGGTGTAGCTCAGTTGGTTAGAGCACACGGTTCATACCCGTGGCGTCACTGGTTCGAATCCAGTCACCGCTACCAAATTTTCCGCTTACGCACGGTAAGCTTTTACTTTATCGTTTACAAAATCGCCTACCAAGGCGAATTTGTGCATTCCCACCAATAAGGAGGAATAATGTCTAAGGAGAAGTTCGAGCGTTCTAAGCCGCATGTTAACATTGGTACTATCGGCCACGTTGACCACGGCAAGACCACGCTGACTGCTGCAATTTCCAAGACCTTGTCCAGCAATGATGGTTCTCACGGTACTGCAACCGCAAACTTTACCGCATTCGAGAACATCGACAAGGCTCCTGAAGAGCGCGAGCGCGGCATTACCATTTCTATTTCTCACATTGAGTACGAAACCGACAAGCGCCACTATGCACACGTTGACTGCCCCGGCCATGCTGACTACGTCAAGAACATGATCACCGGTGCTGCTCAGATGGACGGCGCTATCCTCGTTATCGCTGCAACCGACGGCCCTATGGCTCAGACTCGTGAGCACATCCTGCTCGCTCGTCAGGTTGGCGTTCCCTACATCGTTGTTTTCCTGAACAAGTGCGACATGGTTGACGACGAAGAGCTCCTTGAGCTCGTTGAGATGGAAGTAACCGAGCTTCTCGATTCCTACGGCTTCGAGGATTGCCCGATTATTCGCGGTTCCGCTCTTAAGGCCCTCGAAGGCGACAAGGAATGGCAGGACAAGATCTGGGAGCTCATGGATGCTGTAGATGAGCACATTCCTACTCCCGAGCGTGCTATCGACAAGCCCTTCCTGATGGCTGTTGAGGACACCATGACCATCACCGGTCGTGGCACCGTTGCTACTGGTCGTGTTGAGCGCGGCGTTCTGCATGTAAACGACGAACTCGAAATCGTTGGTATCAAGGATACCGAGAAGACCGTTTGCACCGGCATCGAAATGTTCCGCAAGCTGCTTGACGAGGCTCAGGCTGGCGACAACATCGGTTGTCTGCTCCGTGGCATCAAGCGTGAGGATATCCTGCGTGGCCAGGTTCTCTGCAAGCCCGGTTCTGTAACTCCTCACCAGGTATTTGAGGGTCAGGTTTATATCCTTACCAAGGACGAAGGTGGCCGCCATACTCCGTTCTTCGATGGCTATCGTCCTCAGTTCTACTTCCGCACCACCGACATCACCGGTGTTGCACATCTCCCCGAGGGCACCGAAATGGTTATGCCTGGCGACAATGTAACCATCACGGCTGAACTCATTCATCCCGTAGCTATGGAGGAAGGCCTCCGCTTCGCTATCCGCGAAGGCGGCCGCACCGTTGGCTCCGGTCGTGTAACCAAGATCATCAAATAACACGATCTTTGTGAATTCGGTAGGGGAGTCTGCAGCGCAGACTCCCCTCCTTATTAATCATGTGCTAATGTCAAGCAATGCTAATACGTAATTTAAAGGAGAATTGATGCGTACTTTGGTCACCCTTGCATGCACTGAATGCAAGCGTCGAAACTATACGACCAAGAAGAACAAGCAGAATAATCCCGATCGTATTGAGTTCAAGAAGTATTGCAAGTGGTGTGGTTCCCATACCCTGCACAAGGAAACTCGCTAGAGATTCGGAAACTGAAATAGGCCAGTAGCTCCAATTGGTAGAGCGGCGGTCTCCAAAACCGCATGTTGGGGGTTCGAGTCCCTCCTGGCCTGCCAGCTTGTTAATGAGCAGCTCCATGAAGCTGCTTGTTTGGCGTATAGAGAGTAGTAATTTCCAGAGCAGGAAGTTGTATGGCAAAGAAGTCAAAAACACAGAGGGCCAAAGCATCTGCTAATCGTGCCGCAAAAAAAGAGCGTGCAAAGCAGGCTGAGGTCACCCCGGTAGTAGAAGAGGAGTCTAAGAAGCGTTTCGGCTTCGGCAAGAATTCTTCCTCTACCAAGGCTGCTGCAAAGGCAACCTCTTCGCAGAATCAGCCGAAGAAGGCTGACGCGAAGCCCAAGAAAAAGCGCTTTGCTTTCCTTTCCGCGGTTCGTTCTGAGATGCGTCGCGTAACGTGGCCTACAAAGCAGGACGTCCTTCAGTGGACTGGCGTTGTTGTTCTGGCTTTGCTGTTCTTTGGTGTCTTCGTCACTATCCTCGATGACTGGGTAGTAACCCCCATCCTTCTTGCGATATCGAGTCTGTCTGGTTTGGGGGCTTAAATAATCCATGACGAAGAAATGGTATGTCCTTCACACGTACTCTGGCTATGAGAACAAGGTGAAGAAAAACCTCGAGACCCGCATCGAGACTATGGGTCTCGAAAACAATGTGTTCGCTATTCAGATTCCTACCGAAACGGTAACCGAGATTAAAGAAGGCGGACGTCGTGTGGAGAGCGATAAAAAGGTATTTCCTGGTTATGTGCTCGTCCGCATGGAACTTGACGATCGCAGCTGGGCTGCAGTTCGTAACACCCCGGGCGTAACGGGTTTTGTTGGCAGTCAGGGCAATCCTGCTCCACTTACGCGCGAAGAGTACAACAAGATTATGAAACGTACTTCCCATGAGGCTCCTAAGAAGATCACTTCCACTAGCCTCGAGGTTGGACAAACGGTAAAGGTCGTTTCTGGTCCATTGTCGGAGTTCGACGGTGTTGTCTCTGAAGTATCCCCTGAATCTGGCAAGGTCAAGGTTATGGTTTCCATCTTTGGCCGTGAAACTCCGGTTGAACTTTCGTTCGATCAGGTGGCTACTATTTAATCTTGAATGCAATGCGTCTCACGCGCCCGTATGTGGACGGGGCTTCTCGTGGAGGCGCTTGTCATAAACTGGTAAGCAAGATATTTCAGTTGAAAGGATTTTACTGAAATGGCTGAGAAGAATGTAACGGGTTTTGTAAAGCTCCAGATTCCTGCTGGCGCTGCAAACCCCGCTCCTCCGGTTGGTCCTGCACTTGGTGCACAGGGCGTTAACATCATGCAGTTCTGCCAGGCATTCAATGCCGCTACGCAGGACAAGTCCGGCACCATCATCCCTGTAGAGATCACCATTTACGAAGATAAGACCTTTGATTTCGTATGCAAGACCCCTCCGGCTGCATTCTTGATCAAGGAAAAGCTTGGTCTCAAGAGCGCTTCTGGTATCCCGCAGCTCAAGAAGGTTGGCGAACTTTCCGTTGAGCAGCTCCGTGAAATCGCTGAGATCAAGATGCCCGACCTCAATGCAAACGACATCGAGGCTGCAATGGAGATCGTAGCTGGTACCGCTCGTTCCATGGGCGTAACTATCGAAGGCCGTGCTCCTAAGAAGGAATACAAGGTTACTCGTCGTCTCCAGGCTCTTCTCCAGGGCGAATCCGCTGAATAAGCATTTTATCCAACTGCCGTTTTTGGCATTGGGTGGAAGAACCGCTAGAAGCACGGTTCGTTAAAACCACGAAAGGAATTTTCAAATGGCACTTTCTAAGAAGTACAAGGAAGCAGCTGCAAAGATCGAAGCTGGTAAGTCCTATGCTCCTCTCGAGGCTGTTGCCCTCGTAAAGGAAATCGCTACTGCTAACTTTGACGAAACGGTAGAGGCTCATTTCCGTCTTGGTATCGATACCCGTCAGGCTGATCAGCAGCTCCGTGGTACCGTTAGCCTCCCCAACGGTTCTGGTAAAACTGTTCGCGTAGCAGTATTTGCTGAGGGCGACGCAGCACGTGCAGCAGAGGAAGCCGGTGCTGACATTGTTGGCTCCGATGATCTCGTTGCTGAAATCCAGGCTGGCAACATTAACTTTGATGCTGCAGTTGCTACTCCTGATCAGATGGCTAAGGTTGGTCGTTTGGGTAAGGTTCTCGGCCCTCGTGGTCTTATGCCTAACCCCAAGCTCGGCACTGTTACCCCTGACGTTGCTAAGGCAATCAAGGAGCTCAAGGGTGGCCGCGTAGAGTATCGTGCTGACCGTTACGGCATCTGCCATGTAATCATCGGCAAGTGCTCTTTCACTGCTGAGCAGCTCGCTGAGAACTATGGCGCTATTTACGACGAGATCCTTCGTATGAAGCCCGCTTCTGCTAAGGGCCGTTATGTTAAGTCTGTTACGGTTGTATCTACCATGGGCCCTGGTGTTCCGGTAGACAGCTCCGTAAACCGCAACTACACCGAAGCTCAGTAACTTCGCTTACCAAATGACTGAAAGGCACCCTGTGGGGTGCCTTTTTATTTTGTAGACAATCTGCTTATTTTGCCCCAAAAATAGTAGATAAAAGCCTGTTAATGGCGGCAAGCTATAATGAATTTGGAAGATTATATTCTCATATTTCCCCAATATGAGTACTAGGGTGTGCATGCGCCGAATGGAGGATGGAATGAGCGAAAAAACCCAGAACACGAAGGAACTCGCTGCTGAGGTACTTAAAGCAGAAGGAATGCTTGAGGGAATCGTGGCAGCATTGGCGGGTCCTTCGCGTCGTGTAAGGCAGAATGCCTCATCCGTGCTTGCTCAGGTTGCAAAAATCGATCCCGAAAAACTTGCCTCGCATGCCGACGAGTTTATCGATGCCTTGAATCGCCCTGAAGCTCAAACTCGATGGGAGTCTTTGGATGTCCTTACCGAGCTTGTTCCTATCGACTCTCGTGCTTGCGATAAGGCTCTTGCAGGCGCTGAAGCTGCGCTTTTTGACGAAGATAATGGCTTTGTTCGCCTTGCTGCTCTACGCTTCTTGTGTGCATTAGGCTCGACGACCGAAAATCGTTCCCAGAAAGTTTGGCCTCTTCTCGATGAAGCTATTCAGTGCTATCACGGTGACTATGAGTATCAGGATATGCTTATCGCTCTGACGTCCTTCGCTGATGGGAAGATTGCCTCTGAGGTGAAAGAAGGCCTTGCCGAGCGTGTGAAATTTGACGCCGAGCATGGTAAGGGCGCCTTAAAGCGCCGCAGCCAGCAAATCATCGAGGTTCTTTCGTAACCCGTTCATCGCTACAGCTACGTTAAATTTAAATTTGTTGCACCACAAAATCTATTTTAATACTAGGATAAAAGGACCAACATTTCTCACCGAATGTTGGTCCTTATGTATTTCGAGCAAGGAGAATATCCATGGCAAAGCACACCGTAACGCTTATTCCTGGTGATGGCATCGGTCTTGAAACAACTGCGGCAATGAGGCGAGTGGTTGAGGCTTGTGGTGTCGATATCGAATGGGAGATTGCTGAAGCGGGTGCTCATATGATGGACTCATGCGGTACGCCGCTGCCTGAGTCAACTATCGATGCGGTCCGTCGCAACAAAGTAGCGATCAAGGGCCCTATTACCACCCCTGTTGGTACTGGTTTTCGCAGTGTGAATGTCGCGCTTCGTAAAACCCTGAATCTCAATGTTTGCCTTCGTCCTGTGCTTTCGATTCCTGGAGCCGGCGGCCGTTACCAGGATGTTGATCTTGTTATCGTTCGTGAAAATTCGGAAGATCTTTATGCTGGTATCGAATTTGAAGAAGGTAGCAAAGAGGCCACTGAGCTGATTGAGTTCTGCAAGGAACATAATGCAGGTGTTATTCGCTCTGATTCTGGAATATCAATTAAGCCCATCTCGGTAACCGCTTCGCAGAATATCGTTCGCTATGCATTTGATTATGCGGTTAAGCACGGTCGAAAGAAGGTAACGGCAGCTCATAAGGCTAACATCATGAAGCATTCCGATGGTTTGTTCTTGCGAACTGCAAGGGAGGTTGCTGCCGATTACGAGGATAGTGTCGATTTCAACGACAATATCATCGATGCGTTCTGCATGAATCTTGTTATGGACCCCTCGCAGTTTGACGTGATTGTGTTCCCTAATCTTTATGGTGATATCGCGAGCGATCTCTGTGCGGGTCTTGTTGGCGGCTTGGGTATTGCACCGGGAGCCAATATTGGTCCCGAGTACGCTATTTTCGAGGCTGTGCATGGTTCTGCCCCTGATATTGCAGGAAAGAATATCTGCAACCCCACCGCAGAGATTCTTTCTGCCGCAATGATGCTCGATCATATCGGAGAGCTTGACGCTGCTCAGCGCATTCGTGATGCGGTTCGCAAGGTGTATGCTGGGGGCGAGGTGTTGACTGCTGATATCCGTAAGGCAACGGGATCCGACAAGCCAGCAGCTTCTTGTACTCAGTTTACTGACGAACTGATCTCGGCTCTTGCTTGCCCTGCGTAAGGCGAGTCAATTAACTTTAGTGTAAATTTGCGGCGTTAGGCTAACCTATCGTTTGCTTCATTTGTCGCAGTTGTAAAAGGAGTATTTATGTCAAGTCGTTCCGATGTTCTGAAGGTCGGAAACGTAAGCTATACGTATTACCCAGTGAACCGTGTTGCGGGTTACGAGAAGCTTCCGTTTTCTCTAACGGTTCTGCTTGAGAACATTCTTCGTAATGCTGAGTCCGATGATCGTGCGAGCGAATTGGCTCAACGCTTGGTTGAGGCAGGGCTTTCTGGGGAAGTTGGTAGCGAAATCGAGTTCAGCCCAGCTCGTGTTCTGTTTCAGGATTTTACTGGTGTACCCGTTTTCGTTGATTTCGCGGTTATGCGTGAAGCGTGCATGGATCTCGGCGGGGATCCCAAAACCATCAATCCTCAGGTTCAGTGCGATCTGGTTATCGATCACTCGGTTATCGCCGATGAGGCAGGTTGCGCAGGCGCACTGCAAAAGAACATGGAACTGGAGTTTGATCGCAATAAAGAGCGTTACGAGTTCCTCAAATGGGCCCAGGAATCATTCGAGAATGTACGTATTGTTCCACCTGGAGCCGGTATCTGCCACCAGCTGAACATCGAGCGTTTTGCATCGGTGGCCATGACCAAGGATAGCGGGGAAGGGCCGATTGCGTATTTCGACACGCTCGTAGGCACTGACTCGCATACGCCTACCGCTAACGGTATTGGCGTACTCGGTTGGGGTGTTGGCGGCATCGAGGCGGAAGCAGCGGCTCTAGGCCAGCCCATTACCACATTGGTGCCACGCGTAATAGGTATCAAGCTTTTGGGCTCTCTTCAGCCTGGGGTGAGCGCTATGGACGTGTCTCTTACCTTTGCCCAGATGCTGCGTGCGGAGGGGGTTGTTGGCTGTTTCGTCGAATGCTTCGGCGAAGGTCTCGATAGTCTGAACGCTACTCAGCGTGCATGTATTTCGAACATGACGCCCGAGTACGGTGCAACGTGCACTTTGTTCCCCGTTGACCAAAAAACGCTTGATTATCTTGAGCTTACCGGCCGTAGTGCAGAGCAGATTGCTTTGGTGGAATCCTATGCGAAGGCTCAGGGTTTTTGGAATGATCCGCAGCGTGAACCCCGAACTTATTCCAAGGTGCTTGAGCTCGATCTTTCGAAGATTCAGCGCAGTGTTGCTGGCCCATCTCGCCCACACGACCGTATTGATTTGGCAGATGTCAAGATTCGCTTCAACCAGCTATGCGGTGAGCGTTCGCTTGATACTGGCAAGAAGGTTTCAGTTGATGTGTTGGGTCAAAGCTACGAAATCACCCATGGTGCATTGGCTATTGCTGCCGTTACCAGCTGCACCACGGCAACAGATGCAAGCATGATGATCTCTGCTGGCGTGCTGGCGAGAAATGCCAGCAAAGCTGGTCTGCGTCCGAAGCCATGGGTTAAGACGATTTTGGCGCCTGGTAGTCGTGCAACAGAGGACATCCTGGATGCTGCGGGTCTTATGCCGGCGCTTCGTGACCTTGGTTTTTACACGTGCGGATTTGGTTGCATGAGCTGTATTGGCAATTCGGGTCCGGTTTTACCGGGAATGCACGACATTGCCAATGAAGTTGAGCTGGCCAGCGTGCTTTCGGGCAACCGTAATTTTGAAGGCCGTATTTCGCCAGACGTGTCCCAGAACTATCTATGCGCACCTGCGCTGGTTATTGCTTATTCGCTTGCGGGTACGATCGATTTTGATTTTGAAACCGAAGCGCTTGGCACTGATGCGGAAGGCAACAACATCTACCTCAAAGATATTTGGCCCGACGAAGAAGAGGTTTCCTATCTTCTCGAGAAGAGCCGTACTAGGGAAGTGTTTGACCGAGCCGCAGCGGGCCTGTTCGACGGAGATGAAAGGTGGCAGTCGCTTGGCAAGGAGGCAAGCGATGTGTTTGCGTGGGACCCCGATTCCACGTACGTTCGTCGCGCCCCCTACTTTAACGGCATGGGGAAGGATCCTGTAGCGCCAAAGAACATAGAGAATGCTCGCGTGCTGCTCAACCTTGGCGACTTCATTACAACTGACCATATTTCTCCTGCAGGATCTATTGCCGATGATTCCCCCGCGGCGCGTTACCTTGAGAACCATGGTGTTGAAAAAGAGGATTTCAACACGTACGGAGCTCGACGAGGCAACCATGAGGTGATGATGCGTGGCGCATTTGCCAACGTGAAGCTGCAGAACAAGCTTGCCGAAGGGAAGCGTGGCGGTTGGACTCGCGACCTTATCGATGGTGAAATCAAGGCCGTCTATGACGCTGCCGAGCATTACCAACAGGAAGGCTCCGATTTGGTTGTTCTGGCGGGAAAGATGTACGGTAGCGGATCGTCACGCGACTGGGCCGCAAAGGGGCCGATGCTTCAGGGCATTCGTGCCGCATTTGCTGAAAGCTTCGAGCGAATCCATCGCTCCAATCTTATTGGCATGGGTATTCTTCCCCTGCAATTTGAGGAAGGCCAGAATGCCGAAAGCTTGGGTCTTGATGGAACTGAGCGTATTACCGTTGGTGAAGTAGACTTTTCTGGGGGCTTGCCGAAGCCGAGCCATGTTGCCGTTACGGCGAAAAAGCCAGACGGCAGCAGCATCGATTTCACCGCTATCGTAAGAATCGATACGCCAACCGAAGGAAGCTATTACTACAACGGTGGCATTCTGCAGTACGTGTTGCGCCAGCTTTCCTAAATAACACGCGGAAGTGCAAGGAAGCGAGATCCGGGTAAGTTTAACCTCGGGTCTCGCTTTTTTGTTTCGTATATAATGCCGCTTCCTATACAATTGTTTGTTATATACAAACCGAGGGAGGAGACCTATGCCGGATCCTAATCAACAAGGACCCATGAGTTGGGCCGACTTGCTGAATCAATTTGGCGGTGGTGCTGGCGGTGCAGGTGGTTCGCAAGGACCCAGTGCCGGTGGACATCGTGGGGGCAGCGAATTCGAGATGCTGCGAACCCGTTTTGCTCAAATGAGCAAGAAAGCACTTGTTGTTTTAGCTGTCGTAATTCTTATCATCGCAGCATTTTGCTACTGGTGGTTCCATCCGCCAATCAACATCCACAGCGTCGATCTCTGGATGTTCCTCACCATTTTTGTGCTGTTCCCGGCCTTTTTAGTGTTCTTTATCTTCCATCAGATTTACGAGCGCGGGATGGGCAAACGTGAGAAGAACGAAAAGAAGGCAAAGCGCTTTAAGGGTTTGATGGTCGTTCCTGTAATTATCGCGCTCGTTGGCGTTTTGGGTGCTGTTGCCTCTCTGACCTTGTTCCCTGGTAATGCGGAAAAGTACTCTACCATTCTCAACACAGAGGATGGAGACTTCGCTACGGATATCGAGCAGGCGGATTATTCAACCATTCCGTTTATCGATCGCGATTCCGCAGTTCTGTTGGGCAACCGCACTATGGGTACAATGGCCGACTATGTTAGCCAGTTCGAGATTTCCGACCTGTACTCCCAGATCAATTATCAGGATGCACCAGTTCGTGTTAGCCCGCTCAACTATGCTGACGTGTTCAAATGGTGGTCCAACCACGATACGGGCATTCCTGCTTACGTTATCGTCAATATGAGCACTCAGGATACCCAGATTGTTCGCCTTGAAGATCCGATCTATTATTCCGATTCCGATCCTTTCTTCAATAATGTTGACCGTCATGTGCAATTGAGCCATCCGTTCTACATCTTTGGTGAAAAATCGTTCGAGATCGATGACAGTGGCAAGCCGTATTGGATCTATCCGGTAATCGACTACACGGTTGGTCTGTTCGGTGGCGAAACCGTTTCACGTGTTGTTCTCTGCGATGCGAGCACGGGCGAATGCCAAGATCTTGCGATCGACGAAGTGCCCCAGTGGGTTGACCGAGCATATCCCGCCGACTTGCTGATTCAGCAGTACAACTGGAGCGGCGCGCTTTCCGGTGGCTGGATTAACTCCTGGTTGGGTCAGAGCGGTGTTAAGCAGACCACTCCTGGTTCCGATGGCCAGCTTGGCTACAACTACATCGCCAAGGACGATGACGTTTGGGTATACTCCGGCGTAACTTCGGCAACTGCGGATAATTCCATTATTGGCTTCGTTCTTATCAATCAGCGTACCGCTGAATCCAAGTTCTACCCAGTTGCTGGTGCAACCGAAGAATCTGCAATGAGCTCAGCAGAGGGCCAGGTTCAAAATCTTAAGTATGAATCTACTTTCCCGCTGTTGATCAATGTAGATAATCAGCCTACCTACTTCATGGCCTTGAAGGACAACGCGGGTCTGGTTAAGAAGTATGCGATGATCGACATTCAACGCTACCAGAATGTAGCAGTAGGTGACACGCTTGAAGAAACTGAAAAGTCGTACAAGAAGCTGCTCCGTGCTAATGGCGTTTCGACTGACGATAATTCCGGCAAGGCAACTAAGGCGGACGGAACAGCGACCGGCACTATTTCGCTGATTTCTCCTGTGGTTCTTGACGGTAATTCCCATTACTACGTCATGCTCAATGGAGATGGCACGCTCTATGATTGTCCTGTCGCCAACGTGGTCGATATTGTACGCTTCAAAGAAGGCGACAGCGTAACCTTGACGGTAAGTGGCGACAATGGCGATGTTGCTACTGTTTCTGCGGTATCTCAGGCTACGAGTGCTGGTAATGATGCCGGTGGCTCTAGCGCTTCTGCCTAAGGAAAAGGCGCATTCCGCTAAACGGATTAAGGGACCCTGTTTGATCAGGGTCCCTTTTTTGTGAGTGGATACCGCGAAAAAACAGTTCTCTCATATTGCGTGAACGCAGATGCAAAAAGGACCTGGAATGAGGTTCATTCCAGGTCCTGCATTAGATGTCCAACTCGCTTAGGAGGTATCCGTGGAACTGCTTTCTGAGAGTTTTAGTCGTCGATAAGGACTACGCTTGCATAAACAGGGCCATGAACGCCTACAACGCGAACCAACTCAATATCGGCGGTGTTCGAAGGGCCGCTGATAAAGGTGACGTTAGAAGGCATTTCCTCGCCTTCGGCGATTCGATTCTCCCAATCATCCATGAGCTGGGTCATGTAAGGAAAGATGGTGCTCTTGCGCAGCAGAGCAATGTGGCCGATGGGCAGAAGGCACACGGCGCGTCCGGACTTCTCCGTGCAGCGCTGCATGATCGTGGCGGTTTCTGCGATGCCTGCTGAGGCGAAGGTGATGCCAACATCGGCGCTCTCGGCGCGTCCCATGCTCTTTTCCCTGCTAGTAGGGTTCCATCGAACGGCTTCGAAGGAAGCGTTGTTCAATACCTCTGGAATGCCGAAGCCGTCGATCTCGGGAACGTCGGAATAAACAATATGTCCGCCCTGGCCGATTTCGTTCACTAAATCGAGCACAACCTGAGACACTTCTTCCGGCTTTGCTTCGCGAACAATGGTACCCATTTTGGTTGCTTCATCGGTAAACCATCGAGCAAGCTCTTCGGTAGAGTAATCGCGGTAATCTCCAGGCAGCGGTGCCCTGGTTGCTTCGCAGGGCTCGACGGTTGCAGGAGGTTCGGTGCGGCCAAGCGCTTGGGAGATGGGCTTCAGGAATTCATCAAGACTTACTGTGCTCATTAGTTCTCCTCTCGGTTAGCGTTGTTGCGGCAGGCATCGGTGAGGGCTTGAGCGGTTTCGACGCGCTTCTGCTCCTCAACTTGTTTTTTATGCTCCGCAAACCAAGAACGGAACTTTTTGCTGCTCATCGTGTCGAGATTGCGCGATGCCAGCCAGCCGTTGAGAACAGGAATCCAGGTGCTGCCGCGATCAAGCTGGTTTGTTTTGCCGGTCATGATCTTCATTGCGGGTGCCGCCGCTGCTGTAAGTGCTCCATAGGTAACACGATTAGAGAAAGTTGCAGCTGCGGCGGTGAAAATAGCCTTTTCGACAGGAGATACGTAGCCTTGGTTTACCACGTTGCGTCGATGTTGGGAAATGAGGTTCGGAAGCGGTACCTTTACAGGGCATACTTCCGCGCATTGTCCGCACAAAGAGCATGCGTAAGGCAGTTTTGCTGTTTTCTCGTATCCAACAAGCAAGGGAGTTAAAACAACACCCATGGGACCTGGGTAAATCGAGCCATATCCATGACCGGTGATGTGACGGTACACGGGGCAGGAATTCATGCAAGCACCGCAGCGGATGCAGCGGAGCATGGGGCGGAATTCATGAGCTAAAATGTCGGTACGTCCGTTGTTCACGATTACGATATGCACATTCTTTGGGCCGTCGGCTTCTCCTTCTCGACGGCATCCCGTATTGATGGAGAACGAGCCGGAGATCTTGGCGCCAACCGCGCTGCGCACCAGAAGCTTCATCATTACATCAAGGGAGCGCAGGTCGGGCACGATGCGTTCGGTGCCCATGACAACAATTTGAGTTTCAGGGATGCTCGAAGCCATACGTGCGTTGCCCTCGTTGGAAACAAGAGTGCAAGAGCCCGTTTCCGCAACACCGAAGTTGCAGCCGGTTACGCCAATAGGGGCGTTCATGAATTCGGGGCGTAGCGTTTTGCGAAGGAAGCGAGTAATTTCCTCGGGATCGTTGGTTCCTTCATAGCCCTTTTGCTCATGGTAGAGGTTGCGGATGGAAGTACGGTCGAAGTGCAGTGCCGGCACAACAATATGTGAAGGCGCATTGCCAGCGGTTTGGATGATGTGTTCGGCGCAGTCGGTTTCGACCGGCTTGATTCCGTGTGCTTCCAGGAACGTGTTGAGACCGATTTCTTCGGTCATCATGCTTTTTGACTTCACGCAGGTTTTAGCGCCTTCGGCTTCGAAGATGTTAAGGATGCAATCAAGCGCGTCGTTGTCGGTAGGGGCAAAATACACCTGCGCACCGTTCTTCTGCGCGTTCGTTGCAAATTGGCGAACGTAGTAGTCAAGGTTTTCAAGCACGTGGTCGCGAATGGCTGCGGCATGCGAGCGGAAATCTTCCCAGTTGTCTACTTCCGCAACAAGGGCGTCGCGCTTACCCGTAATTACGTCCTGAGCGGTTTCAATGGCGCGATGTTTGAACGTATCGGAAAGTGCACGGTGGATACGGTCCTCGAGGGGTGCATCGTCGTAGATGATCGACATTGCTTATGCCTCCAATCGAGAGTCAAGGATTTGTGCGATATGCATAACCTTCATGTTGCTGGAAACAACGCCTTGCTCAATGAGGCGATCGAGAGCGCCTTTGATATTCATGAGGCATGCCTGGTCTGCACCGCAGAGGTAGTCGGCGCCGGTGGCAAGCGCGAACGCAACTTTTTCCTGAACCATATGTCCAGAAACTTCGGGCTCTTTAACGCTGAATGTACCGCCAAACCCGCAGCAGCGATCAGCTTCGGGCATTTCGATGTAGCTGAGCCCCTCTACGTTCTTCAGGAGGGTGAGGGGCTGCTCTTCAACGCCGAGCATGCGGGTGAGATGGCAGCTCTTGTGGTAAGTGACCGTGCCATCAAAGTGAGCGCCAACGTTGGTGACACCCAGAACATCAACAATGAACTGGGTAAATTCGTAAATGCGCGGAGCTAGATCAGCGATTTTCTTGCTGTACTCGGCATCATCGGCAAAAAAATGAGGATACTCGGCCTTGATCGCCCAAGCGCAGGAGCCAGTGAGCGAAACGATGGTGTCGTAACCGCTGTAGGCGTCGATAACCTTTTTCATCATGGGCTTGGCTTCTTCAATGTAGCCCGAATTTGAAAAGGGCTGGCCGCAGCATACCTGATCATCGGGAAGCTCAACTTCGCATCCGAGTTTTTCAAGCACATTAACGGCAGCGATTCCCACTTCTGGATAGAGCATGTCAACCATGCACCCTGGGAAGAACGCGACTTTCATGGGGGTCCTTTCTCGATAAACAAATTAATGTTCAAGCTTTACCCCTCGAATAGCAAGGACGTGACCGTAGACGCTTGATCGTGGTCAGTGAGCGGTGGCAAAGGGAGGTCTTAGGCGGCAAAAGGAAGATTTAAGGAATTGTACGAAAAAATGCTTGACGACGATCTGCTTCTTAGTAAAATACAAGGGCTGTTAAAAACAGTAATTTATTTACATAGTTCCGCTGCTCAAGACAGCAGGTACCGAAAGGTTTAATCGCTTTATGCGGCCCGCCGAGGTGGTCGATAAGTATCGCGCTTTACGGCCCCTGCGTCTTAGGACGGAAGGGGTCGTTTCTTTTCTCAAGCACGACTCCACCCATTCGGGGCGGAACCCGAGTTTGAGATAAAGGAGGTGTACATATGCCAAGTGTAAAGAACGAAACCAAGCTCGCACAGATCAAGGAAGATCTCGAAGGTGCAGGTGCAGTATGGGTTGTTGATGCTTGTGGTCTTACCGTAAAGGAGACTCAGGCTCTTCGCCAGGCTGTTCGCGAAGCAGGCGCTTCCATGAAGGTTTACAAGAACACCCTCATGCACATCGCGCTCGCTGACGCTGAGCTGCCTACGCTCGACGACATGCTGCATGGTCCTAGCGCATTCGTATTCGCCGGTGATGATGTTGCCGCTGCTGCTAAGGCAGTTAAGGAGTTCTCCAAGACCAACGATACCCTGGAAATCAAGGGTGGTTTGATGGAGGGCGCTGCTGTAAGCGCCGCTGAGGTTGAAGCTATCGCTTCTCTGCCTTCTCGCGAAGAGCTCTACGCACACATTGCTGCTGCTATCAACGGTGTTGCTCAGGGTCTTGCTACCGCTATCAACGGTGTACCCCGTGGTCTGGCTCAGGTCACCAAGGCCGTTGCCGACCAGAAGGAAGCTGCGTAAGCGGGTTCCTAGCAGCGTGAAAATCGCTGCATAACAAGTATTTTGAAATTTCGGCTGCAATCATAAGGGTTTGCAGCCCAACGAAAGGAAACTAACATGGCTGTTTCTCGCGAAGAGATCATCGAAGCTCTGAAGGAAATGTCCCTGCTCGAGGCTTCTGAACTGGTAAAGGATATTGAGGATACCTTTGGCGTATCCGCTGCTGCTCCTGTTGCTGTTGCTGCCGCTCCTGCTGCTGGCGGCGAAGCTGCTGCTGAGAAGTCCGAGTTCGACGTTGTTCTCGAGGGCTTCGGCGACAACAAGATCGCTGTTATCAAGGCTGTACGTGAGATCACCGGTCTCGGCCTGAAGGAAGCTAAGGAAGTAGTAGAGTCTGCTCCCGCTCCTGTACAGGAAGGCGTTGCTAAGGACAAGGCTGAGGAAATCAAGGCTAAGCTCGAAGAGGCAGGCGCTGCTGTAACCCTGAAGTAACTCATTTTTTCGAGTATCTTCTCTAAAGTGCCCAGCTATCCGCTGGGCACTTTTTTTATGCGATGGCCCCGGAGGTTTGTCAATTGCCGGCGCTGTTTCTATGTTGCAGCTTGGAAACGCCTTGGGCGTTTCATCGTTAAGTCGAGCCTTTGCATATAGGGTAAGCAATGAAAGGCATTCCTGGATGTACAAAGTGCTCCAGGGAACTGATAACGGAAGGAGCCTTAATGGAAAAAGGCTATTTTGCAGCAGCATGGGGTGATGTAACAAAGTCGCCTGGTTGGGCTTTGATTATGCTTCGTCTGGGTTTGCTGTGCCTTGTTCCCGTCTTTGGCATTGTTGTGGTGTACGGGTATCTCTTCTCATGGGCTCGTGATATTGCTTGGAATGTTCATCGCCCTCTTCCGAGAAAGATATTTGTCAACGAAGACGGAAACCTCTATAGGCGCGGTTTCTTTATCTTCGTTGTTGCACTGGTATTTTCTCTGGTTCCAGGGATTGCTAACTGTTTCATTGGCGTGCTTGCCGGCTTTTCGTTCGGTGGCGCAACCGTGTATGGCTCGTACGTGCCAGCACTCTTTGGCTCCATGATTTGGCTTGCTGGCAACTCTGCCAGCGTCGTTCTGTCGGTCTTTGCGGTTCTGTTTTTCTGGGTTGGAGCGATGCGTGTCTCTCTGTACGGGACGCTATCATCGGGTTTCCAGATTAAAAAGATTTGGGCGATGATGAAGCATGATTTCATTGGGCTGCTACGTATTGTCGGAATGGCAATTTTGATCGCTATGGCTATCGCGATTTCCACAATGGCTCTCGTGCTGTTTTTTGCTTTAATGTGTGGCGGCTTGATCTGGCTGATGTCGAGTGGTTCGTCGACATCCATGGTTGCTGCGGTCTTGATTGTCCTTTTGGGTGCAGCATTTTTTGCGCTGCTGTTATTTGCCTCTGCTTTTCAATACGCGCTGGTATTTCGCGCATTGGGTTATTGGACCCGCCAATTTGATGTGAGCCTTTGGAGCGGCCAGGAAGACCCAATGCCCTTTGAGCGTATGGACATGCAGAATTTCAATTGCGTTTCCGCTGATCAATGTTGTGCTGCGCAGTGTGCTCCAGCCTCAAGCCACGTTTCTAGCGTGGCGTATGGCGGCGAATCGTCCGTTAGCCCTATTCCGAGTGACGTTCCCTCTGGTTTTGTTCAGACCGCCCCCTTTACTGGCGTGGGCGAGTCTATTGCCCAACCCGCCCAAGGGCCCCACGGTTCAGGGCGGATAAGCCAAGGTTCTAATGAGAATGACGATTCGGAACCGCAAGCCTCCGAATTGTCCGAGGGCTTATCGTCGGCTGGGGAACAGCCTCAAAATGGAACGGCATACCCTCCAAGCGAAGCCAGGGGCGAATCAAAACCTAGTTAGCTGTCCGGTGCTTTTCTTCCGCGATGCGAAGAAGGGTTTCGTTTAGGATCTGATACACCTCACGTGTTTTCCCGCTAAGGCACGCGAGGTGTTTTTCTATGGTTGCCATGTCTCCACGTTCGGCAGGTCCCGTAAGCGAAGCGACGGTTCCCTCGCTGGCTACATGCTGGGCATTCCCCAGGAATAAGGGAGCAAGCGCCTTTTCTGCGCTTTCGGGATCGAAGCCGCATTTTACCAATTCGTCGCAGGACAGTCGGTAGAGTGCAATAACATGATTTGAAGCCATTGCGGCTGCGGCGTGATAGCGTACCTTTTGTTCGGTCTCGATAATCTGATAGGGATTTTCCATTGCTTCAACTATCGAGATTGCTTCATCGAGCTTCCTACCGTCGCCCTCAATGGCAAAAAATGCCTTCTTCAGTTCTTCGGTGCTGGTGCTTTTCGATGGGATCGCGAATAGGGGATGAATGGAATAAGCGTAAGCTCCCTTTTCGCTGCATCCGCTAAGCTCGGAAGAGGGAAGAGCTCCGCTGCAGTGGCAAATCAGCATCCCATTCAAAACTTCGTTGTTATCTGAATCTTTAATTGCTTCCCACGTAGGCACAATTTGCCCATCTGGCGTGGTTATGAAGAGGGCATCGCATTTGGCTGCGAGGCTTATTGGCGATTCGAATGCTTGAGATCCCGTTAGCCGAGCCGCCTTTTCGGCAGAGGCGTAGGTTTTGCTGGCGAATCCAACGAGTTCGTGCTTTTGCGCAAAGTAGCGTCCAAGTGAGCAACCGACTTTTCCTGCGCCAACAAAACCTATTTTCATGATGGTTCTCTACTCCTCGACAGGGGTTAGTTTTCCCGTAGTTGAGTCGATGATAAACCCGCGTACCGTAATTGTTTCTGGGATCAGGGGATGGTGAGCAATAGTTCGGACAGTGGCTCGGACGCTTTCTTCTCCATCATCGAATCCTTGAAGCCATGTTTCGAAATCGATGCCGCAGTAATGCATCATATCGATGTGGTCTTGCGAGATCCCCGCATTCAGCATGTGGCTGATCATGTCATCGGAATTCATGTGTTGAGCACCGCAATTGCTGTGGCCAACCACCATGATCGTTTTCACGCCAAGCTCAAAAACAGCTACCAGCAAGCTTCTTATAACACTGCCGAAAGGGTGGGATATCACTCCGCCAGCGTTTTTGATTATCTTGGCATCGCCGTTCTTGAGTCCCAATGCCGCTGGTAAAAGCTCGGTAAGGCGTGTGTCCATGCAGCTTACTATCGCTAGCTTTTTATCGGGGTATTTATCGGTTGAATATTTGAGATAGGCCTTTTCTTCGACAAATGTTTTGTTGTGGGCCAGGATTTCATCTATGGTGCTCATGGCTTTCCTTGGAGTTCTTCCTTTTGCGGTATACGTGTTGTATGGCCATAAGCGGGTGGTGGAATATCATCCGCGGTCCGCTGTATGCCATTATTTCCTTGATTTTTTGCCTCATTGAAGGCCGATAGCATTGGGTGGGGCAGGTGTCGCAGGTTCCGCAATGTTTGTGCGGGCAGCGTCGCGTTCTTTCGAGGGAGTACTCTATAACCTCTGCGCATTCATCGCATAGGCTGTCTCCTTGAGCGCGAATGTGGCGATGGCCACGGCAATATATAGCTGCCATGGCCATCACAGTTTTCTCGTCTTGTTCTAGTCGCTTCTTTTCAGAGGGGCTAAGAATGGGGTCGGGCATATAACCTCAACTATCCATAGATGCGCTTGAGCTCAGCATAGGCGGCATCTGCTTCTTCCATTACGTCTGAAATGATTTTTGCAACGGGCTTAACCTCGGTAATTACGGGGGAAATCATGCCGGCAGAGAATGCACCGTTTTGGTAGTCGCCGTTATGGGCACGTGCGATAGATCCCGTGCAGTAGTCATTCAGCTCTTCTTCCGATGCTCCAGCGTAGTATTTTTCCCAGAAGCCGTCGGTGAAGGGGTTCTTGATGCATCGAACCTGTTTCTTGCCCGGGATGCCGGAAAGCACCGTGGCGTTGTCTTTGGAGTCGACGATGAGTTGCTTATATATATCAGATACGGTGCATTCATCAGAGGTTAGGAAAATGGTACCCATTTGAATGCCGACGCAACCCAAGGCTAAAGCGGCGAGGAGTCCTCTGCCGTTAGCAAAGCCGCCCGCTGCGATAACGGGGATATCTACAGCTTCAACCACTTGGGCGACGAGGGGAAGGGTGGTCATTGATCCGATGTGGCCACCGCCTTCAATTCCCTCGCAAATAACCGCAGCAGCTCCAAGCTTTTCCATTTTCTTGGCAGCGCGAGCATGGGGCACAAGAACAATTGCTTTGATACCCGCTTCTGCAAGTTTGGGAACGATGGTTGCTGGGTTTCCAGCGGAAACCGTGCAAATCTGTACGCCTTCTTCGATGCAGACATCGGCGATCTCGTCGATGCGGTTGTTTTCCATGATCAAATTAACAGCAAAAGGCTTGTCGGTCAGGGAGCGCGCGGTCTGAATCTCTTCACGCATATATTCGGGCGTATCGAATCCGCACTGAATAACACCTAGGCCACCAGCATTAGATACGGCGGCAGCAAATTTTCCATCGGTGATATGAGCCATGGCGCCCTGGATAATGGGGTATTCGATGTCGAGCAAGTCGCAAAATTCGGTCTTCATTAATAATTCCCTCCTAATTAAGTAATCCCGAATCACAAGTTCGTTTGAACTATATAAGCGAAGGATAGCATTAATAAGGTTGAATATTTGTGCGCATGAAGAAGGGTAGGCAAGAAGAGATACTGATAGATATGATTGCAACAGTTCTTGCTCCTTAATTCCTCCACAATCAAATAACCGATTATGACCTGGTGTTATATGACGATAACGCCAAATAGTGCATAAAGTTTTACAATTCCCCCCTTGCAATCCCCCCGATG